>NZ_JBWKWB010000004.1:0-416634 GCF_059421985.1 Pseudomonas sp. GW821-FHT02A11
GGCCTGAGTCCGGTGCAGTTTCGAACCCAGGCCATGAGCCTCTAGCGCTTTTTGTCCAACTTTTGGGGGTCAGTTCATGGTTTGGTTACTTTGCCGAAACAAAGTAACTCGACGAAGTCGAAACAGGTCTGGCGTTAGCCAGAACACCCCAGGGCACCGCAATACTCAATGACCCGCCACCTCTGATAAAACCCCCACATAAAAAAACGGCGCCAACAGGCGCCGTTCTCTTACGCACAACGCCAATCAACCGTGCAGCGTTTCCGCCGCATACAGCGTGTTCTCCAGCAGGCACGCGCGGGTCATCGGGCCGACGCCACCTGGCACCGGAGTGATCCAGCCAGCGCGGGGCAGGGCGGTCTCGTAGACCACGTCGCCCACCAGCTTGCCGTCGTCCTGGCGGTTGATGCCGACGTCGATCACGATCGCGCCTTCCTTGATCCACTCACCTTTGACCAGACCCGGTTTGCCAGCGGCCACGACCACGAGATCGGCGCGGCCGACATGGCCTGCCAGATCCTGGGTAAAGCGGTGGGTCACGGTTACGGTGCAGCCGGCCAGCAGCAGTTCCATGGCCATCGGGCGCCCGACGATGTTGGACGCGCCCACCACCACGGCATCCTTGCCGTACAGGTCCACACCGGTGCTTTCCAGCAGGGTCATGATGCCTTTCGGAGTGCAGGGGCGCAGCAGCGGGATGCGCTGGGCGAGGCGGCCGACGTTATAAGGGTGGAAACCGTCGACGTCCTTATCCGGACGAATGCGCTCCAGCAGCGGCGAGGAGTCCAGATGTTCAGGCAGCGGCAATTGCAGCAGGATGCCGTCGATGGCCGGATCGTCATTGAGGCTGTCGATCAGATCGGTCAGCTCGGTCTGGGAGGTAGTGGCGGGCAGGTCGTAGGCCCGGGAGATGAAGCCGACCTCTTCACAGTCTTTGCGTTTGTGCGAGACGTAAACCTGAGAGGCGGGGTCGCTGCCGACCAGAATCACCGCGAGGCCCGGCGTGCGCAGCCCTTGCTCGCGACGTTCGGCAACTCGTTGGGCGATCTGCTGGCGCAGGTTGGCTGCGATCGCTTTGCCGTCTATTAGTTTTGCAGTCATTACGCGTGATTAACCATCGGAAGGGAGGGAAAAAGAGCGCGCATTCTCGCATGACCTGGCCGATGGGCAAAGGCGGTTGGTCCGCTTAATAAGCTAAGCCCTTTAATTATCTGAATTTTTTAGAAAAAAGTGTTGACGACCTTTGAGACCGTCTATAAGATTCGTCGCACTTGTCGGGCACAACCCCACACAGGATAAGCCGGAAGCGGTTCATCAAGTCGAAAGGTTGATTAAGTCAGGTAGAGTTCAGATCGGCTCAGCGTGATTGAAAGCTCTTAATTTGCAGTCGAAAGAATGCAGATTAACCAAGCGCCCGTAGCTCAGCTGGATAGAGCATCCGCCTTCTAAGCGGATGGTCGCAGGTTCGAGTCCTGCCGGGTGCGCCACTAAAGGCAGCTTTGGCACAAGTAAGTAACAACGCAATATGGTGGGCGTAGCTCAGTTGGTAGAGCACAGGATTGTGACTCCTGTTGTCGTGGGTTCGATCCCCATCGTCCACCCCATATTCGAAGAAGGCGCCAGATTCATAATCTGGCGCCTTTGCTTTAAGCGCTTCAAACGCGGACGTGGTGGAATTGGTAGACACACTGGATTTAGGTTCCAGCGCCGCGAGGCGTAAGAGTTCGAGTCTCTTCGTCCGCACCAGTTAAAACCCTGAACAGGCATCGCCTTTTCAGGGGTTGAAAAAGCCGCCCCGTGCGGCTTTTTTTGTTTCAGCGCATTGGTTTCACGCTGGAACAAGTCCGCCATGCTGTTGATGTCGGGCTTTTCCGGAGTGTTTCCGGGGGTTGGATCGACATTCGGTCGTGCCTCGCTTCCTTTTATATAGAGGGGCGCAGGGCGCGTTCCAGACCGCTTGCGAAGGTTTGAATCTTCGTCCTTTCCCTTCAGGTTGCATTCCACCGTATTTACCCTTCTTCAGTAGGGTGACTTCTTGAGATTGACCCACTAGAATGCTTGCCCTTGATTCTGGGGTCGGAAACGGCCGGCTAACGTCTGTGCAACGAGGAATATCCATGCAAGTTTCTGTTGAAAACACTTCCGCTCTCGAGCGCCGCATGACCATTGGCGTGCCAGCTGAGCGCATCGAGACCGAAGTCAACAAGCGTCTGCAGCAGACCGCACGTAAAGCCAAGATCCCGGGCTTCCGCCCAGGCAAAGTGCCTATGAGCGTGATCCGCCAGCGTTATGAAGACGGTGCCCGTCAGGAAGCCCTGGGCGACCTGATCCAGGCCACCTTCTACGAAGCTGTCGTAGAGCAAAAGCTGAACCCGGCTGGCGCACCTTCCGTTGAGCCAAAAACCTTCGAAAAAGGCAAGGACCTCGAGTACATCGCTACTTTCGAAGTGTTCCCTGAATTCTCCGTTGCCGGTTTCGAGTCCGTTTCTGTCGAGCGTCTGTCGGCTGACGTCGCTGATTCCGATCTGGACAACATGCTGGAAATCCTGCGTAAGCAGAACGTTCGTTACGAAGCCGTCGATCGCGCTGCTGCCAACGAAGACCAGCTGACCATCGACTTCGTCGGCAAGATCGACGGCGAAGCCTTCGCGGGTGGTTCGGCGACCGGCACTCAGCTGGTACTGGGCTCGGGGCGCATGATCCCTGGTTTCGAAGACGGTCTGGTTGGCGCCAAAGCCGGCGAAGAGCGCGTTCTGAACCTGACCTTCCCTGAGGACTATCAGAACCTGGAACTGGCCGGCAAAGCCGCTGAGTTCACTGTGACTGTGACTTCGGTATCTGCACCGACCCTGCCAGAGCTGAACGAAGCCTTCTTCAATCAGTTCGGCATCAAGGAAGCGACCCTGGAAGGTTTCCGCACCGAAGTTCGCAAGAACATGGAGCGCGAACTGCGTCAGGCGATCAAGTCCAAGGTCAAGAACCAAGTGATGGACGGCCTGCTGGCTGCCAACCCGATCGAAGTGCCAAAGGCCCTGCTGGAAAACGAAGTGAACCGTCTGCGCGTTCAGGCCGTTCAACAGTTCGGTGGCAACATCAAGCCTGACCAACTGCCAGCCGAGCTGTTCGAAGAGCAAGCCAAGCGCCGCGTCGAGCTGGGCCTGATCGTTGCTGAAGTGGTCAAGCAGTTCGACCTCAAGCCTGACGAAGCCCGTGTTCGCGAGCTGATCCAGGAAATGGCTTCCGCCTACCAGGAGCCAGAGCAGGTCGTGGCCTGGTACTACAAGAACGAACAGCAGATGAACGAAGTGCGTTCGGTTGTGCTGGAAGAACAAGTTGTGGATACTGTTTTGCAGAAAGCGAGCGTGACCGATAAAGCGGTCTCGTACGAAGAAGCCGTCAAGCCGGTTGAAGCTCCACAAGCCGACTGATTTCTTTCTCTCGTTCGAAAACACCATAAGCCAGCCTTCGCGCTGGCTTATGCGTATTCAAGACATGACTATTTGGGAGTGAATGCGAGACATGTCCCGCAATTCTTATATTCAGCAGAACTCTGACATCCAGGCCGCTGGCGGCTTGGTCCCGATGGTTATCGAGCAGTCCGCCCGTGGCGAACGTGCCTATGACATCTACTCCCGCCTGCTCAAGGAACGCGTCATTTTCCTGGTCGGTCCGGTTGAAGACTACATGGCCAACCTGATCTCGGCGCAGTTGCTCTTCCTTGAAGCGGAAAACCCGGACAAGGACATCCATCTCTACATCAACTCCCCAGGCGGTTCGGTGACTGCGGGCATGGCGATCTACGACACCATGCAGTTCATCAAGCCGGACGTTTCGACCACCGTAATGGGTCAGGCCTGCAGCATGGGCGCGTTCCTGCTGGCGGGCGGCGCCAAGGGCAAGCGTTTCGCCCTGCCGAATTCCCGCGTGATGATTCACCAGCCACTGGGCGGTTTCCAGGGGCAGGCGTCGGACATCGACATTCACGCCAAGGAAATCCTGTACATTCGCCAGCGCCTGAACGAACTGCTGGCGCACCATACCGGTCAGTCGCTGGAAACCATCGAGCGTGATACCAACCGCGACAACTTCATGAGCGCCGAGCGCGCTGCTGAATACGGTCTGGTGGACTCGGTGCTCGACAAACGTCAAATGATCAAATGATTGCTTGAATGGCAGTAATCCCGGGTGGTCGGGACTCCCGTGCCACCTGCGGACTTGAAAAAGCCCGCAATTGCCTTCATCTTGTGTTGCAAGCCTACCGGATTGGATCGATCGAATGACTGACACCCGCAACGGCGAGGACAACGGCAAACTGCTTTATTGCTCCTTCTGCGGCAAAAGCCAGCATGAAGTGCGCAAGTTGATTGCCGGCCCCTCGGTATTTATCTGTGACGAGTGCGTCGACCTGTGCAATGACATCATCCGCGAGGAGGTGCAGGAAGCACAGGCAGAAAGCAGCGCGCATAAATTGCCATCGCCTAAAGAAATCAGCGGCATCCTTGACCAGTACGTCATCGGTCAGGAGCGTGCCAAAAAGGTTCTCGCAGTAGCGGTGTACAACCACTACAAGCGTCTGAACCAGCGCGACAAGAAAAACGACGACGTTGAACTGGGCAAGAGCAACATCCTGCTGATCGGCCCTACGGGCTCCGGCAAGACCCTGCTGGCCGAAACGCTGGCACGTTTGCTCAACGTACCGTTCACCATCGCCGACGCCACCACCCTGACCGAAGCTGGTTATGTGGGTGAGGACGTGGAAAACATCATTCAGAAGCTGTTGCAGAAGTGCGACTACGATGTCGAGAAGGCCCAGATGGGTATCGTCTACATCGACGAAATCGACAAGATTTCGCGCAAGTCCGACAACCCGTCCATCACCCGTGACGTTTCGGGCGAGGGCGTGCAGCAGGCTCTGTTGAAACTGATTGAAGGCACCGTGGCTTCCGTTCCGCCGCAAGGTGGTCGCAAGCATCCGCAGCAGGAATTCCTGCAAGTGGACACGCGCAACATCCTGTTCATCTGCGGCGGCGCATTCTCGGGCCTCGAAAAGGTCATCCAGAATCGCTCCACCAAGGGCGGCATCGGCTTCAACGCCGAGGTTCGCAGCAAGGAGGAGGGCAAGAAGGTTGGCGAGTCCCTGCGTGAAGTCGAGCCTGACGATCTGGTCAAGTTCGGTCTGATCCCGGAATTCGTGGGCCGTCTGCCAGTACTTGCGACCCTGGACGAGCTGGACGAAGCTGCACTGATGCAGATTCTGACCGAGCCGAAGAACGCCTTGACCAAGCAGTACGGCAAGCTGTTCGAAATGGAGGGTGTGGACCTCGAATTCCGCACCGATGCACTCAAGTCGGTTGCCCGTCGCGCGCTGGAGCGCAAGACCGGTGCCCGTGGTCTGCGTTCCATCCTCGAAGGCGTACTGCTCGACACCATGTACGAAATCCCGTCGCAACCTGACGTGAGCAAAGTGGTGATCGACGAGAGCGTCATCGAAGGTACCTCCAAACCGCTGCTGATCTACGAGAACAGCGAGCCACCCGCCAAGGCGGCTCCCGACGCGTAAGCCTTCAGGCTGGCGCACCGGGCGACTGGAAAACGACAGGGGCCCTCGGGCCCCTTTCGTGTTTCAGCGGCTCTTTCGCATTAACTCGAACCGACGCTTGTTTTTTTGCAAAGCTACCCCCATCTTGGTTTTCAGCTCATTTCTATCTGTCCATGGCCTTAAGGCCGCCGTAGAGGCGAAATCATGAAGACGACCATTGAACTGCCTCTTTTGCCATTGCGCGATGTCGTGGTGTATCCGCACATGGTGATCCCACTGTTCGTGGGTCGCGAAAAATCCATCGAGGCCCTCGAGTCTGCGATGACCGGCGACAAGCAGATTCTGCTGCTCGCCCAGAGAAATCCCGCAGATGATGACCCGGGTGAAGACGCTCTTTATAGCGTGGGTACGATTGCAACCGTATTGCAGCTGCTGAAATTACCGGATGGCACCGTCAAGGTGCTGGTCGAGGGTGAGCAGCGTGGTTCTGTGGAGCGTTTCATCGAAGTGGATGGCCACTGCCGCGCCGAAGTGGCGCTGATCGATGAAGCCGACGCCCCTGACCGCGAATCCGAAGTGTTCGTGCGCAGTCTGCTGTCACAGTTCGAACAGTATGTGCAGCTGGGCAAAAAGGTCCCGGCTGAAGTCCTGTCCTCGCTCAACAGCATCGATGAGCCGGGGCGCCTGGTCGATACCATGGCTGCCCACATGGCGCTGAAGATCGAGCAGAAGCAGGAAATCCTTGAAATCATCGAGCTGGGCGGTCGCGTGGAACACGTCCTGGCCCTGCTGGATGCCGAGATCGACCTGCTGCAGGTCGAGAAGCGCATCCGTGGTCGCGTGAAGAAACAAATGGAGCGCAGCCAGCGTGAGTACTACTTGAATGAGCAGATGAAGGCCATTCAGAAAGAGCTCGGCGACAGCGACGAAGGCCACAACGAAATCGAAGAGCTGAAAAAGCGCATCGATGCCGCCGGCCTGCCCAAAGACGCGATGACCAAAGCCACCGCCGAGCTGAACAAGCTCAAGCAAATGTCGCCGATGTCGGCCGAAGCCACTGTCGTGCGCTCGTATATCGACTGGCTGGTTCAGGTGCCGTGGAAGGCCCAGAGCAAGGTGCGTCTGGACCTGGCGCGTGCTGAAGACATTCTCGACGCCGATCACTACGGCCTGGAAGAAGTCAAAGAGCGCATCCTCGAATACCTCGCTGTGCAAAAGCGCGTGAAGAAAATTCGTGGCCCGGTGCTGTGCCTGGTGGGTCCTCCTGGCGTGGGCAAGACTTCGCTGGCCGAGTCGATCGCTCACGCCACCAATCGCAAGTTCGTGCGCATGGCCCTGGGTGGCGTACGTGACGAAGCTGAAATCCGTGGTCACCGTCGTACCTACATTGGTTCGATGCCGGGTCGCCTGATCCAGAAAATGACCAAGGTTGGCGTGCGCAACCCGCTGTTCCTGCTCGACGAAATCGACAAAATGGGCAGCGACATGCGCGGCGATCCTGCATCTGCACTGCTCGAAGTGCTCGATCCGGAGCAGAACCACAACTTCAACGACCACTATCTGGAGGTCGACTACGACCTGTCGGATGTGATGTTCCTCTGCACCGCCAACTCGATGAACATTCCTGCGGCCCTGCTGGACCGTATGGAAGTGATCCGTCTGCCGGGTTACACCGAAGACGAGAAGATCAACATTGCTACAAAATATCTCTCGCCCAAGCAGATCGCTGCCAACGGCCTGAAGAAGGGCGAAGTCGAGTTCGAAGAAGAGGCCATCCGCGACATTATCCGGTATTACACCCGTGAAGCGGGCGTGCGTAGCCTGGAGCGTCAGATCGCCAAGGTCTGCCGCAAGGCGGTCAAGGAGCACGCCGGCGAGAAGCGTTTTGCCGTGGTCGTCACTGCCGCGATGCTTGAAAACTACCTGGGTGTGCGCAAATTCCGCTACGGCCTGGCCGAGCAGCAGGATCAGATCGGTCAAGTGACCGGCCTTGCCTGGACTCAAGTGGGTGGCGAACTGTTGACCATCGAAGCGGCCGTCGTGCCCGGTAAGGGTCAGTTGATCAAGACCGGCTCGCTGGGCGATGTCATGGTCGAATCGATCACCGCTGCACAGACCGTTGTGCGCAGCCGCGCCAAGAGCCTGGGTATCCCTCTGGACTTCCACGAGAAGCGCGACACCCACATCCACATGCCGGAAGGGGCAACGCCCAAAGACGGCCCTAGTGCGGGCGTAGGTATGTGTACGGCGCTGGTTTCGGCGCTAACGCAGATCCCGGTGCGTGCCGACGTGGCCATGACGGGTGAAATCACCCTGCGTGGTCAGGTGCTGGCGATTGGCGGTTTGAAAGAAAAACTGTTGGCCGCGCACCGCGGCGGAATTAAAACGGTGATTATTCCTGAAGAAAACGTACGTGATTTGAAGGAAATTCCCGACAATATCAAGGCAGACCTGCAAATCAAACCTGTTAAATGGATTGACGAAGTCCTGCAAATTGCGCTGCAATACGCGCCGGAGCCCTTGCCGGATGTGGCTCCGGAGATGGTTGCGAAGGATGAAAAACGCGAGTCTGACTCTAAGGAAAGAATTAGCACGCATTAGTCTGGGGGGCCTTCCTTGACAGCTTTTTAGAGCCCTTGTTATAAAGCGGCTCTTTCCAGCGTCAGCAGGCCATTCAGCGTTTGTTTGGCTTTACCAGAAAACTTAGAAAATATACTCAATATAGATAGAGATAAGGGGACTTAGAGTGAACAAGTCGGAACTGATTGATGCTATCGCCGCATCCGCTGACATCCCGAAAGCTGCTGCTGGCCGTGCGCTGGACGCAGTAATCGAATCCGTCACTGGCGCTCTCAAGGCTGGCGACTCTGTTGTACTGGTTGGTTTCGGCACTTTCTCCGTTACTGATCGTCCTGCCCGTACCGGCCGTAACCCACAGACCGGTAAGACTCTGGAAATCCCGGCAGCCAAGAAGCCAGGTTTCAAAGCCGGTAAAGCTCTGAAAGAAGCGGTCAACTAAGTTTCTTTCTACCTTTGCCTACCCCAGGACAGCGTAACTCTGTCCTGGTCGTGAAGCGGCAAGTGCGGTTGGTCAAGCGCTGGCCTGTCACCTCCGGGGAACGCACATCGAACCCCGTCCGCTTTGCACGTTACGAGAAGGCGCATCCTGGGATGCGCCTTTCTTCTATCCGGAATACACCCACGCTCCGCTCCGTGTGTCGCAGCTTGGTGAGTTGAGTACAACCCTCTGGGGGACGCATGCTGCAGAATATCAGGGACAATTCACAAGGCTGGATTGCCAAGACCATCATCGGCGTTGTCATGGCGCTGATGGCCCTGACGGGTTTCGATGCCATTTTCAGGGCGACCAGCCACAGCCAGGATGCTGCCAAGGTCAATGGCGATGAAATCACTCAGGCCGATCTGGGGCAGGCCGTTGAAATGCAACGCCGCCAGCTCATGCAACAGCTGGGCAAGGATTTCGATCCTGCGATGCTCAATGAAAAGATGCTGCGCGATTCGGCCCTCAAAGGCCTGATCGATCGCAAGCTGCTGCTGCAAGGTGCGGCAGATGCCAAATTCAGCTTTTCGGAAGCCGCGCTTGACCAGCAGATTCTGCTGACGCCTGAATTCCAGGTGGACGGCAAATTCAACGCTGATCGTTTCGATCAGGTCGTTCGCCAACTGGGCTACAGCCGCATGCAATTCCGCCAGATCCTCGGCCAGGAAATGCTGATCGGCCAGATCCGTGCAGGCATTGGCGGCAGTGCGTTCGTTACCGACGCGCAGGTCGACGCTTTCGCCCGTCTGGAAAAACAGACCCGCGATTTCGCAACCCTGACCCTGCCGGCCGATCCTTCCAACGTGAAAGTCACTGACGACGAGATCAAGGCGCACTACGACCAGCACGCCAAGGAATTCCTCAGCCCTGAACAGGTTGTGCTGGACTACATCGAGCTGAAGAAGTCTTCCTTCTTTGACAAGGTGTCGGTCAAGGATGAGGACCTGCAGGCGGCCTACCAGACTGAAATCGCCAACCTGGCCGAGCAGCGTCGCGCTGCGCACATCCTGATCGAAGTCAACGACAAGGCCACCGATGCCCAGGCCAAGGCGAAGATCGAAGAAATCCAGCAGCGTCTGGCCAAGGGTGAAGACTTCGCGGCGCTGGCCAAGGAGTTTTCGCAGGATCCGGGTTCATCGGCCAAGGGCGGTGACCTGGGTTACGCGGGCAAGGGCGTTTACGACCCGGCCTTCGAAGACGCGCTGTATGCGTTGAACAAGGACCAGGTATCGGCCCCGGTTAAGAGCCAGTTCGGCTGGCACCTGATCAAGCTGTTGGGCGTAGAAGCTCCGTCGGTTCCAACCTTCGCCAGCCTGAAAGAGAAACTGACCCACGACCTGAAATCCCAACAGGTCGAGCAGAAGTACGTCGATGCCAGCAAAAAACTGCAAGACGCTGCATACGAAGCGTCTGACCTGACCCAACCCGCGCAGGACTTGGGCCTGAAGGTTCAGACCACCGCACCGTTCGGTCGCGAGGGTGGCGAAGGCATCGCTGCCAACCGCGCTGTCATCCAGGCCGCGTTTAGCCCTGAAGTGATGGAAGAGGGGTCCAACAGCTCGGCGCTGGAGCTGGACCCTGAAACCATCGTGGTGGTGCACGTCAAGGAGCATCGTCAACCTGAGCAGCTGCCTTTGGAAGCGGTCTCCAGCGCGATTCGTGCGCAGTTGACCAAGGACCATGCGAGCGAGGCCATCAAGGCCAAGGGCGAGACGCTGCTGGCGGGTCTGCGCGATGGTAAGGTGCCGTACACCGCCACCAAGCAGGAAGGGCAGAACTGGAAGGTCGTGGAAGCGGCGTCCCGTGGTCAGGAGGGTGTTGATCCTCAGGTGCTGCAGGCGCTGTTCCGTATGCCCAAGCCTGAGGGCAAGGACAAGCCGGTTTACAGCAGCCTCACCGCTGCCGATGGCAGCTTCGTGGTTGTGCGCCTCAATGGCGTGAATCAGGCGGCTCCAGCGACCGATGCCGAGAAGACCCAGTACCGTCGCTTCCTGGCGTCACGTGAAGGCCGTCAGGACTTCGAGTCGTATCAGGCACAGCTGCAATCGGCTGCGAAGATCGAGAAGTACTGATTCGTCGTAATATTTGCTGAAACAAAAAGCCCCGGTTCGAGAGAATCGGGGCTTTTTGGTTTTGGGTTGGCGTTGGACGTGCCTTGGTATCTGAGCTGTTGCATAAGAAGATCAAGGTTAATAGCGCAGGATCGGTAAGCTCCACGCTGGAGATTCCTGTGGGAGCGAATTCATTCGCGATGGGCCGGTACAGACACCACATTTGCATCGTCTGAACCTTCTCCGCGAATGAATTCACTCCCGCAGATACAGCGTCAGCTCTTCAAACAAAAAAGCCCCGGCTCAAAAGAACCGGGGCTTTCAGTCATCGCGAAAAGCTTGAAAACATCAGCCTTCCAGATCACCCATCGCAGTGGTGTTGAAACCACCGTCGACGTACATGATCTCGCCACTCACACCCGATGCCAGGTCAGAGCACAGGAACGCGCCAGCGTTACCCACTTCTTCAATGGTCACGTTGCGACGCAATGGAGTTTGCGCTTCGTTGGCCGCCAGCATCTTGCGGAAGTTCGAAATACCCGAAGCGGCCAGGGTACGGATCGGACCTGCCGACACCGCGTTCACGCGGGTGCCATCCGGGCCCAGGCTGCGTGCCAGGTAACGAACACCGGCTTCCAGGCTGGCCTTGGCCATGCCCATCACGTTGTAGTTCGGCATGGTGCGCTCGGCGCCCAGGTACGACAGGGTCAGCAGGCTGCCGTTGCGGCCTTTCATCAGTTCGCGACCGGCCTTGGCCAGGGCCACGAAGCTGTAGGCGCTGATGTCATGGGCGATGCGGAAACCGTCACGGGTTGTGGCTTGGGTGAAGTCGCCATCCAGTTGGTCGCCCGGAGCGAAGCCCACGGAGTGCACGATGCAGTCCAGGCCGTCCCACTTTTTGCTCAGTTCTTCGAAGACCTTGGCGATTTCTTCGTCGCTGGCCACGTCGCAAGGGAAGCACAGGTCAGCGTTCGAACCCCAGCCAGCGGCGAATTCTTCGACGCGACCCTTGAGTTTTTCGTTCTGGTAGGTGAAGGCAAGTTCAGCGCCTTCACGGTGCATGGCGGCAGCGATACCGGATGCGATGGACAGTTTGCTGGCGACACCGACGATCAGGACGCGCTTACCGGCGAGAAAACCCATGGTTTGTTCCTCTTCAGGTTAATCGACAGTTGCCGGTGCCAGAAAAGCGGCCTCCAGCAACTGCTGTGTATAAGGATGTTGCGGTGCGGCGAAGATGTCTTCTGCCGCACCCTGTTCGACCACTTGGCCTTGCTTGACCACCATCAGCTGGTGGCTCAGCGCTTTGACTACCGCCAGGTCATGGCTGATAAACAAATACGTCAGGTTGTACTTCGCTTGCAGGGAGCGCAAAAGCTCCACCACCTGGCGCTGAACGGTCCGGTCGAGGGCCGAAGTCGGCTCGTCCAGTAAAATCAGCGCCGGTTTTAACACTAATGCCCGTGCGATGGCGATCCTTTGCCGCTGCCCGCCGGAAAACTCGTGAGGGTAGCGGTGCCGGGTTTCCGGGTCCAGACCCACTTCCTTGAGCGCTGCGATCACCGCCGCTTCCTGTTCCGCGGGCGTGCCGATCTTGTGAATGCGCAAGCCTTCGCCAACGATGTCACACACCGACATGCGCGGGCTCAGGCTGCCGAACGGGTCCTGAAACACCACTTGCATCTGCCGCCGCAGCGGGCGTACCTGATCCTGCTTGAGGCAGGCCAGCGAATCGCCCTGAAAGCGTATCTCGCCTTCGCTACGAATCAACCTCAGAATCGCCAGGCCCAACGTCGATTTGCCTGAGCCGCTTTCGCCGACGATCCCCAGCGTCTGGCCCTTGGGCAGACTGAAGTGGATGCCGTCCACGGCCTTGACGTGATCGACGGTGCGTTTGAACACGCCTTTCTTGATCGGAAACCAGACCCTCAAGTCCTCGACTTCCAGCATCGGCGCCCCCGGAACGTTGTCCGCCGGCCCCCCTTTGGGTTCGGCCCCGAGCAATTCGCGGGTGTACGGATGCTGCGGTGCGCGGAACAGTTCTTCGCACGATGCCTGTTCGACGATGCAACCGCGCTGCATGACACATACTCGGTTGGCAATTTGTCGAACGACGTTCAAATCGTGACTGATCAGTAACAATGCCATGCCAAGACGGGCCTGCAATTCCTTGAGCAGTTTGAGGATTTTCAGCTGGACGGTGACGTCCAGCGCGGTGGTCGGCTCGTCAGCGATCAGCAGTTCCGGCTCATTGGCCAGGGCCATGGCGATCATTACGCGCTGACGCTGCCCCCCTGAGAGCTCGTGGGGCAGGGCCTTGAGGCGTTTGAGCGGTTCAGGGATGCCCACCAGCTCCAGCAGCTCCAGCGTGCGCCGTGTGGCCGCCTTGCCGGTCAGGCCCTTGTGCAGGCCGAGCACTTCGTTGATCTGCTTTTCGATGGACTGCAGCGGGTTCAGCGAGGTCATCGGTTCCTGAAAGATCATCGCAATACGGTTGCCGCGGATGGCGCGCATGCGTTTTTCGCTCACCGTCAGCAGCTCATCGCCAGCGTACTGAATGGTGCCGGTGGGGTGTTGCGCCAGCGGGTAGGGCAACAGTCGCAGGATCGAATGGGCGGTGACTGACTTGCCCGATCCGCTTTCCCCTACCAGGGCCAGGGTCTCGCCCTTGCGAATGTCGAAGCTGATGCCTTCGACCACGCGCTGGGTTTTCTGGCCGCTGACGAACTCGACCGACAGGTTGCGGATTTCGATCAGATTGTCCTGATTCATCTCATTTCCTCGGGTCGAATGCGTCACGGGCGGATTCGCCGATGAACACCAGCAAACTCAACATGATCGCCAGCACGGCAAAAGCGCTGATGCCCAGCCACGGCGCCTGCAGGTTGGATTTGCCCTGTGCGACCAGCTCGCCCAGGGAAGGGGAGCCGGCGGGCAGGCCGAAGCCCAGGAAGTCCAGCGCGGTCAGCGTGCCGATCGCGCCAGTGAGGATGAAAGGCATGAAGGTCATGGTCGAGACCATGGCGTTGGGCAGGATGTGACGGAACATGATGGCGCCATTCTGCATGCCCAGTGCCCGGGCTGCGCGCACGTATTCGAGGTTGCGACCACGGAGGAATTCGGCGCGCACCACGTCCACCAGGCTCATCCAAGAGAACAGCAGCATGATGCCCAGCAGCCACCAGAAATTGGGCTGCACGAAGCTGGCGAGAATGATCAGCAGGTACAGCACCGGCAGGCCTGACCAGATTTCCAGAAAGCGCTGGCCGACCAGATCGACCCAGCCGCCGTAGAAGCCCTGCAAGGCCCCCGCGACGACGCCGATGATCGAGCTGAGCACGGTCAGGGTCAGGGCAAACAAAACCGACACACGAAAGCCGTAGATCACCCGGGCCAGCACATCGCGGCCCTGATCGTCGGTGCCGAGCAGGTTGTCGCGCGATGGCGGCGCCGGAGCCGGGACTTTCAGGTCATAGTTGATGCTCTGGTAGCTGTAAGGGATCGGCGCCCACAGCGACCACCCGCCCTTGGCCGCGATCAGCTCTTTGATGTAGGGGCTCTTGTAGTTCGCCTCCAGCGGGAATTCGCCGCCGAACGTGGTTTCCGGGTAGCGCTGGAACACCGGGAAATACCATTGACCGTCGTATTTGACGATCAGCGGTTTGTCGTTGGCGATCAGTTCAGCGCCAAGGCTGAGACCGAAAAGAATGACAAACAGCCACAGCGACCACCAGCCACGCTTGTTGGCCTTGAAGCGTTCGAAACGGCGTCGATTGAGAGGGGACAACGTCATATCAATGATCCCTGCGGTCGAAGTCGATACGTGGGTCAACCAGCGTGTAGGTCAGGTCGCCGATCAGTTTCACCACCAGCCCCAGCAGGGTGAAGATGAACAGCGTGCCGAACACCACCGGGTAGTCGCGGTTGATCGCCGCTTCGAAGCTCATCAGGCCCAGGCCGTCGAGGGAAAAGATCACTTCCACCAGCAAAGAGCCGGTGAAGAAAATGCCAATGAAGGCCGACGGGAAACCGGCGATCACCAGCAGCATCGCGTTGCGGAACACATGGCCATAGAGCACGCGACGCTGGGTCAGGCCCTTGGCCTTGGCGGTGATCACATACTGTTTGCCGATTTCATCGAGAAAGCTGTTCTTGGTCAGCAGGGTCATGGTGGCAAAGTTGCCGATCACCAGGGCCGTGATCGGCAAGACCAGGTGCCAGAAGTAATCACCGACCTTGCCCAGCCAGCTCAGTTCGTCGAAGTTGCTGGAGGTCAGGCCGCGTAGCGGGAACCAGTCGAAATAACTGCCGCCCGCGAATACCACGATCAGCAGAATGGCGAACAGGAAAGCCGGGATCGCGTAGCCGACGATGATCGCCGAGCTGGTCCAGACGTCGAAGTAGCTGCCGTGTCGCGTGGCCTTGGCGATGCCCAGCGGGATCGACACCAGGTACATGATCAGCGTGCTCCACAGCCCCAGCGAGATCGACACCGGCATTTTCTCGACGATCAGGTCGATGACCTTGGCGTCGCGGAAGAAGCTGTCGCCGAAGTCCAGGCGCGCGTAGTTCTTGACCATGATCCACAGGCGTTCCGGCGCCGACTTGTCGAAGCCGTACATGTGCTCGATTTCCTTGATCAGCGCCGGGTCCAAACCCTGGGCGCCGCGGTAGGTCGAGCCCGCCACCGAGACCTCCGCGCCGCCACCGGCGATGCGGCTGGTGGCGCCTTCGAAGCCCTCAAGTTTGGCGATCATCTGCTCCACCGGGCCACCGGGGGCGGCCTGGATGATCACGAAGTTGATCAGCAGAATGCCGAACAGGGTCGGCACGATCAGCAGCAAGCGCCGCAGAATGTACGCCAGCATGTTATTGCTCCGTGTCCTTGGAAGGTGCTGTGTCCTGCGCTGGCTGCACGGGAATGGCAGGCGTCGCGTCAGGCTTGACCCACCAAGTCATGCTGCCAATGTCGTACAGCGGCGATTTTGCCGGGTGCCCCAGGTGATTCCAGTACGCCAGACGCCAGGTCTTGATGTGCCAGTTGGGGATCACGTAGTAGCCCCAGAGCAGCGCGCGGTCCAGGGCGCGGGTGTGGTTGATCAGGCTCTGGCGCGAGTCGGCATTGATCAGCCCACTGACCAGCGTATCGACCGCCGGGTCTTTCAGACCAATCAGGTTGTAGCTGCCCGGTTTGTCGGCGGCCGAAGAATCCCAGTATTCGCGTTGTTCATTGCCCGGCGAGCTGGACTGCGGGAAGCTGCCGACGATCATGTCGTAGTCCCGCGAGCGACGGCGGGTGATGTATTGCGAGACGTCGACCCGGCGAATCTCCAGGTTGATGCCGATGTCCGCCAGGTTGCGTTTGAACGGCAGCAGCACGCGCTCGAACTCGGTCTGGGCCAGGAGGAATTCGATGCTGACCGGCTTGCCTTCGGTGTCGACCATCTTGTCGCCGACGATCTTCCAGCCCGCTTCCTTGAGCAGCGCGAAGGCCTTGCGCTGCTGTTCGCGAATCATGCCGCTGCCATCGGTGACCGGCAGTTTGAATTCCTCGGTAAACAACGCAGGCGGCAGTTTGTCGCGCAGCGGTTCGAGGATTTTTAGCTCGGCCTCGGAGGGCAGTCCGCGAGCGCCCATGTCCGAGTTATCGAAATAGCTTTTTGTGCGTGTATAGCTGCCAAAAAAGAGTTGCTTGTTGGTCCACTCGAAATCCAGCAGCAGGCTCAGGGCCTGACGCACGCGCACGTCCTGGAACATCGGCTTGCGCAGGTTGAAAATGAAGCCCTGCATACCTTGCGGGTTGCCGTTGGGGATTTCTTCCTTGATCAGCTTGCCCTCGCGCACGGCGGGTACGTCATAGGCGGTGGCCCAGTTCTTCGCGGCCATTTCCTGCCAGAAGTCGAAGGCTCCGGCTTTCAGGGCTTCGAGGGCGACGGTGTTGTCGCGGTAGTAGTCGGTGGACAGCGTGTCGAAGTTGTAGAAACCCTTGTTGACCGGCAGGTCCTTGCCCCAGTAATCCTTGACCCGCTCATAGCGCACCGAGCGCCCGGCCTTGACCTCGACCACCTTGTACGGCCCGCTGCCCAGCGGGATTTCCAGGTTGCCTTTGCTGAAGTCGCGAGTCGCCCACCAGTGCTTGGGCAACACCGGTAATTGACCGATGATCAACGGCAGTTCCCGGTTGTCGTTGTGCTTGAACTTGAACAGCACGGTCAGCGGGTCTTCGGCGACGACCTGATCGACGTCGGCGTAGTAACTGCGGTAGAGCGGTGAGCCATCCTTGATCAGGGTGTTGAAACTGAACACCACGTCATCGGCGCGCACCGGATGGCCATCGTTGAATTTGGCTTCGGGTCGCAAGAAAAAGCGCACCCAGCTGTTGTCCGGGGCTTTTTCGATCTTGCCTGCGATCAGGCCGTATTCGGTGAACGGCTCGTCCAGGCCCTGGCGCATCAGGGTGTCGTAGATCAAGCCAATATCATCGGCGGGAACGCCTTTGCTGATGAACGGGTTAAGGCTGTCGAAGCCGCCAAAGCCGGCGCTGCGCAGGATACCGCCCTTGGGGGCGTCGGGGTTGACGTAGTCGAAGTGCTTGAAGTCGGCCGGGTATTTCGGTGCTTCGTTGTACAGCGTGATGGCGTGTTGCGGGGCCGCTTGGGATGCGCAGGACATTCCCAGCAAAAGAGGACCGAGCAGAAACAGGCCGCCAGCCCGCGAAAGGGAGCGCAGGGCAGTCATTGGGTTTTCTCCGAAGGCTTGAGCCACCACGCACGCAGGCCCAGGGTGTAGGGCGGGGTGGTGACGAAGGCGAAGCGATTGCGGTACGCCAGACGATGCGTGTTGAGGTACCAGTTGGGAATCATGTAGTGCTGCCAGAGCAGAACGCGGTCCAGGGCTTTGGTGGTCGCAACCTGATCGTCACGGGTTTTCGCGGCCAGCAGCTGGTTGAGGAGGTTGTCCACCACCGGGTTGACGACGCCTGCGTAGTTCTTACTGCCCTTGATGTTGGCCTGGCTGGAATGAAAATACTGCCATTGCTCAAGGCCGGGGCTTAGCGTCTGGTTCAGGGTCATCAGAATCATGTCGAAATCGAACTGGTCCAGCCGCTGTTTGTATTGAGCGCGATCTACCGTGCGCAGGCGGGCGTCGATGCCAATCCGCGTGAGGTCTTCGATGTAGGGCTGCAGGATTCGTTCGAGGCTCGGATTGACCAGAAGTATTTCGAAACGCAACGGCTGCCCGGCGCTGTTCGCAAGGCCGTGGTCGGTGAATTTCCAGCCCGCTTCTGCCAAGAGGCCAAGGGCGCGGCGAATCGTGTCGCGAGGCACGCCGCCGCCATCGGTCCTGGAAACGGCAAACGGCTGGGTGAACAGTTGGGGCGGCAGTTGCGCGCGGTAGGGCGAGAGGATCAGGAACTCGCGACCGGCCGGCACGTCGCTGGCGGTGAATTCGCTGTTGGGGTAGTAGCTCACCGAGCGCTTGTAGGCATCGTTGAACAGCGTGCGATTGGTCCACTCGAAGTTGAACATCAGCCCCAAGGCTTCGCGCACTTTGATGTCGGCGAAGGTGTTGCGCCGGGTGTTCATGAACAGGCCCTGAGTCTGGGTGGGGATCTGATGCGCAATCTGCGCCTTGATCACGCGGCCCTCGTTGACGGCGGGGTAGTCGTAGCCGGTGAACCAGTTCTTGGCCTGATGCTCGATGTAGATGTCGAATTCGCCCGCCTTGAAGGCTTCGAAGGCAACGTCGGCGTCGCGGTAGAACTCGACTTCCACGCGGTTGAAGTTGTACTTGCCGCGATTGACCGGCAGGTCCTTGCCCCAGTAATCCTTGACCCGCTCGAACACTAGGCTGCGCCCCGGACGGACTTGGGTGATGCGGTACGGGCCGCTGCCCACGGGGGGGGCGAAGGTGGTGGCCTTGAAGTCGCGGTTCTTCCAGTAATGCTGCGCCAGCACCGGCAACTCGCCCAGGCGCAGGATCAGCAACGGGTTGCCGGAGCGCTTGAACACGAAGCGAATGCGATGGCGGTTGAGGATGTCGACCCGCTGCACCTCCTGCAGCGCTGTGCGGTATTGCGGGTGTCCGTCACGTAACAGCGTTCTGTAGGAGAACGCCACATCAAACGCGGTAATCGGCTTGCCGTCGTGAAAGCGTGCTTCCGGGCGCAGGTTGAACACCACCCAACTGCGGTCTTCGCTGTATTCGACGGTCCTGGCGATCAGGCCGTAGCTGGAGGTGGGTTCGTCGCCGGACGGGTCGTACTGGCCGGTGCCGACCATCAACGGCTCGTTCAACTCGCTGACGCCATACTGGCCGAAATTGGGGGTGGAGATCGGGCTGCTGCCCTTGAAAGTGTAGGGGTTGAGGGTGTCGAACGTGCCATTGGCCATGATTCGCAAGGTGCCAGCCTTCGGCGCCTCGGGATTGACCCAGTCGAAATGCGTGAAGCTGGCCGGATACTTGAGGACACCGAACTGGGCGTAACCATGGCTTTCGCTGATGGTCGCGGCGGCTGTCGTGCTCAAGACCAGGCTGAATATCAGCAGCAAGAGGCGTATCAAATCGGGGTTCGATCCAGGCAGCGGTCGGTCACAGTAACAGCTTGTATGGGCTGGAAAAAGGTGGGGGCCAAGGTGCGAGTGTTACGGCAGGTTGATGCAAAACCCTGTGGGAGCGAATTCATTCGCGATGCAATGGGCCCTCCGACGGATATGTGTCGAATGTACCGGGCTCTCGCGAATGAATTCGCTCCCACAGGTGTTCACCCTATGCCGGGTGCGGGCAGATCAATGCGGCAGATAAACCGTCAACGTCTGCCCAGGCTTCAGCGCCTGACCACTGCGAGGGTTCCAGCGTTTAAGGTGCTGCATTTCGACGTTGAAACGTTTGGCAACCAGATACATCGAATCACCTTTCTGGATCTTGTACTGCATCGGCTTGCCGTCAGCGCCTTTGGGGCTGGTGTCGGCCTTGGCCACGGCGCGAGACGTGCTCTTGGCCGGCTTGCTGTTGTCCTGCATGACCAGGGTCTGGCCGACCTTCAGGTTGTAACCCGACAGCTTGTTCCAATGCTGCAGGTCGTTGACTTCAACCTTGTTGATGCGCGCGATCTGGCCCAGGTTGTCGCCTTTTTTCACCGTGTAAGTGCGCGTGCGCGCAGGTTTTTCGTCAATTTCGGCCACTTCCTCGAACACCGGCATCGCCATTTTCATGCCCGGTTGAACTGGGATGGTCAGGGCTTGCCCGCGTTTGAGGTGATTGCCGGACAGCTTGTTCAAATCCTTGATCGTGCTGGTCGAGACCTTGTAGCGGCTGGCGATGCTGGCCAGGCTGTCGCCCGGACGCACGCGGTATTGCTGCCAGTCCACCAGCTCTTCAGGCTTCATGTTCGACAGGCTGGCGGTGAGCAGTTGCGATTTGGAGGTCGGCACCAGCAGGTGCTGTGGGCCGTCGATGGTCAGGCGCTTCTTGAACGCCGGGTTAAGCTGCATCAGCTCGTCTTCATCGATGTTGGCCATCTGCGCGACCTTGGACAGGTCCATGCGCTGGTTCAGCTCGACGACTTCGAAGTACGGCTTGTTGTCGATCGGGCTGAGGTTGACGCCATAGGCCTCGGGCGACATCACCACTTGCGACAAGGCCAACAGTTTGGGCACGTAGTCACGGGTTTCCTGCGGCAGGGGCAGGTTCCAGTAGTCGGTCGGCAGGTTGAGCTTTTCGTTGCGTTCGATGGCGCGGCTGACGGTGCCTTCGCCAGCGTTGTAGGCCGCCAGGGCCAGCAGCCAGTCGCCGTTGAACATGTCGTGCAGCTTGGTCAGGTAGTCCAGCGCTGCAGCGGTGGACGCGGTGATGTCGCGGCGTCCATCGTAGAAATTGGTCTGACGCAGATTGAAGTAGCGCCCGGTGGAGGGGATGAACTGCCAGATACCTGCAGCATCGCTGCGCGAAAGGGCCATCGGGTTGTAGGCGCTTTCGATCACTGGCAGCAGGGCCAGCTCCAGCGGCATGTTGCGTTCTTCCAGGCGCTCGACGATGTAGTGCATATAGAGGCTGCCACGCTCACCGGCCGTTTCAAGGAACGACGGGTTGTTGGCGAACCACAGGCGCTGTTGGTCGATACGCGGGTTGAGGTCGTTGCCGTCCTGCAGCTGGAAGCCCTGACGCATGCGCTCCCAGACATCGTGGGGCGGTGCCAGAGGCGCAGGTTTGCGGGCGACGAAGACGGGCTTTGGCTTGACGCTGGCCGGGGACTGCGTGGCATTGGCCGAGCCGCCAGGCTCCAGGCTGCTGGTGGTCTGGCAGCCTGCCAACGTAGCGCTCGCGACCACCGCGATTGCCTGTGCCAACCGAGTCAATGCGTCGCAATTAAAGGTTTTACGTGTAGATGACGACATTGGCTGGTGGATAGTTCCAGTCGAAAATGTCGGGCGATTCTAGAAAGCGTCTTAACAACGGTCAACCTTTCAGAATTTTTGTGCCGATCCGCCACCTGATTAGAACTTATCTTTCCAGGCTCGCAACGCGGCAAAAACCGCTACAGGCGAGGCGTTGTCCGTACCGGTCCGTTCGTCTGCTTTCTGTTTGACCGACGGCTCGGACACGCGCAGAAACGGATTGGTCTTGTGTTCCAAGGCAAGAGTGGACGGCAGGCTGATGCGGTTTTCCTCGCGCCAGCGGGTCACCTGCTCGAAACGGCCGGTCACGTCCGGGTTGTTCGGCTCCACCGCCACTGCAAACCGCAGGTTGCTCAGGGTGTATTCGTGGGCGCAGTAAACCTGCGTGGTGTCCGGCAGCGCCGCCAGACGGCTCAGCGAGTGATGCATCTGCTCGGGCGTGCCTTCGAACAGGCGACCGCAGCCAGCGGCGAACAGGGTGTCGCCACAGAACAGCAGCGGGGTCTGCGCATCGGCGTGATAAAAGGCAATGTGCCCCAGGGTGTGGCCCGGCACCGCATGGACGGCGAACGGCAGGCCGAGTACGGTGATCTGGTCCGCGTCGGAAAGGGCGACGTCCCTTGCCGGAATTTTCTCGTTGACCGGCCCGTAGACCTTGGCGCCGGTGACAGTCTTCAGTTCGGCGACGCCACCGGTATGATCGGCATGGTGATGAGTGACCAGAATGTCACTCAGTTGCCAGCCCGGATGGGCGTCCAGCCATGCCAGCACTGGCGCGGCATCGCCCGGGTCGACTACCGCGCAACGCTTGTTGGCATTGTCTTGTAACAACCAGATGTAGTTATCGGTGAAAGCGGGCAGGGCGTCGATCTGTATCATGGCGCGATTCACTTGGCTGGAAACAAAGCGCAATCTTAGAGTCTGAACAGGTTCCAGGCGAGCACCTCTCGCGCAGGACTTCTCATGGAGACCGGAAATGACCGATGAAGCGTTCGCCCAGGCCGACCCCGAGTGGCTTGAGCTGATCAGCTCTGCCCGAGAATGGTTGTCCGGGCCTGTGGGGCAATTGCTGCTCGAAGAAGAGCGACGCGTGCTTGAGGAAGAGCTTGAACGCTTCTTCGGCGGCTATTTGGTGCATTACGGCCCGTCGGCACAAACCCCGCCCGCGGCCAGGCAGGTGCAGCGCAACGTGCGTCTGGGGGCGCCGCTGCCGGGGGTCGAGATCGTCTGTGAGGAACAGGCCTGGCCCTTGAGCGAGCATGCCGCCGACGTGGTGGTCATGCAGCACGGGCTGGATTTCTGCCTCTCGCCCCACGGCCTGCTTCGCGAAGCGGCCAGCAGCGTGCGCCCGGGGGGCCATTTGCTGATCGTCGGCATCAACCCCTGGAGCACCTGGGGCATTCGCCATTTCTTTGCCAATGACGCCTTGCGCCGCGCCCGCTGCATCTCGCCATCGCGGGTCGGTGACTGGCTCAACCTGCTGGGCTTTGCGCTGGAGAAACGCCGGTTCGGGTGCTATCGTCCGCCGCTCGCGTCGCCTGCCTGGCAGAGCCGCTTGTCGGGCCTGGAACGTCTGGGCGGTGGCTGGCAGAGCCCGGGCGGTGGCTTCTATTTATTAGTGGCACGCAAACTCGTCGTGGGCCTGCGTCCGGTGCGCATGCCCCGTCGCGAGCCCATGGGCAAACTGCTGCCGCTGCCGATGGCCAAGGTCAATCGGCATCCCCCTGAGCCTTGAAGCTGGATTGTTGATAGCCGGGCTCCATCATTTGTGGAACGAGCGTAATGAGCGATACCGATACCGTCGAACTCTTCTCCGATGGCGCTTGCAAAGGCAACCCCGGCCCTGGCGGCTGGGGCGCGCTGTTGGTGTGCAAGGGCGTGGAAAAGGAACTCTGGGGCGGTGAAGCCAACACCACCAACAACCGCATGGAACTGCTGGGCGCGATTCGCGGCCTTGAGGAGCTCAAGCGGCCGTGCGAGGTGATTCTGGTGACCGACTCGCAATACGTGATGAAAGGCATCACCGAGTGGATGGTCAACTGGAAGAAGCGCGGCTGGAAGACCGCAGCCAAGGAGCCGGTGAAGAACGCCGACCTGTGGAAGCAGCTGGACGAGCAGGTCAATCGTCACAAGGTCACCTGGAAATGGGTGCGCGGGCACATCGGCCACCACGGCAACGAACGCGCCGACCAGTTGGCCAACCGTGGCGTGGATGAGGTGCGCGGGATCAAGCATGGCTGATCCATTCGGACACCCGTGTTAACATCCGCGCCTGAAATCGAGGCGCCAGGCAATGACTGCACAAAACATCATCACTGAACGTCGGGTCGTACTCGACACCGAAACCACCGGTATGCCCGTCACCGACGGCCACCGGGTGATCGAGATCGGCTGTGTGGAAGTGATTGGCCGGCGGCTGACCGGGCGGCATTTTCACGTTTATCTGCAACCGGATCGCGACAGTGACGAGGGTGCCATCGGCGTTCACGGCATCACCGACCAGTTCCTGATCGGCAAGCCGCGTTTTGCCGAAGTCGCCGATGAGTTCTACGAATTCATCAAGGGCGCGCAGTTGATCATCCACAACGCGCCCTTCGACGTTGGCTTCCTTAACAATGAATTCGCCCTGATCGGTCAGCACGATCGCGCTAACCTGGCGAGCTATTGCTCGATCCTCGACACCCTGGCCATGGCCCGCGAGCGTCACCCGGGCCAACGCAACAGCCTCGACGCCCTGTGCAAACGCTACGATGTCGACAACTCGGGCCGTGAGCTGCACGGCGCCTTGCTCGACTCCGAGATTCTGGCCGACGTCTATCTGGCGATGACCGGTGGCCAGACCACCTTGTCGCTGGCAGGCACCAATGATGGCGAGGGCGGGGCGGATCGTCCCTCTGAAGTGCGCAAGATCACCGGTCGCACGCCGGGCCGCATCGTCATGGCCAGCGAGGCCGAAATTGCCGAGCATGAGGCACGTCTGGCGGTCATCGCCAAGTCGGCTGGCGCACCGGCACTGTGGACGCAGCTGCTCGAAGCGCAGGCCCAGCAAGGCTGATTTTTCAGGACGCAGGGGCAGGGTCGCGTTGGCGACGGCCCCTTCATCGATGGCGCGGGAGGCTCCAGGGTGACAACGTCGAGTCCGGCTTTGAGCATTCGCGTCGCAGACGAATGTTTCGAGGATTACATCCTCAACTGCGAATTCACCTTCATGGTGACCGGTTACGCCCACGTGCAGATTGGTCAGCCTGTGGCGCAATGGCCGGTCGACGCGGTCGAACCCTACCTTAAAAACTACGGCATCGATTCCGAAGAGTTTTGCGATTATCGCGACGGCGGTGATGGCACGGTGCTGGTTGCCTGGCAGGGTAAGGACCCGGTAGGCCATGTGGTGATCAGCAAGCACTGGAACGGTTTTGCCCACATCGATGAGCTGGCTGTGGACACGGTCGCGCGACGCAACGGCGTGGCGCGCAAGCTGCTGGATGTCGCGCAGTTCTGGAGTCGCAAGCACAACCTGCCGGGCATCATGCTGGAAACCCAGAACAACAATCTGGCAGCGTGCCGTTTGTATGAGGGGTACGGGTTCGTGGTCGGCGGGGTGGACCACCTGCGCTATCGCGCGATCGATCCGACCACGCGAGAGTCCGCGATATTCTGGTATCTGCTGTTTGAGCGGCACGCTTGAAGCTGCAAGCCACACGCCGAACCACGTAGTTCGGCCCTCAGGTGCCGCTGGGTGCTGCGCTTAGCTGGTGCGGGTCAGCTTGATTCCGGATTGAACCAGCTCGAACTCATCGCCACCCAGATGATTCACGCGATCACCGATGACCAGCCGATAGGTAATGACCTGTTTCAGCTCGCCGGTTTCGTCTGGCTTGAAATCATGGAATTCCCGCACGAGGTAGATGCGTCGCTCTGCATCTCGTGCATGGAATTGTGCGACATGATCATTTGAAGCCATTAGCTTTGTAACCTCTGGAAATAACTGCTCGTTTTCGCTCGCATCGTACCACCGCGAGCCGTGATTCCATGTCCGTTCGTAAGGTCGTTCTGTAGGACCTGTAGGCGCATTCCTCGCTCAAGGCTTTGAGACCGCCGTTTTCGAAGGGAGTTTTCGGGACGGGAAAAAATAGTCTCGACCAGCGGTCGTCAAAAATGACCCGAGGCGACCGCCAAAGATCGGCTCTCTCGATCAGTGACAACAAAAAACAGCGCTGAACAAACGCCGTCTTTCATCTATAACTGTCCATTCCTCCCCTAGAAGAAGGTCCGGTTCATGAGCCAGGTTCATTCGATTGCAGTGATTGTCGGCAGCTTGCGCAAAGATTCCCTCAACCGCAAAGTCGCCCGCGCACTGGCCGAGTTGGCACCCCCCAGCCTCAAGCTGAGCATTGTCGAAATCGGCGATCTGCCCCTGTACAACGAAGACATCGACCTCGATTCCCCTCCTGCTTCCTACACCGCATTCCGCCAGGCCCTGCAAGGCGCGGACGGTTTTCTGTTCGTTACCCCGGAATACAACCGTTCAGTGCCTGGCGTGCTTAAAAACGCCATCGACGTCGGCTCGCGTCCGTACGGCAAGAGTTCCTGGGGCAAGGCCAAGCCTGCGGCGGTGGTCAGCGTGTCGCCGGGTGCCATCGGCGGCTTCGGCGCCAACCAGCATCTGCGCCAGAGCTTCGTGTTCCTCGACGTGCTGTGCATGCAGCAGCCCGAGGCGTATCTGGGTGGTGCGGGAAGTTTCTTTGACGAGCAGGGCAAGCTGAGCGAGAAAACCCGGCCGTTCCTGCAGAGCATCATCGATGCCTTCGCTGGGCATGTGGCGCGCACCCTCAAGGCGTAGTGACGCTGGCTTTTGATTCTGCCCGCAGGGCGTAGGAGCGCCACCCTGGCAGCTCCTACGTCCTGCGCGCAGAAGCGTTCAACGCGCAGCCCTCAGACGCTCTGCGGCATCTCACCCCTGGCCAGACGCCGGTTGATGTCGGCGATCACCTCTGGCAACTCATTGATGGTGTCCACCTGGTAATGCGGGCGTGAGCCTTCGAACATGGCGTGGATGCGCTTGCGCTCGGCGTCCAGCTTTTCTGGCGACAGCGCCTGATAGTGCTCGTAGGTCAGGCCCAGCGCGTTGCCGGAGCACACCAGCGCCACGGTCCACATCCCCGCGCGACGTCCTTCGAGAATCCCCGGCACGGTGTCGTCGACCTTGACGCACGCCGCCACGTCATCGATCCCCAGGGCAATCACGTTGGCCAGCGCCTGAGCGGGCCATGGGCGACCGTTTGGCACTTCGTCGGTGGCCACCACGTGATCGGCGACGTAACCGTTCTTCGCCGCCAGTTCGACGACTTTCTTCATCACCACGGCCGGGTAACCCGAGCAGGAGCCGATCTTCAGCCCTTGCTGACGCAGTCCGGTGAGGGTGTCCAGGGCGCCTGGAATCAGCGCCGAGTGAGTGGCGATCTTCTCGATCTGCAGCGGCATGAAGCGCTCGTAAATGGCGGTGACGTCATCGTCGGTTGGCGTGCGGCCGAAGGCCTTGCGGTAGCGCTCGGCGATCTGCGGCTGGTCGCACAGGGTGCGGATGTGGTCCCACTTGCCCATGCCCATCGGACCGCGGGCTTCTTCAATGGAGACCTGCACGTCAAACTCGCCAAAGGCCTCGACGAAAATCTGCGTCGGGGCGAACGAGCCAAAGTCGACGACGGTGCCGGCCCAGTCGAGAATCGCGGCTTGCAGTTGGGTCGGGTTGCTGTAGTTCATGGGTCAATCCTCAAAGTCGTAGCGAAGTCAGGGTGTCAGATCAGGGTTTCAAACGGGTGGTCAGGCTCAGATGTCGAGCACTTCCATTTCGCGCAGCACTTGGCCGATGGCATCGACCGCCGCCTGCATGCCCTTGGCGTCCACGTGGCCGATGCAGCCGACGCGGAAGGTTTCGACCTGGGTCAGCTTGCCCGGATAGAGGATGAAACCCTTGGCCTTGACCCGCTCGTAGAAGTCCTTGAACTGATAGCGCGCATCGCGCGGGGCGTGGAAGGTGACGATGATCGGCGCCTGAATCGCAGCAGACAGAAAGCTGCGCAGGCCCAGTTCGGCCATGCCGTCCAGCAGCGCCTTACAGTTGTCGACGTAGCGCGCGTTGCGGGCAGGCAGGCCGCCTTCTTCCTTGTATTGCAGCAGGGCTTCATGCAGCGCCGCGACCACGTGGGTCGGCGGGGTGAAGCGCCATTGGCCAGTCTTGGCCATGTAGGTGTATTGATCGTGCAGGTCCATCGCCAGTGAGTGCGAGTTGCCGGCAGCGGCATCCAGCGCCTCTTTGCGGGCGAAGACAAAACCCATGCCCGGCACGCCTTCCAGGCATTTGCCGGAAGCTGCAATCAGCGCGTCGAAGGGGATTTTTCCAGCGTCTACCGGCAGCGCGCCGAAGGAACTCATGGCGTCGATGATCAGACGTTTGCCGGTGCGGGCGATGACTTCGGCGATTTCCGGCAGCGGGTTGAGAATGCCGGTGCTGGTCTCGCAATGAATCAGCGCGACGTGGGTGATGCGCTGGTCGGTCTGCAGCATCGTTTCGACATCGGCAGCGGTGGTGGGTTGGTCTTCAGCGGTTTCGAAGGTGCAGAAATCTCGGCCCAGCACTTCGCAAATCTTCGCCAGACGCTTGCCGTAGGCGCCGTTAATCAGCACCAGCACCTTGCCGTCGCGAGGGACGAGGGTGCCGATGGCCGCTTCCACGGCAAAGGTGCCGCTGCCTTGCAGAGGGACGCAACGGTGAGTTTCGTGGCCGTTGATGATGTCCAGTAGCTGCCAGCACAAGCTGGCGGTCAGCTTGTTGAAGCGGTCGTCCCACGAGCCCCAGTCGACCATCATCGCCTGACGGGTGCGGGCGGAAGTGGTCAGCGGGCCGGGAGTCAGCAGGATCGGTTGCGCAATGCTCATAGGCGTGTCCTCGAAGCGTCAGGGGATCGGAAGCGACGGGCATACGTTGACGTTCAGTCAGCTATCAATCAAATTGCTTGTTGTTATCCGAACTATAAGTCAGGCCGATTCATGAACCTCTTCCAACTGCGCGCCTTCGACGCCGTCGCTCGGGAAGGCAGCTTCACCCGCGCTGCTGCCCGCCTGTTTATCAGCCAGCCAGCGGTGACCGGGCACGTGAAGGCCTTGGAGGATCACTACCAGATCACCCTGTTGCGACGAACGGCACGCCGGGTCGAGCTGACCGAGGAGGGCATCAAGCTGGCGGCGATCACTCGCGCGATGTTCGGTATGGCTGAAGAGGCCCGGGCTTTGCTGGAGGCCAATCGCCAATTGCTCACCGGGCGGCTGGAGGTGGCGGCGGACGGCCCGCACATGGTCATGCCGATGCTGGCGCGGCTGCGGGCGAAGTTTCCGGGGATCACGGTCAATCTGCGTCTGGGTAATGCCCAGGAAACCCTGGCGGCGCTGGTGTCCGAGCATGCGGATGTCGCGGTGCTCACCGAGGTGGAGTCGCGCAAGGGCATGCATTTGCAGAGCCTGGCGCAGTCGAGGATCTGCGCGCTGTTGCCTGCTCGGCATGAGTGGGCGGGCGAGGGCGAGATCGCGCTTGAACGGTTGAATCAGCAGATTATGGTGCTGCGCGAACCGACGTCGATCACCCGCCGCACCTTTGACGAGGCCTGTTCGGTGGCCGGGGTCAGCCCGTTGGTGCTACTGGAACTGGACAGTCGCGAAGCAGTGACCGAAGCGGTGGCGGCGGATCTGGGCATTGGCATCGTGTCATCGGTGGAAGTCAGCCACGACCCCAGAGTGGTGGCTGTGCCACTGGCCGGGGAGGGGCTGCTCAACCAGCACTTTATCGGCTGCCTGGAACGGCGCCGGGAGTTGCGCTTGATCAACGCATTTTTTGAGCTGGCGGTAGGTTAAAACCCGCCCCCGGTCGTGACGTGGTGATGAATCCTGTGGGAGCGAATTCATTCGCGATACGGTGGGACACCTGGCAGATCTACGTCGGATGTACCTGCCTCTCGCGAATGACTTCGCTCCCACAGGGGACGGATTGCTGACGTAAGCAAGCAGGGCCGATAGGGCTAAGTTGTCAGCGCTTCATTCACCATCTCCAGAAACGTCGCCACCACCCGCCGTGAACTCTGCTCGGGCAAACACACCAGCGTTTCGGTCATCCGCCGGCTGCAGTCCAGAATCGGCAGCGCAATCACCCGCGAATCCGCCCCGAACTCCGCTGCCGACACCACCCCCACGCCAATCCCCACCACCACCGCCTCCCGCGCCGCCTCGCGCCCTTCGACCTGAATCGCCGGACGGATTTTCATGCCCAGCCGATTCATCTCCTCCTCGACAATCTGTCGCGTCACCGAACCTGGTTCACGTAACACCAAAGGTGTGTCGTGCAAGTCCGCCAGGGTGATCGAAGCGCGCGTCGCCCAAGGGTGACTCAACGCAACGAACGCCACGAACGGGTCGCTGCGCAGGGGAATCGACAGCAGCCGGTCGTCACTGACATCCCGCCCGAGCAAGGCCAGGTCCGCCTGATAGTTGAACAGCCGATGCAGCGATTCGTCGGTGTTGCCGGTTTCGATCTTCACCGTGATGCCGGGGTAGCGTTCGCAGAAGCGGGCGATCTGCGGCAGCACGTGCACCGGCGCATCCACCGCCAGGGTCAGGCTGCCGGTTTGCAGGGACTGCGAATCCTGCAGCAGTTCTTCGGCTTCCATCTCCACCGCAAACAGCCGTTGGGTGATACCCAGCAGGCGCTCGCCCAAGTCAGTGAGCTTCACCGAACGCTTGTTTCGATGAAACAGCATCACTCCGTAGCGCTCTTCGAGTTTGCGCACCTGATCGGAAATCGCCGGCTGGGTGAGGAACAGCTTTTGGGCCGCAACGGTGAAGCTGCCGTGCTGGGCAACGGCGTGGAAAGCTTTCAACTGCGCGTGGGACATAGACATGCAATCACCTGTTACAAGCTGAACTTATATTTGAAATACGATAAATCGATTTCACTTATTAGTCTGCACTTGCTTTTATCCCCTCCAGCCCGAGCGACGGTCGTGACACGACTTGCCGGTCGAGGCCATGAGCGACCAACGGGGGCTGTGTGCACGCGGCAGTCCGTTGGCGACTCATCTGACCATTCGCTGCCACTCAAAAGGCGGTGGATGCCGTGCTTACACCAATAAGAACACAGGCGTTATTCCTTCGATTTCTGCCGGCACACTCAACCCCGAGGTCAGATCCAATGAGCCATACCGTCGCAACGATAAAGCGCTGGCGCGTGCAGATTTTCGCCATCACCTGGCTTGCCTACGCTGCTTTCTATTTCACTCGCAAAGCCTTCTCGGTCGCCAAGCTGGGCATCGCCGAAGATCCGACTTTTCATCTGGACAAGATGGCCATGGCCAACATGGACGCCATCTACCTGACCGCCTACGCCGTGGGCCAATTCACCTGGGGCATGCTCGCCGACCGTTTTGGCCCAAGGGTGGTGGTGCTCGGCGGCTTGCTGATTTCCGCAGGCGCTGCGGTGGTCATGGGCAGCTTCGCCACGCTGCCGATCTTTGCCACCTGCATGCTGATTCAGGGCCTGGCGCAGTCCACCGGCTGGTCAGGGCTGTGCAAGAACATCGGCGCGTTTTTCCCGGCCATTCAGCGCGGGCGCGTGCTGGGGCTGTGGAGTTCCTGCTACGCCTTTGGCGGTCTGGTGGCCTCGCCGTTCGCTGGCTGGTGGGCCTATAGCTTGATCGGCACCTGGCATGCGGCGTTCTTTTCCAGCGCAGCGGTGGTTGCCTTTGTGGCGGTGCTGTTTTTCATTTTTCAGCGCAACACGCCGGAGGATGTCGGGCTGCCAGCGGTGGAGCCCGAGCCCGAGTTGAGTGCTGCGCAGATCGACGCGCAGAAGGGCATGAGCGTGTGGACGCCGCTCAAGGAGATCCTGCGCAATCGCACCGTGCTGACTCTGGGCCTGGCGTATTTTCTGCTCAAGCCTGCGCGCTACGCGATTCTGTTATGGGGCCCGGTGATCGTGTTCGAGCAGATGCCCAACGTTGGCAAGGTCGGCGCGGCCATCGTGCCGACCGCGTTTGAACTGGCCGGGTTGTTGGGCCCGATCATGATCGGCCTGGCCTCGGACAAACTGTTCGGCGCGCGGCGCATGCCGGCCTGTGTCTTGAGTCTGGTGGCGCTGACCGTCGCGCTCGGCCTGTTCATGGGCGCCATGCACACCGGCAGCGTGATGTTGGTGGTGGGGCTGTTGTTCGTCATGGGCCTGACCCTGTACGGGCCGGATTCGATGATCAGCAGCACGGCGGCCATCGATTTCGGCACCGCCAGAGCCGCCGCGACGGCCTCGGGTTTCGTCAACGGCTGCGGCTCGGTGGGGGCGATTCTCGGTGGCTTGCTACCGGGTTACTTCGACACCGTGACGGTTTTCATTGTCTTCGCGGCCTGCGCGATGGTCTCGGCGCTGGTGCTCATCCCGCACTGGAACAGTCGCCCCGCCGTCGTTGAACTGCCCGAAGCACAAGGCGCTGCACAGAATCTGAAGGCACTGCGTACCTGATCCAGTCAATCGTAAATGTCGACGCGGATGTACAGCATTATATAGCGCAGCCCGTGTGACGTTTCTCCCTACGCTCCTTGGCATGTGGCCCATGGCCGGTTCGGAACCGGTCATGGGTGTCTCAAGAAAAGGAGCATTCACAGCTGGCGGATCATTTTCAGGCAGGCACTTTGATTCACGAGCTGTCGCATCTGGTGCTCGATACCAAGGATATTGCGTATCTGGAGGCTAACGCGCCGCCTGTGGAGCTGCTGGCCGAAGATACCGCTGCCAACGTCAGGATACGCGCCGATATCGAACGCCGGCATGCGCATCGGTTGTCCCATCGCACGCGCAAGGACGAGTTGTTCAAGGTGCAGGACTTTGGCCGCTGGCGTGACCTCAATCGTGGGGATGCCCGAGGCTTTGCAACGATCCTGCGGATCAGCGGCGCGCGAACTCTGGAGCAGGCGCGCGAGGTGTTCCTCTCTGACGTACACACGCGCAGCCGAATCATGCTCAGCAATGCCGACTCGGTGACGCTGCTGATAGCGCGTCTGGGGCGCCGCAACTGGGTGATGCCGACGCCGTGACCGTCGGGAAGTGGCTACGACAGGGGAGGCTTTGGTCAGCCAGTCAATCTGAAATGACGACAAGTGTGCACAGCATTATGTAGCGCATTGCGTGCCGGTTTTGTCCTTACGCTCGGCGCAAATACTGCCCAGCTCCGGCGCTATGCCGGGGCGAGGCAGGCCTGCCATAAGGAGCTTTCATGACGACCGCCAATTCTCTTTACTTTCACACCGCCTCGCTGCGCCAACGGTACTTCGACGCCCTCGATCACGCCCTGACCACCAAGCGTATCAGCGCCCAGGAGCGCTTCTGGTTGCAGGCGCTGGCACGCACACCGGGCGTGAACGACCCGGACCCTGCGAGGGTCGATCGGCTCATGTCCAGTCAAGCGGCCTTCGAGCCTTTCGAGCTTCGCGCCGCATTACTGGTCAGCCATGCGGTGACCGATGATGCACGGATGTACCTGTTTACCTTGGCCGATGGTATCGAGGTTTTCAGTGACCGCCACGCCCTTGCCACAGCGTTGCGCCCCCGCTTTGTGGAGTCAGATGACAGTGCGCTGATCGAGTATGAACTCATCGAGGCGGATCCATTCAGGGCGCAGATGCTGGCAATCGTCGATCATCAGGTCGATCATCTTGAGCAACTGAGTGCACAGCTCAGGATGACGCCTTCACTGACGATGGCGACGGATGCCTCGATTGCCGCGCAGTTGCGTGATGCCCTCCCGACGATGGCGATCGATCCAGACACTCACCTGCTGCAAATCGTTGGCGGTTGCAACGGCGATGTCGAGACCACGCCGGTCACGCAAACGCTCACCCAAGCGACCCTGGACGACTATTGCAAGGTCAGGATAGAGAAGGGGTTCGAACGACGTTTTCTCGACGCCCAGGGGCGAGTGGCCAGTCCTGCCGAAGCGATATCGTTCACCAAGGCATTGAGCGATGCCGTCGCCGGGGTGAACGAGCAATACGCACAATTGCTAGTCGCATTCTGGGCCGAACCCTTGAACGGTACGCGCACCCGTCGGGACTTGGGCATCGAGAGCATTCGCCAGAATTTGCGCCGGGATATCTACACCCAACGCCACAGCGGCGTGCTCGATAAAACCCTGGTCACGGCACTGATGCTATTGCTGGAGCGGGTTTCGGACGATCTGCCGTCCGACACGGCGGTGCAGTGCCATCGGCTGACGATCCGCATCGGCGACAGTGCGGCCTGCTCGCTGGCCGGCACCTTCGCTATCACGCAAGCCGATGACAACGATGACGCGGTGCTCTGGTTCTCCACCGACCAGCAATTGATGCGCTTCGATGACACCCAGGCGCTGGCGAAGTATTTCGAAACCGCGTCAGCTCGTCAGCAACTCCGGCCGGGGCTGGCAATCGAGGATCAGCCGATGTTGCGCAAGAGCGGGCAGGTCCAGATAACCCTTGAGCGGATCGTGACCCCGCTGTTTGCCGAGCGCCTCGATTCGATCATCGCCCTGCAGGCGCGCAATCTGCGCTACGTCACCGGATTATCGAGGATGGTCACTGACATGACCGCGATGATCGATGACGCGCTGGATGTGCGCCAGCTGCTTGATCCGCGTCTCTTGCAGCTCAACGAAGGACGCTGGCGGCGAGAGGCCCCGATCGATTTCGCCGATGTCTGGCTCAAGCCTGAATCTGTCGCCGCCGCTCCAGCAGCGCCCGTTGAAATGATCCTGTCCGCTTCCTGGCGCGAGCTGGCCCAGACCTTCGATTCGCGGACTGAACGTCTGCGCAGGCTTGACAACGTGCTGCTCGACTTTACCGAGCAGGCGTTGCAGCGCTATGTGTGCGTGCTGCTCGGAGGGGATGTGCAAGCGCGCAACCTGCGGGTGCACTGGCTGGAGTCCAGCCCTGTCGATCCGTCGGACGTCGAGACGCTGCCCGTGCCTGTGAGCGAGTCGCAGCAGGCACTCTCAAGGGATCTGTTGTCCTGGCTGCTCGAATGTGTCACCGGTCATCGTTCGCGCACGCTACCCGCGGCCGCACAGGTCAGGCTCGACGCCTCGACGCAAGCCAGCGGGGTGCAGATCGAGTTGATCAATCACATGTTGGGCAAGCTTGCTGACGGTTTCCTCAAGGGCTATGAGGAACGGTTCAAGACGTGCCGCCTTGAGGTTCAGCGTCAGGGCGACCGATGTTATCAGCTGGCAGCGCAGGCGCTCAGCCTGCGTGAAGACGCGGTCAGGCTCGATCTGGCGGTGGGCAAGCGTCAGGAGCGCTTCGACGACGCGGCTTTCAGCATGGTCCGTCAGGTGCTGGATCGACCGGTGCGTTCATTGCGAACCGTGCTGGGCATCGATACGGCAGAAGCCTTTACTGTGTCGCTGGTATACGGCACCCATCCTGCAATTGCGGTGTGCGACGCGCTGGTGGTCAGGCAGCCGCTCAAGCAGGATGGCGCGCTGATGTTGTGGCGTGGTTCGGTCGGGTGGCAACCGTTCGATTCACTGGAGCAACTACAGGCAACCTTGCAGGACGAACTTGGTCACGACTTGGCCGAGCGCTGGCTGACGCTTGTCGCGACCAGTGATCGCGCGCAGTTGCAAACGCAGTTGGCCAAGGTCCGCAACAATGCAGTCAGGTTTCGTCTGGAACGCGTTGAGGGGCATGCGATAGAAGCCCTGCAGCAGGCCGCTTCGCGCTGTGAACGGCGGGAGGTAAAAGAGCTGTGTCTGCGTGCGGTGCGCTGCCGTTTCGAAGCCGGTATGTTCATTCGGCTTGCCGACGCAACCGAACTCAATGCCCCTTTGATATCGATGCTCGACAGGCTGGCATTGAGAATCGAAAACAGCATATTCGTCGCGATGATGCCGTCCTGGCTGGCCAAGGCATCGAGCGCCGACCTCAAGCTCTATTACAGGATTTTCAGGCGCTTTTATCTGGCCAGTGACGGCGGCAAGGATTTCCTCTTTGATCTGCCTTCGCTAAACGCCCTGGCCCGGGAGCGACTGGTCACTCAACTGAACAAGGACTACCCCGGTCAAGCGCTGGACCCCGATCAAATCGCCGTGACCTCCCGTCGTTATGTAAGTGCATTGCCAGCCCTCGGAGACCTCCCCTCTGCCATACCCGCGGCCACGATAAGCAACAGTGAGTCGCTGACCCAATACGCAGTGAATCGTTTTATCGACGCGCAGGACACAGCGCTGAGCATCGATTCCGAGGGGCAAGCGCAGGCCGTGCAGTTGCTGACGCCCGATTACCTGACTCAGCTGGTGCGGCGTCTGGACGTCGGCGCCGCCTACAGGGCGTTGTTGCGCAAGGCGCTGTCCCCCAATGATGCGCAGTACCGGGCGCGCGAACGCTGCTTCATTCAGCAGCTGCCCCCGGCTCTGCTCGCCGTGGCCCTGACTGAGCGCATGCAGGGCAAACTCAGTCAGCGGGCCTATGACTTCATTTCGAGCGTGGTCAACATGCCCGACGGCATCGCTCGGGAAAAGGTCGACGATGTGCGGGTAATCCTCAGCCCGCTGCAACTGCTGGCCGACAAGCGATTGAGCCCTGATACGGTCAGCGGCGTGTACTTGATTGCACCGGCGGACGCGGACAAGGGCCCGGTATTGCTCTATGCGACCTACCATTCGGATTTTATCTTTCGCGAATACACTGATCGAACGACGCTGGTAAGCCAGATTCGCAGCGATGGGGCACTGCAACAACTGCTGTTGGAACGTCTTGATCCAGCGGTGCATCGTCGTTATGCCAACGGCGGATTTCACGAGCCCCACCTGGCGTCGTCCGTCGGATTGTTCGACTTCGACGTTCCATTGCACAGGCCTGGTCCGGTCGCGCTGAGCGTGAAGCCGATCAAGGGTAATGCCTTGCAAACTCTGTTCAAAGGCACCTGCCAATTGCTGCTGCAAATGGGCCAGGCCAGTTCAGTCACCACCGAGGAAGCCGATCGGGCTGGGCGGGCATTTCTGGCGACCCTGACGTTGAGTCAGGCGCTGGCGCTGTTGCCAAGCAAATTGGCGACGTTGCTGACCCTTTGGCAGAGCCACACGCTGATCCGCGCTTCCGTGAGGTCGATGTCCGGACGTCACTGGGGCCAGGCACTCTCTGAGTTCACCTCGGCATTGGGACTGATGCTGACGACGCGTGAGCAGTCGCACGATAGCAATGGCTCCAATGCCCACGAAGCAGGCGTCAGTGAGGAAGAGGTCGCAATGGCTACGGCCTTTTCCTGGTCTTCTTCGTCACTGACCGCGGAGCAACAGCAGCGGCTTCAAGGACTCGAAGCGCAGGACGTGGCGCTTGATACGCTGCATCACGACAGCTTGCTCAATCTCTATCTGGACAAGACAACCGACGCCCACTACGCCGTTGTGACCGGCAGGGTATACCAGGTCAAGCGGGTAGCCGAAGAGGGGCGTTGGATGATCGTCGGCGCTGAGGGCTGCGCGGGGCCACGGTTGCTGCTCGACAACAATCAGCATTGGCAACTGGATCTGAATCTGCGTTTGAGGGGCGGTGGCGGCACCGTCAGTAGAATCAAGACGTCGATCACAGCGTCCAGCGCCGAACATGTGCTGATCATCGAGGCCAGCGGGATGCCCGAAATTCGCTTGCATTACCGCGACCGGGCCAGACAGATCGGTGAGGCGCATCTGCAGGCCAAGCAGTACCTGGAAAACTGTCTGGATAATCTCGCCACGAACCGCAGAGGCGCTGCGTTGGACCCTCGTGTGGCCAGTATCATTGGCGACTTCTTTGGCAGTGCTAACCCTGATCAGCCGTTGTTGAGCCGAATCGAGCGCACGGTCAAAGCCCTGTTCGATGAAATCATGGACCCTTCCTTGTCGCCTTTCTCATCGGAGCGTTTCGTGATGGGCGTCAATCGTCCGGGCAGTGAACGGGTGACCGCTTTTGTGATCATGCTGGATCCACAACGGCGGATTTTCCTGACGGAGCGCTTCTTCAACGTGCGAACCTATCGTCTCAAGCCGCAAGCGGCTCGCCAGGGGTTCAAGCAGCGCGCTCATTTCCAGGCGACGACCTTGCTTCATGAACTTTCCCACCTGGCGCTCGACACCAAAGATATCGCTTACCTGCAATCCAATGCGCCACATCTGGATCTGTTACCGCAAAACACGCCGGGCGCGCTGCGCCGATACAGTGATACCGAGCGCCTGCACAACTATCGCCTGTCCCATCGCAGCCGTAAAAGTGACTTGTTTGTGCTGCTCGAAGATGGCAAATGGCGCGCACTCAAACCTGCAGATGGCCTGGGATACAGCTCGATCTTGCGGATTACCCGGACCAAAACGCTGGACGAGGCCCGCGACGTTTTTCTGTCTGACGTCGACAAGCGCAGCCAGGTGATGCTCAAGAACGCCGATTCCGTAGCGCTGTTGATATCGCACCTGGGACGGCGCAATTATGCCCTGACCACCCCCTGAGCTCAGGCGTTGCGGGTTGGCAAGGTCCGTCGACCTGGCAGGTTCACTTGCCTGGCGGGCTGAAGTAAAGCTGCTGCCCGTCTGCTTCTTTTAGTACCTGACCGGTGCCTCTACGCACAGCAATATGTAGTGCAGTGCAGGCACCGGTTCTCCTTACGCTCCTTGGAAATCCCGCTCAGGCTCGGTCGTTCATCGGGTTTGAGCCGTTCTGCAATAAGGAGCTATTGATGGCTACTGCACCCTCCCGTTATTTCCACACGGTCTCACTCAGACAACGTTTTATCGATGAGCTTGACCTGGCGCTGCACACTGAACGTCTTGGGTCTGATGAGCGCCGTTGGCTGCTCGGTCTGACCCGCACACCGGTTGCCGATGACACCGATCCGGTGAGGGTCGATCGGCTCACCGTTGACGACATTTGCCTCCAATCCCTGGAGCTGTCGGCCGCGCTGCTGTTGAGCCATACGCTGACCGATGACAGGCGCGTGTACCTGCACACCCTGGCCAGAGGCATCGAGGTGTTCAGTGATCGCGCCGCGCTGTTGTCCGCGCTACGAGCACGGTCTGCCGATGGGCACGCGAATGCGATTTTCGAAGCGCAGAAAATCGACGGCGATCCCTTCAAGGTGCAAATGCTGGCGATCGTCGAGCACCAGGTTGCACGGATTACGCACTTGACCCATGAATTCAGGCAGACGCCATCCCTTGAGGCCGCGTCGAGCGCCTCGCTCGGTGCTCAGCTGCACACCATTGAGGCCTACAAGACGCTCGACCCTGCCACTCATCTGCTGCAACAGGTCACCACGGCCAGCAATGATGGCGGGTCGGTCGTAACCACGCAAACATTGGCCCGCGCCGCTTTCGAGGACTACTGCGCGGTGCCTCTGCCCGAGGGCCAGCAGCGGCGCTTTCTCGATGCCAAAGGGACAATTGCCAGTGCCACCGAGGCCGCGGTGTTCAGTAAGGCGTTGGCCGATTCGAAAAAAGATGTCGCCACCTGTTACGGCGACCTGCTCAAGACGTTCTGGGGGGCTGAATGGGCAGAAAACAGCACGCGCCGGGCGCTGGCCATCGAGCGTTTTGGCGACAGTGTGCGTCATCAGATTTACGACCGTTGCCATGCAGACAACAAAAGTACGCAAAGGCTCATCGGGCTGCTGCAGCAGGATACGGCGAATAACGGCTATCGCATGACCCTCAAGGTTGGCAGCCGCGTTGGCTGTGATTTGGCCGGCACATTCGTGGTCAAGTCGCAGACCCCAGGTGATGGTTCGCTGCTGTGGTTTACGCCGGACCATCAGTGGCTCGATTTCGCCGATCTGAAGGCGCTGACCGAGTTCCTCTCCACGGTTGAGGGACACCAGAAGCTGCGACCGGCGCTGGCGCTGCAGGATCAGCCGATGTTGGAGCAAACCGGCCAGTGGCAGGTCGAGCTGTTGGCCATTGCCACACCGCTGTTCGCCGAACGGGTGGATTCGATTATCGCCGTACAGGCGCGCAATCTTGCTTATGCATTAGGGTTGACCAGTACACCGCAAGCGCGTGTGGCAATGCTCGACGATGCGCTGGATATACGCCGCCTGCTGGATCCGACGCAGCTGCGATTCAATGCAGGGCGCTGGCAGGCAGGCGCCTGGTTCGACTTCGACGATGCCTGGGTCAAGCCCCGAGCCGACGTACAGCAAAGCGCTCGATTGCCAGCTGCGGCCGATCCCGATCCCGATGCCGACAACGCACCTACGCAACTGCCGTCCTGGCAGCAGCAAACCAAGGATTTCGACTTGCGGGCCGAGCGTCTGCGACGTCAGGGCAGCACGTTACGCGGGTGTGCCGAGCAGGCGCTGCAGCGTTACCTGTGCGTGCTCGTTCGCGATCAGGTAAACGCCACAGACATTCGCGTGCGGTGGCTGGAGTCGGCCGCCGAGGACGCCTCGGATGTCGAAACGGCGGCGACTGCTGTGAGCGAGTCACAGCGCGCGGTTTCCATGGATCTGCCGTCTCTGCTGCTTGAATGTGTCAGTGGCCATCGCTCCCGGACACTTCCCGCTGGGGCACAGCTTGTGTTGGCTTCGCCGAGCCTGGCAGGGCAACTGCAGATCGAGTGGGTGCAGCGGATGCTGGACAAGATCGCCCCCCGCTTCCCGGAGCTCTACGTCAGCGCGTTCGAGCAGTCCATGAGCGTTACCCAGCGATGGGACAATCAACAGGTGCTTGCTGAATGGGAGGCGCAACGCCTGCGCGAGGGCGGCATGCGGCTGGACCTGGCACTGGCTGGGCGCACGCACCGATTCGACGACGGGGTAGTGAACATGGCGCAGCAAGTATTATCCCGCCCGGTTCGCGCTCTGCGCACGGCGTTGGCCGAGCCGGTGACTGAGGCCTATACCCTGTCGTTGGTGTACGCGGGAAACACAGCGCCGCTTTGCGACATCCTGGTCTTGCGCCAGCCGCTCGGCCCACAACGGCCAGGCCTGCTCTGGACCACCGAGTCTGGCTGGCGGCCCTTTGCTTCGTTGCAGGCATTGCAGACACTCCTGCAACGCGAGCTAGGCGGCCCTCACCGCGAGCGCTGGCTGGAACGGGTCGGCGAAGCTGATAGACGTGCCTTGCGCGCGCACTTGGTCCAGCCCTCGGGCAACTCGATACAGGTGGTCCTGAACCCGGTGGACGGGCACGCGATCCAGGCTTTGCAGCAAACCGTGCTTGACCATCAGAAGCAGAACCTGCGCCAGCTCTGTGTACGCGCCAGACGCTGCCGTTTCGAAGCCGGGCTGTTCACGCGTCTGGCTGCACAAGCGCAGGTCGACGCATCGCTGTGCAACATGCTCGACGGGCTCTCGGTGCGGGTGGATAACAATTTATTCGAGGCGCTGCTGCCGCCATGGCTCAAGTCCGCGCCGCTTTTGGATCTCAAGCGTTATTGCGATTTGTTGGCGCGCTATTACCTGGTCAGCGACGGCGGCAAGGATTTTCTGTTCGATATCCCCACTCAGCAGGGGTACGCCCGTGAGCAACTGTTGAAACAGTTGGCTCAAGACTTTCCCGGGCAGTCACTGGACCCCGATCAGATCACCGTGATTGCGCGCCGCTATGCCACGGCGATTCCGGCGGTGGGCCAATTGCCGTCTGCGATACCAGCGGCGACGCTGATAGACCGCCAATCGCTGACCGCGTTTGCGATCAACCGTTTTGTCAACGAACCGGATGCCATGCTCAGTGTCGAGTGTGAAGCGCATGCATCGATCGCCCGCGTGCTGACGCCTGCCTATCTGCGCCAGTTGGTCACGCGCTTGGACGTCGGCACCGGCTATGTGACGTTGCTGCGCAAAGCGCTGACTGCGGGCGATGAAAACTATGCATTGCGCAAACGGCTGTTCATCGAGCAACTGCCGTTGACGCTGCTGACGGTCGCGTTGCCGGAGAAGATTCAGGGCAAACTAAGCGCGAAGGCCTATCAATATGTATCGCGGGTGCTGGAGATGCCTGACGGTATCGCCCGCGAACCGGTCGACGGGGTGCGTGTGATCCTTACCCCGCTGCAATTGGTCGCCGATGCGGGGATGACCCCGGATCCGGTAACCGGTGTGTACATGATCTGCCCATCGGCGGCCGACGCTGGTCCAGTGGTGCTTCTGGCGATTCACCATGGGCCTTTTACCTTCCGTGAGTTTGCCAGTCAGGCCCAGTTGCTGGCGGCCATTCGCAGCGAAGAGGCGTTGCAGCAGCTTGTGCTTGATCGGGTCGAGCCCGAAGTTCATCGCCGTTACGCCCACGGCGGTTTTGTCGAGCCGCACCTGCCGTTTTCGGTCGAGGGATTCGGTAATGTGCCGCTGCGTGCACCCGGCCCGGTGACGCTTGGGGTCACGGAAATCAAGGGCAACGCGTTGCAGTCGATGTTCACCGGCACGGTCAGGCTGTTACTCGACGAGGGCATCTCCAACGCCGTGACCAACTCGCAGGCCGATCGGGCAGGCACAACCTTTCTCGCCACGCTGGGTGTCGAGCAGGTACTTAACCTGCTGCCGAGCAAGCTGGCGGCGTTGATTACGCTCTGGCAAGCCCAGACCTGGTTTCGCGCATCCGCCGCATCCGCTTCGGGGCGCCGTTGGGGCGAGGCGCTGTCCGAGTTTTCTGCGGCGCTGGCGGTCATGGTCTCGACCCGAGAGCAGGCCGCAGAGGATCAACCCGGCAGCGAACTTGCCGTGGATCAAGAGGGGCAGGCGCCTGCGGTTTTTTCCTGGCGTGATACGCCGCTGACTGTCGAGCAACGTGCACGGCTGCAGGCACTGGAAGCCCGAAACGTGGCGCTTGAGCAGATGCGTCATGACAAGCTGCTCAACCTCTATTTCACCCAGGAAGACGATATCCCTTACGCCGTGGTTGCCGGCAAGGTGTATCAGGTCAGGCGTATACCCCAGAGCGGTGATTGGACCATCGTCGGGGCCGATGGCGCGCCCGGCCCAGGGCTGACGATCGACAGTAATCAGCATTGGCAGTTGGATGTGAACCTGCGTCTACGAGGAGGAGGCGGCGTTGTCGGTAAGCTCGCTGTCAGCAATGTCGAGCGCAGTGTGGCGAATGCCATGATTATCGAAGCCAGCGGCATGCCTGATATTCGATTGCTGTACCGCGACCGCGCCAGGCGCATCGTCCAGGCGCACCTGCAGGCCAGGCAATATCTGCAAAACAGCCTGGATAACCTCAACCTTGCTCAACCGGGAGCCCCGCTGGACCCCCGGGTCATGCGTATCATTGGTGATTTTTTCGGGGTTCAGACGCCTGACAGAGCGCTGCTGATCCGCGTCGAAAAGTCGATCAAGGCATTGTTCGATGCAGTTACGGACCCGTCGTTGTCACCCTTTTCATCGCCGCGCTTCATCGTGGGGTCCAACCGGCCAGGACATGAGGCCGTGACAGCCTTCGTCATCAAGGACGACGTCCAGCGCCGCGTGTTTCTGAGCGAGCAGTATTTTCACCCAGCGCGTTACTCGCTGACCCCTCAAGCGGCGGCACAGGGTTTTGAATCGTCGATCCATCATCGGGCGGCGATCCTGCTGCATGAGTTGTCGCATCAGATCCTCGATACGGAAGATATCGCCTACCTGGAAGTGATGGCGCCGTATCCTGATTTGCTCGCTGTGGACAGCGCCGAGAACCTCAGGACGAAGACTCAGGTGGAACGCCTGCAGGAGCATCGCTTGTCCCATCGAACCAAAAAAGCCAGCCTGTTCACGACGTACGAGGCAGGGCGGTTGCGGGATATGAAACCCAACGATGACCGTGGCTACAATCTCATTCTGCGTATTACCGGGGCGAAAAATCTGGATCAGGCACGAGACGTGTTTCTGTCGGATGTCAGCCGCCGCAGTCTGATCATGTTGAACAATGCCGACTCGCTGATTCTGTTGATCCTGCGGCTGGGGCGGCACAGCTTTGCGCCGAGCCCTTGAGGGCCCGGCACGCGCGGGATTTATAACGTGTAGCGACGCAACTCTCGAGCAATCAGCAATCGCTGGATTTCGCTGGAGCCTTCGTAGATCTGGGTGATGCGTGCGTCCCGGTAGTATTTTTCCACCGGGTAGTCTTCCAGATAACCGTAGCCGCCGTGGATCTGGACCGCCTTGGAGCAGACCCACTCGGCCATCTCGGAGGCGAACAGCTTGGCCTGCGAGGCTTCCGACAGACAGGGCTTGCCCGCCGTGCGCAGGCGCGCGGCGTGCAGCACCATCAGGCGTGAGGCGTTGATGCGGGTGTGCATGTCGGCCAACAGATTGGAGACGCTCTGGTGCTCGATGATCGGCTTGTCGAACTGCACCCGCTCACGGGCATAGACCAGCGCGGCTTCAAACGCCGCGCGAGCGATGCCCAAGGCTTGCGCGGCAATGCCGATGCGACCGCCTTCCAGGTTGGAGAGGGCGATGGCCAGGCCCTTGCCGCGCTCGCCCAGCAGGTTGGCTTCGGGGATGCGGCAGTCGCTCAGGGTCACGGCGCAGGTGTCCGAGGCCTTGATGCCCATCTTGTGTTCCATGCGATCGACCGTGTAACCGGGGTTGTCGGTGGGCACCAGAAACGCCGAAATGCCTTTTTTGCCCAGATCCGGGTCGGTGACGGCAAACACAATCGCCAGCTGTGCCCGCTTGCCGTTGCTGACGAACTGTTTGGCGCCATTGAGCACCCATTGGCCATGCTTGAGCTCGGCGCGGGTACGCAGGTTATGGGCTTCGGAACCGGCCTGGGGTTCGGTCAGGCAAAAGCAACCGATGGCCTGGCCGGAGGCGAGTTTTTCCAGCCACTGGTTTTTCTGCTCGTCGCTGCCGTAGTTGAGCACCGGGCCGCAGCCCACCGAGCTGTGCACGCTCATGAGGGTGCCAGTGGCCGCATCGCCTGCGGAGATTTCTTCGACTGCCAGCGCATAGGCCACATAGTCGATGTAGGTGCCGCCCCATTGCTCGGGAACGATCATCCCCAACAGGCCCAGTTCGCCCAGCTTGGCGACCAGGGCATCGTCGATCCAGCCAGCGTCTTCCCACCGCCTGGCGTGGGGCGCGATCTCGTTGCGGGCGAATTCGCGCGCCATGTCGCGAATCATGATCTGTTCTTCGGTCAGTTCAAGGTCTTGCATAGGTCACGCCTCATGACCGCTGAAGAAGCTCGCCACGTGCTCGGCATCCAGTGCCTGCACGGTGGGCGGGTTCCAGTGCGGTTTCTTGTCTTTGTCTACGATCAGGGCGCGCACGCCCTCGATCAGGTCGCCCCGTTCGAACCACTGACGATCCAGATGCAGCTCCAGGTCGAAGCAGGTTTCCAGTGGCAGATGACGACCGCGGCGCAGCAGCTCCAGGGTCACGGCCATGGCCAGTGGTGAGCGGGTTTTCATCAGGTTGGCGGTATCCACGGCCCAGTGATGGGTGTCGGCGACGTTCACCTCCAACAGCTGTTCGATGATGCTCGGGATGTCCGGCAGGGCAAAGAAATGATCGATGGCCGGGCGCAGGCGGGCCAGCGGCGCGTCAGGCAATTGCTGAACGCCTATTTTCGCCAGCGCGCCTTGCAAGTCCTTGAGCGGAGTCAGGGTCCATTTCAGCGTGTCGAGCTGGCGATCCAGATCCGCCAGCCGTGCGCTTTGCAGGTACCAGTCAGCCAGACCGCAATACAGCGCGTCGGCAGCGTGAATCTGCACGCCGGTCACGCCCAGATAGATGCCCAGCTCGCCCGGCACCCGAGGCAGGAAATAACTGCCGCCCACGTCAGGGAAATAACCAATGGCCACTTCCGGCATCGCCAAGCGGGTGCGTTCGGTGACCACGCGCAGGTCAACGCCCTGTGCCAGGCCCATGCCGCCGCCGAGCACGAAGCCGTCCATCAGCGCCATGACGGGTTTGCGGTAGTGATGCAGAGTGAGGTCCAGGGCGTATTCTTCGACGAAGAAATCCTGATGCTCGGTTCGACGGCCCATGAAGCTGTCGTACAGCGCGCGAATGTCGCCACCGGCGCAGAAGGCTTTTTCACCGGCGCCGCGCAGGACGACGGCGTAAACTTTGTCGTCATCGGCCCACGCATCGAGCTGCTGTTGCAGCTGGCGGACCATTTCAAGATCGATGGCGTTCAGCCCTTGCGGACGATTGAGGGTGATGTGGCCGATGTGATTGCGTACTTCGGACAGAACGGTGTCGCAAGCCGGTTCCTGGCCTGAAGACGTGGCCGATGCTACCTGTGCCGTCATTGCTGACTCCCTGTGGCTTTTGTTCTTTTTGCTCGTTCAGCCGACCCGCAGGGGGCCGCGCTCCGTGAGATGCAGCAAGGATGCTAACAGCGCAATTTTGCAAATGACAATGAAGAATCGTGCACCCTCGGTGTGCATATTTGCATGGGCCGCCCAAGATCGATGGCTGTAAACCGCTGCTAGGCCAGGCCTACGATCCACTGTGGGAGCGAATTCATCCGCGAGGGGACAGCACAGGCGATACATCTTTGTTGCCTGAAATACCGTCTCGCGAATGAATTCGCTCCCACAGGTTTTACCGCACCTGACCGTTACTATGCCCGCAAGCTAAACAACGCCATCTCGGGCGCATCACTGATCCAGTGCTGACTCACACGCCAGCCCGCTCGCGCCGCCAGCTCAGTGAACGACTCGACCGTGAACTTGTGCGAATTCTCGGTGTGCAGCCGCTCACCCGCCGCGAAGTGAAAGCGCTGGCCGGCAACGCTCACCACCTGTTCGACCTGACTCACCAGATGCATTTCCATGCGCGCTTGTTCGTCATTCCACACCGCTTCGTGGCGGAACGCATCGACATTGAAATCCGCCCCCAGCTCGCGATTGATCCGCACCAGCAGGTTCTTGTTGAAGCGCGCGGTGACGCCCTCGGCGTCGTCGTAGGCCGCTACCAGCGTGTCGGCATCCTTGACCATGTCCACGCCGACGATGAAATGCGCCTGCGGACCCAACACTTCATGGGCCGAATGCAGAAACGCCACCGCTTCATCGTGGGTGAAGTTGCCGATGGTCGAACCAGGGAAGAAACCGACGCGGGTGTGACCGTTGGCTTCTTTGGGCAGCGTCAGTACGCGGGTGAAGTCATCGACCTGTGGTGCAACCACGAGTTTCGGGTACTTCTGGCTTAGGGATTTGGCGGCCTTGTTCAGGGCCGTGGCGCTGATGTCGATGGGCACATAGACCGCAATGTGGGGCGCCGCGTCGAGCACCAGCCGGGTTTTTTCGCTGGCGCCACTGCCGAATTCAACCAGAGCTGCACCTTCGGGAATCGACGCGGCAATCTGTCCGGCGATGCCTTTGAGCAAACCGGTTTCGGCGCGAGTGGGGTAGTACTCGGCGGTTTCGCAGATGGCCTCGAACAGGTCGGACCCAGCGGCATCGTAAAAGTATTTCGGCGACAGTGATTTGACTGGCGCGGACAGCCCTGCGACCACGTCTCGAGCGAATTCGCTGTCGTTCGGGTTGACCACGCCCGGCTGGCGGCTGTCGCGAGCCAGGCGCAACCCGGCGACCATCCAGCGTTTGTCGGTCGGGAAGAAGTTGCGATAGGTGAGCCGGCAGTGATCGGGGGACGTCACGCTGGCGCCACCGCGCAGCACCATCTGGTTGACCATGAACTTGCCGTTGTACTCGCCCACCGCGCCCGCCGATGGCTTGAAGCCTGGGTAGGCACTGTAGGCACTCTGGGTCCATTGCCAGGCCACATCGTCCACTTGTTCGAGCAGGCCCGCGCGGGCTGCGGCTTCCCATTCGGCCTCGGTGGGCAAACGGGCACCGGCCCAGGTGGCGAAGGCGGCGGCTTCGTAATAGCTGATGTGGGTGACAGGGCCTGCCGGGTCGATGTCTTCGAGACCGCGCAGGCTCATGCGTTTCCAGCCGTTGTCGTCGTGCTGCCAGTACAGCGGCGCGTTCCAGTCCAGTTCCTGAATCAACGTCCAGCCTTCGGACAGCCACAGCGCAGCCGTGTGATAGCCGCCATCGGCGATAAAGCTCAGCCACTCGCCGTTGGTGACCAGCCGATCGCTGATTTCAAAGGATTGCAGATAGGTGGTGTGGCGCGGGCCTTCATGATCGAAAGCGAAGGATTTGCCGCCATGGCCGATCTGCGTCAGCCCGTTGCTCAGCGGCTTGAACTGGCCCCGACGGCCAGCGGCGTCTTTCGGCCAGGCCAGGTCATAGGCGGGCTTGAGCGAGGACAGGCTGAACAGGTGCAGGATGTCCATCAGCAGCAGTTCCTGATGCTGCTCTTCATGGGCCAGGCCCAGCTCGATCAGGCTCGCCATTTCATCGGACACCGAACCCATCAACAGCTTGCCCATGTGCTCATCGACGTAGCTGCGATAAGCCTTCACCTGATCGACCCCCGGCCGGGTCATCAGCCCCCGTTGCGGGCGCGGATGACGCGGGCCGACAGCTTCGTAATACGAGTTGAAGAGATAACCGAAGGTCGGATCGAACGCCTTGTAATCCGTCACGTTGGGCATCAGCAGAAAGGTTTCGAAGAACCAGGTGGTGTGCGCCATGTGCCACTTGGCCGGACTGGCATCGGGCATCGACTGCACGACCATGTCTTCGGCGCTGAGCGGGGCGACCAGTTGCTCGGTGTGACGACGAACGCTCTGATAGCGCTTGCACAGCGGCTGCGTGGCAGGGGTTTCGCGTAGCTGGCGTGAGTGACGCATCGGTTCTCTCCGGTGTCGGGTAGCGAAGGCGCTTGGAGCAGGGCGGCGTCAATGAACGTCGAGGGTCACCTTGTCCGGATAAAAGGCCACGTGACCTTCTATCTCCTTGACCGACGGATACGCCTCTTCGTATGTCCAGACAGCGTTTTCAGCGGTCTGGCCATCGGCGCTGAGGCTGAAATAGCTGGCGTCGCCCTTGTAGGGGCAATGGGTTCGATGTTCAGTTCTAACGTAATGTTCAATCGAAATATCCGAGCGGGGCACATAAATCACCGCCGGATAACTCGCCTCCTTGAGTTCGAGCGCCTTGTCGCTCTGCGCGACACGCACACCCTTGAACTGAACCGTCACGCGGCCCTTGAGTGGGGAAATCGTGATGGGATGATCGGGACCTGGAATTTTCATGACGATGAATCCTGTTGATCCGATAGGAACGCCCGGCAGCAAAAGCGGGCGTTGGGCAGGAAAGCCAGTGTAGACGGGCTGATCGGGAGTGGCCGTGTATTGGTCGGAAAAACCGGATCGATTGGACCCGTAGCGTCGGAAATCGCTGCCGATTTTCTCGATACCGCAAGACTGTCGCTCGAGCTCAGACAGACAGGCGGCAATTAACTAAACTCCCACCCCAAACCAGCCCATTTGCCTGCAGAAAGCGCCGAGTCGTCACACCGTACGAGTGGGCGTTGAGTAATATCGCTCGGGTCACGGTCTCAGCATCGCATCCATCAGGTCTGCTCGATGAACGACAAGTACAAACCCCATGACTGGGCGCCCCACGAGCGGCCGACGATACCGGGCTCGCCTTCCACACCGTTGCACCCCACACCCAAGCGCCTGGCGTTTGCCGTGGTCGGGGTGATCGTCGCGTTGACCGGCGGGCTGGGCAACGCCCTGGTGGTCGCCAACCTGCAATACTTGCAGGGCGCGCTGGGGGCCACGCAGGCGGAAATTGCCTGGCTGCCTGCCGCGTATGTGATGACCAACGTTTCGATGAACCTGTTGCTGGTGAAATTTCGTCAGCAGTTCGGCTTGCGCGCGTTCACCGAAGTGTTTCTGGTGTTGTATGCGTTGGTGACCTTCGCGCACCTGTTCGTCAACGACATCGAGTCGGCCATCGCCGTGCGTGCGGCCCACGGCATGGTCGGCGCGGCGCTCAGTTCGCTAGGGCTGTATTACATGATCCAGGCCTTCGCGCAGAAGTGGCGGATGAAGGCGCTGGTGTTGGGCCTTGGCACGGCGCAACTGGCCACGCCTTTGGCCAGGCTGGTGTCTGAAGACCTGCTGCAGATCGCCGAATGGCGCGGGCTGTACCTGTTCGAATTGGGCATGTGCCTGTTGGCGCTGGGTTGCGTGCTGATCCTCAAGTTGCCGCCAGGGGACCGCTTCAAAGCCTTCGAAAAGCTTGATTTTCTGACCTTCGCCTTGCTCGCCTCGGGCTTTGCGGCGTTGTGTGCGGCGTTGTCGCTGGGGCGCATCGAGTGGTGGCTGGAGGAGCCGTGGATCGGCCTGGCGCTGGTGTTCTCCATCGTCACCATTCTGGCGGGGCTGTGCATCGAACATAACCGCACGCGACCGTTGCTGATTACGCGCTGGCTGGGCAGTGGGCGGATGCTCCGTTTTGCCCTTGGCGTGCTGCTGACCCGCATCGTGCTGTCCGAGCAGGCGACGGGGGCGGTGGGGTTTCTGCAGGGGCTCAATCAGGGCACGCAACAGCTGCACACGCTGTATTTGTTCATGCTGCTGGGCAGTGTCGCGGGGCTTGCGGTCAGCGCCCTGACGATCAATCCGCAGCACCTGTTCAAGCCCTTGATCATCTCGCTGGCGCTGATGGCCGCAGGCTCGATCATGGACAGTTTTTCCACCAGCATCACCCGTGGCCCGCAGATGTATCTCAGCCAGTTTCTGCTGGCCTTCGGCGGTACGTTCTTTCTGGGGCCGACGCTGGTGCTGGGCATGAGCGGGGTGATCAGCAACCCGCGCAACATGGTCAGTTTTTCGGTGATGTTCGGGATCTGCCAAAACGTCGGCAGCCTGATCGGCTCGGCGCTGCTGGGCACGTTTCAGGTCTGGCGCGAGAAATTCCATTCGGCGCACATCGTCGAGCACATCACGCTGCTCGACCCACAGGTGCAATCGCGTCTGCAAAGCTCGGCGGCGTCCTATGCTCAAGCCATTGCCGACCCGTCGGCGCGCACCAATCAGGGGATTCGCGCGCTGGCGACGGCGGCTACGCGGGAAGCCAACACCCTGGCCTATAACGATGTGTTCATGCTGATTGCCCTGATCGCGATCCTCACGGCGGTCTGGATCACCAGCCGCGCGACCTGGCTGTGGATCACCACCGAGCCGGTCGCACCCTTTACGCCGACTACCCCGGCAGCCACTTCCGTTCAACCTTCTGGCGCTCAACCTTCATGACTGAACCCGGCAAACCTTCTGGCAGTTCTACTGGCTCTTCAGGCAACAGCTCAGGTAACAGTTCCGCCCCACAGGCCGCCGCACCCGCTCCGGCGGTCATGCCCGCCACCACTCAACCACGTTCGGCGCGGGTGCGGCTGGTGTCGTCGATCCTGTTCGGCGGCATCGCCCTGGCCGGGGTGTTGATCGTGCTGTACGCCTGGCAGTTGCCGCCGTTCAGCAGCCCCATTGAAAGCACCGAGAACGCCCAGGTCAGGGGCCAGACCACGATCATCGGTCCGCAACTGAGCGGCTACGTGTATGAGGTGCCGGTGCAGGATTTCCAGTGGGTCAAGCAGGGCGATCTGCTGGTGCGCATCGATGACCGCATCTACCAACAGCATCTGGATCAGGCCCTGGCGCAACTGGGCATTCAGAAGGCCGCGCTGGACAATAACCTGCAACAGCGCCGCAGTGCCGAGGCTACCATCGTGCAGCGTCAGGCCACGTTGGCCAGCGCCCAGGCTCAGAGCGAGAAGGCAGCGGCGGATTTGCGTCGCAGCAGCGCGCTGGTGACGGACGGCTCGGTGTCCAAGAGTGAACTGGACGTCACCCGCGCCGCCGATGCCCAGGCCAAGGCGGCGCTGGCCGAAGCCAAGGCGACGCTGGAAATCGCCCGGCAGGATCTGCAGACAGTGATCGTCAACCGCGGTTCTCTTGAGGCCTCGGTGAAAAACGCCGAAGCCTCCATCGAGCTGGCGCGCATCGACCTCTCCAATACGCGCATTACCGCGCCCCGCGACGGTCAGCTGGGGCAGATCGGCACGCGGCTTGGGGCGTACGTCAACTCCGGGGCGCAGCTGATGGCGCTGGTGCCGCGCCCACGCTGGATCATCGCCAACATGAAGGAAACCCAGATGGCCAACGTGCGTCTGGGCCAGCCGGTGAGCTTCACCGTCGACGCCCTGGAGAACCGCAAGATGCGCGGTCGTGTGCAGCGGATTTCTCCAGCGGCGGGCTCCGAGTTCAGTCTGTTACCCGCCGACAACGCCACCGGCAACTTCGTCAAGATCGCCCAGCGCATCCCTGTGCGCATCACCGTGGACAACGATCAGGATGGCGTCGAGCACCTGCGACCGGGCATGTCGGTGGTGGTCAGCATCGACACCAGCCAGGACGGCCCCGTGCCGCCGGATCCGGTGGATGGGAGTGTTGATACGCAGCATTGACGCTTCTTTGGCAGCACGGCTTGCCGGCGGCGGTGAGGGTGGGGACGCAACCGCCAGCAAGCCGTGCTGCTACAAAATGCATCTGGCACGCCCTTAATTTGTATCCCACTGTATCCACCCCGCGCACAGACACGTGCCGAGTCAATTGCCCCGCTTGACCGACACATCCGCGATACCTCCAGACCGTTCAATAGGCTCCATCGAGGCACAACGCCCCGGCCCACTTGAACACATCGCTTATCAAGCACTGGAGATCGCCATGAACTGGAAAAACCTCTCAATCGCCACCCTGTTCGCCGCCCTGAGTCTGGGTGCCCTGTCTGCTCAGGCCCAGGACGTGGTCAAGCCTGAGACTTACATGTACGGCCAGCACCTGGACATCAAGCAGGTGCTGTCGTCGAAAGAAACCACGAGCCCGGCCTGCAGCGTCGTCACCTCGCGCCTGACCTACCTGGACTCGATGGACCAGACCCACCAGCTCGATTACCAGAGCTTCTCCGGCGGCTGCCACGACAACTGATACATCCACGACAGTCTCAAGCCAGGCAGTGCACGTAAGCGCTGCCTCTACTCGACAAGCAGGTAGCGCCATGTTCCTGATCGCTTTTCTTGGCGGGATCGTCACGATCCTCAGCCCGTGCATTCTCCCGGTGGTCCCGTTTCTGTTCGCTCGCGCCGATCGCTCGGCTGCGTCGGTATTGTGGACGTTGCTGGGGCTGGTACTGACCTTCGCGGGAGTCTCAAGCCTGGCCGTGGTCAGCAGCGACTGGGTGGTAGCGGCCAACGGCGTCGGTCGTCATATCGCGCTGGTGGTGCTGGTGCTGTTTGCCCTGTCGCTGCTCTCGGCAAGACTGGGTAACTGGCTGATGTGGCCGCTGATAACCCTGGGCAATCGGCTCGATCCGGCGACTCGCAGGCTGTCTGGGCCATCGGGGGCGCTGCTGATCGGCATTGCCACGGGGCTGCTCTGGGCGCCCTGCGCGGGGCCGATTTTGGGGATCATTCTGACCAGCGCCATGCTGCAAGGCCCGAGCGCACAGACCAGCCTGTTGCTGTTGGCCTACGGGCTGGGCAGCGCGGTGTCGCTGGGCGTGTTGATCTTCGCAGGACGAGGCCTGATGGCCCGCCTGAAACTGTCGTTGCCGGTGACGACATGGCTGCGACGCGGTGCAGGTTGCGCGGCCTTGCTGGTCGCCGGGATGATCGCCAGTGGCGCCCAGAGTCAGTTGCTGGCCGGAACGTCCTCACAAGGGGCGGCAGCAGTGGAGCAGGGCGTGCTCAGCGGTGTGCCGAAGGTCATCGACTATCTGGTCGACAGCGTCAAAGCCGCCACCGAGCCGGATGTCAGTGCCAAGGATGAAATGCCGTCGCTGTCCGGTGCGGTGCAGTGGCTGAATTCACCGGCCCTGACCAAGGAGTCCTTGCGCGGCAAGGTGGTGCTGGTGGATTTCTGGACCTTCGACTGCATCAACTGCCAGCACAGCATCCCTTACGTCAACGCGTGGGCGAAGAAGTACGAGAAGGACGGGTTGTTAGTGATTGGCGTGCACACCCCCGAGTACCCCTATGAGCGGGTCATCGACAATGTGCGCAAGAGCGTCGAGAAGCTGGGCCTGAATTACCCGATCGCCATCGATAACAACTACGCGATCTGGCGCGCCTTCGGCAATCAGTACTGGCCTGCGCATTACCTGATCGACGCACAGGGCCAGATCCGTTACACCCATTTTGGCGAAGGCAGCTACGACACCCAGGAACAGGTGATCCAGCAGCTGCTCAAAGAGGCCAGCGTAAAGGGCTAGACCATGCGCCGCACGGTGTTGTCCTTACGCACGAAGTGGTGCCAGAGGGCGGCCACGACGTGCAGGCCGATGACGTAATAGAAGATGGTGCCCAACAACACATGGAAGTGTTCCAGGCTCTCGGCGGTGTCCTTGGCAATCGCGAACGGCGCGGGAATGCTCAGTGAAGTCAGAGGGATCGGCAGGGCACCGCGCTCAAGCAATACGGTAAACAACCCCAGCAGCGGCTGCGCGAACAGAAAGGCGTAGAGCGCGTAATGCGACACGGTGGCCGCCAGATGCAGCACACCTTGCAGCGGCGGGGTGATGCCAGGGGGGGAATGCCGACGGCGCTCCGCCACGCGGAAAAACGCCATGACCAACACCACGATGCCCACCCAGAAGTGCGACTGCACCACCAAAGTACGCAAATCGGTGCCCTTGGGGAACTGGCTGCGGCTGAGGATCAGCGCGTAGGCCAGCACGATGAGGATGGCCATCACCCAATGCAACCAGCGGGCCCGGTAGCTGTAGCGCTCAGAATTCAACGGTTTACTCACGGTCAGGCTCCTTGGTTTGGGTAATCTCGCGCCCTGTTCGAACAGGGCTTTGCGTTATGAGCACGATGATTGCCGCAGGTTATGGCAAATCTCAAGCGCTGCGTGCCTTCCTTTACCTTTAATTTTCGTGCCGCAATAGGAAACGTTAACGCACAGCGCCTCATCCCCCAATGCATCGAGTGCGTTAAGTAAATACTCAAGTTTGACCTCGGTGTGGAAACCACGCGAATGCCTATAGGGCAAGTTAAATGAGTGAACTGCATTCAATTGAGGCGCTTTGATTGTTTATAGTCGCTGTTTTCGCGCTCTTATATAAACACTCGCACGGGGATATTCAGTTGGATGTAGGTCGCGGCGATAAAGGGTTTTGAGGATTTAATTCTAAAAAGTGATTAATTTAGAATTATTCGTCATTACCTTTCCATCATAACGCGTTTGACAGCGCATTCAATTGGATCCATCTTTACACCCTGATCGCCTGCGGTCGGCAACGACCAGCCGTCTCTGTTGGCTATTGGCCAGCTTCGCCTGAGAGCTTGGATGTTTCTGATGAACACATATGCAAGGACTCTACACATGGATGTCCCCGGATTGACTTGCCTTTTTAATCAGCAAAATCTTGACTCGAAAGTTGTGGGTAATAGCGCGTCCGCTGCCCATGAAAGTTTAAAGCCAACAATGATTCTGAAATATCTGGATACGTCTTAATATATCGAAAGGCTATTACGCGACGACTTTTTCCTTGAGCGATACAGGTTTTAGCGGCATTAGCGAAAACCCTCGATTATATAACTTGTAGGTTGTCCGATATCGTTTTTGTCCCACGGCTTGAGCGCGTGTTCAGGCATACCGACCGCTCCAAGAACGCATGAATTTATTCGCCCAACAGGCAGGCTCATGAAAAAGATCGTCATCACCGGCGCCGCAAATGGCATTGGCAAAGCCACGGCCATGGCCTGCATCGACGCCGGGTATTTCGTCATCGCCGCCGACAACGACCGCCATGGGCTGCAGGATTTGCAGAACATCGTCGCCCCGCATCGTCTGGAAACACACCTGGTGGACTTCTCTCGGCCCGAGGTCTACCAGAGCTTCATCAGCAACCTGTATCGGCACCACAGCATGCTGCACGGTCTGGTCAACAACGCAGGCCTGCATCACGGCAAAAGCGTTTACGACTACAGCCACGACGAGGTCGATGAAATCCGGGCCGTCAACCTCAAGTCGCTGGGGTACCTGTCCAAGGACTTTGCCCTGCACGAGCAGCAGGCCCCACACAGCCGCAGCATCATCAACATCACCCTGGTGGCCGGCGAGGTCGGCTACGGGGAAGCGCTGTATGGCGCGACCCAGGCCGGGGTGATCGGCCTGACCAAGGCCAATGCGTGGAATTTCGCCCCACGGGTGCGCGTCAACGCGGTGTCGCCGGCGCTGATCCGCAGCCCGTCGACGCGCGACCGCATTGCCGAAGATCGGCGCATGAAATACCAACCGCAAGCGGTACTGCACGAGCCCTTCGAGCCCGAAGGCGTCGCCGACGTGATCATGTTCCTGCTGTCTGATCAGAGTCGTCACCTAACCGGCCAAGTCATCGAGGTAGACAAAGGTGCCTACCCCCGCTGACAGCTCCGGCAACACACAGACAACAGGGAGAAATGTCATGCAACGGAAAAAACTGCTTATTGTCGGTGGGGGTCATCTGTGTCTGCAGATCCTGCAGGTGCTGGTGCCACGCAATCAGTTCGAGTTTCATGTGGCGAGCCGCAATCTGGAGCACACCGCACGCCTGTGCAATCTGCTGCGCCAGGCTGCCCTGCAGCAAGAGGTCTGCGCGCGGATCGAATGCTGGGAGATGGACCTGATCGAATCGCGCATTGCCGACAACGCCGAAACCTTGGCGCGGATCAAGCCGGACATCATCCTCAACTGCGCGTCCTTGCAGTCCTGGCGGGTCATCACGCAACTGCCCGAAGCGTCGTTCGAAGCGCTCGATCAGGCGCAACTGGGCCCTTGGCTGCCCATGCATCTGGCGCCGGCCTATGCGCTGATGCGCTCGGTCAAACAGGCCTGCCCAAGGGCGCTGGTGGTCAACGCGGCATTTCCGGACGCTGTTAATACTGTCTTGTACAAGGTCGGCATGGCCCCGGATATCGGAGTCGGCAGCATCGCCAATCTGGTGCCCGCCACTCGTAGCGCCATTGCGCGTCTGGCCCGCTGCGAGCCGACACAGGTAAAGGTCAAGCTGGTAGGGCCGCACTATTTCAGCCATTACGTGCCCCGTTACGGGCTCCCCGACGACCCCAGATTCCACCTGTGTTACTGGATCGACGGGTATGAATGCAGCGACCGGTTCGACGCTGAAACCATCTTTGGCAGTGTGGCCGATCACTTCCGTCGTCTGGGCGGCGTCGACGGGCAATACCTGACCGCCATGTCGGCGATTTCGGTAGTGGAAAACCTGTTCGCCGATCACGAGGTGCACGTGCATGCGCCAGGGCCTGACGGCTTGCCGGGGGGCTACCCGATCAAGCTCGGTATGGGGCAGGTGTTGTTGGACCTGCCCCACGAGATCAGGCGAGAGGTGGCGATTCAGATCAACAAGGATGGCCTCAGCCAGGACGGCATCGCAGAGATACGTGCTGACGGCAGTATCCGGTTCGAGCCCGAGCAGATGAGTGTGATGGAACAGATGCTGGGTTTTTTCATGCCCGAAATGAACGTTCAGGAAGCGGCCGGACGGGCCCATGAACTGGGCCGCAAATACCAGGCTTTCGCCGAGCAGATTCGCCAACAGGGAGTGAGCAGCCATGTCAGTCAACACAGCACCGTCGAGCGTCGATTCAACCCGGGCGCTGGATCAGGACTACGCCCGGCAGTACAACGCTGACTTCGTCAGTCGCTGGGATGAGCTCATCGACTGGAACATGCGGGCGCAGGGGGAGGGCGATTTTTTTATTCAGCAACTGCTCAGGATCGGCGCCTGCCGGGTGTTCGATGCCTCAACCGGCAGCGGATTTCATGCCGTGCAGCTGCGCCGTGCCGGGTTCGATGTGACGGCCTGCGACGGCAGCCCGACCATGGTGCGGCGAGCCAAGGCCAACTTTGCCAGTCGCGGACTGGACATCCCCATCATCTGCAGCGACTGGCGCGAGCTTGATCCAAGGCAACTGGGCAGGTTCGATGCGGTGCTCTGCCTGGGAAGCTCGATCTGCCATCTCTTTGAGCAAAGCGAGCGTGTCGAGGCCTTGCAGCGTTTTCGCCAGCTGCTGCGTCCCGGTGGGGTGCTGCTGATCGACCAGCGCAATTTTCAAGCGATTCTCAACGGCAGGTTTGCAGCGTCCGGGCGCTATTACTACTGCGGCAAGACGGCGCAGGTCACGCTGGGCGAGCTCAACCCGTCGCTGTGCGAGTGGGTCTACACCTTTGCCGATGGCGCTTGTTACCCCCTGCGAGTGTTTCCGATACAGCCCCAACAGCTGCGTTTTGAACTGCAAACGGCCGGATTCTTCATGCCCAGAAGCTTCGGCGATTTCAAACATGTCTATGACCCGATGAGCGCAGATTTCATCATTCATCAGGCCAGAGGTTTTCCGTGGTGATCCAGCGAGAACACGGCATGCGTATTCAGAGGTGCCGGACTGGACACCCCGAAACTAGTGCCGGATGAAGGTGTGTGGCGCTCAGGGATCAAACCAAGAGGGCGGTGGGACAGAATCAATGCCTGCGCCCGCCCATAAAAAAACCCTGCTCAAGAGCAGGGTTTTTTGCAGCTCATCCGACCGTCACAGCCCGGCGTGTTGCACCAGACTCAACAGCGGCTGCGGGTAGACACCCAGGAAGAACGCCAGCAGGGTGATGCCCAGCAGCATCACACCGCCTGCACGCTGCGCCCAGTTGAACGGAGCATCGTGGCGCTGGATCTTGGAGTCCTGCAGGTACAGGGTCACCATCACACGCAGGTAGTAGAACACGCCGATGGCGCTGCCGATGACCAGCGAACCGGTCAGCCACCACAGGTGAGCCTCGACGCCGGTGGCGATGATGTAGAACTTGCCGATGAAGCCGGTGGTCAGCGGGATACCGGCCAGGGACAGCATCATCACGGTCAGGACCGCCGTCAGGTACGGACGACGCCAGAACAGGCCGCGGTATTCGAACATCGCATCGGCGTCGCGGCCGCTGTACGGCGACGACATCAGGGTGATCACACCGAACGCGCCCAGGCTGGTCAGCACGTAGGTCACCAGGTACACGCTGATGGCTTCGACCGCCATGCCTTTGCTGGCAACCATCGCGATCATCATGTAGCCGAAGTGCGCGATGGACGAATAACCCAGCAGACGCTTGAGGTTGTTCTGGGTCAGGGCCAGCAGGTTACCGATGATGATCGAGGCCACGGCGATGACCGACATGACATCGTTCAGCACGCCGCTGGTGGCCGCAGGCGAGATCTGGAACAGGCGAACCAGCACACCGAACACCGCGACCTTGCTGGCGGTGGCCAGGAACGCCGCCACCGGGGCAGGGGCGCCTTCGTACACGTCCGGGGTCCACAGGTGGAACGGCACCAGCGACAGCTTGAAGCCCAGGCCGATCAGCATCATGCCCAGACCCAGGCTTGCCACCGGGCTAGGCAGACCGGTGGCCGCCAGAGCCTTGCCGATCTCGATGAAGCTCAGGCTGCCGGCTTCGGCGTACAGCAGCGCCATGCCGAACAGCAGGAATGCAGAGCCTGCCGCCGACAGCACCATGTACTTGATACCGGCTTCCAGCGAACGCTTGTTGAAGAAGGCATAGGCTACCAGACCGTAGACCGGCACCGAGAGCAGTTCCAGACCGATGAACAGGCCCGCCAGGTGCTTGGTCGCAACCAGCACCATGGCGCCGGCTGCAGCCATCAGGATCAGCAGGTACAGCTCTTCGCGGTTGCCCGGATAGCCGGCCTTGCCTTCACCCAGATAGGCGTGAGCCAGGGTGACGCAGGCCAGGGTCGAGACCAGGATGATGCCGATGTACAGCAGGGCGAAGCTGTCGATCTGCAGCAGCGGAGTGACCGCCAGCGGCGCGACCTTGAGGGCCGGGTAGATCGACAGCAGGGCCAGGTTGAGTCCCGCCACAGTCAGCAGGAACGATTGCGAGTGATTGCGACGCCATGCGATGCCCAGCATCACCACCACAACGGTGATGCTGGTGATCAGCAGCGGCGCCAGCGCAATAAAGTGTTGAATCGTCAGGTCCATAGCGCTCTTACCGGGCCGAAGCGAGTTGAGTGAAGGCGGTGCCGAGCCATTGCTGCACGCCATGCATGGTCGCCGAAGAGGTGTCCAGGATCGGCTGCGGGTACACACCCAGCAGCACCAGCAACACCGCCAGACCCAGCACCATGATCAATTCCCGTCCATCCATGCCTTTGTAGATTTCTTCGGTCTTTGCCGGACCGAAGTAGGCGCGGTGGATCATGATCAGCGAGTAGACCGAACCGAACACAAGGCCCGAGGTGGCGATGGCGGTGATCCACGGTGCGCTGACGAAGGTGCCGATCAGGATCAGGAACTCGCCAACGAAGTTACCGGTGCCTGGCAGGCCCAGCGACGCGGCCGCGAAGAACAGGCTGATGGCCGGCAGGTAAGCGATCTTGTTCCACAGGCCGCCCATTTCGCGCATGTCACGGGTGTGCAGGCGCTCGTACAGCTGACCGCTGAGGATAAAGAGTGCGGCGGCCGACAGACCGTGAGCCAGCATCTGCACCACGACACCTTGCAGGGCTTGCTGGCTGCCGGAGTAGATACCGATCAGCACGAAGCCCATATGCGAGACGCTGGAGAACGCGATCAGGCGCTTGATGTCGGTCTGGGCGAAGGCCAGGAAGGCACCGTAGAAGATGCCGATCAGGCCCAGGGCCATGGCGATCGGGGCGAACTCGGCCGAAGCGTTCGGGAACAGCGGCAGGGCAAAACGCAGCAGACCATAGGCAGCGGTCTTGAGCAGGATACCCGCCAGATCCACCGAACCTGCGGTCGGCGCCTGGGCGTGAGCGTCAGGCAACCAGGAGTGCAGCGGCACGATCGGCAGCTTCACCGCGAAGGCGATGAAGAAGCCCAGCATCAGGATGTACTCGGTGCTGTGGGACAGCTTGGTCTTCAGCAGGTCGGCGTAAGCGAAGGTGATCACGCCGGTCTGATTGAAGTGCACCAGCACCAGGCCCAGGATCGCCACCAGCATGATCAGGCCGCTGGCCTGCGTGAAGATGAAGAACTTGGTCGCCGCGTAGATCCGGGTCTTCTTGCCGTCTGCCGAGCTGTGACCCCAGAGCGCGATGAGGAAGAACATCGGCACCAGCATCATTTCCCAGAAGAAGAAGAACATGAACAGGTCGATGGCGAGGAACACGCCGACGACGCCGCCCAGGATCCACATCAGGTTCAGATGGAAGAAACCGACGTTACGCTGGATCTCTTTCCACGAGCAGAGGACCGAGAGAACACCCAACAGGCCGGTCAGCAGGATCATCAGCAGCGACAGACCATCGAGTGCCAGGTGCACGCTGATGCCGAAACGCTGGATCCACTGGGCCTTGAATTCAACGGCCCAGCTTGGGTCAGCGCCAGGCACTGGCGCGTAAGTGTAGGTACCGGTCGTCCACAGCCACAGCGCCAGGGCTGTGAGAAGGGACATCGTAATCAGCGCAATCCAGCGCGGCAGGGTAGGGCCGAAGCGCTCACCTTGCCAGCACAGCAGGCCGCCGATGAAGGGGATCAGGATTAGCCAAGGCAGAATCATGACGGGCTCAATTCCTTTCGCAAAGTCGCAAGGTTCATGTCAGATCGACTCATCAGACCAGCACAATCGCGCCAAGCACCAGTACGGCACCTGCGGCGATCGAAGCGGCATACCAGCGCAGCTGACCGGTTTCGGTGCGGCTCATCAGACCGTTACCGGCTTTGACCAGACGCGGAATCACACCGATGGTGTGGTCCAGGGGGTCGCCACGCAGGAGGCGGCTGATAGCCAGGTAAGGTTTGACGAACAGCAGGTCGTAAACCCAGTCGAAGCCCCATGCCGCGAACCACCAGGCGGACAGGAAGCGACCCGGACCGCTGTTGGCGATGGCCGTGACCAGACGACGCTTGCCCAGAAACAACAGCGCGGACAGCAGGATACCGGCCAGGGCGATGGCGCCCGAGGCGATTTCCAGGCTGTGCTTGGCTTCGCCGCCAGCGTGACCCGCGCTTTGCGGCAGTACACCGGCCAGTGGCGGATGAATCCAGGCGCCGATGAAGGTCGACAGCACGATCAGCACGCTCAGCGGCAACCAGTGGGAAATCCCGTGGCCTGCGTGAGCTTCGGTCTTCGCTTCGCCATGGAAGGCGATGAAGATCAGGCGGAAGGTGTACAGCGAGGTCATGAAGGCACCGACCAGACCTGCGTAGAGCAGATACTGATGGCCGCTGGCGAAGGCTTCCCAGAGGATCTCGTCCTTGGAATAGAAGCCTGCGGTCAGGATCGGCAATGCCGCCAGAGCCGCGCCGCCGACGATGAAGCTCGTGTAGGCCAGTGGCAGTTTCTTCCACAGACCGCCCATCTTGAAGATGTTCTGCTCGTGGTGGCAGGCAACGATCACCGCACCCGAAGCGAGGAACAGCAGGGCCTTGAAGAACGCGTGGGTCATCAGGTGGAAGATCGCGCCTTCCCATGCACCCACACCCAACGCCAGGAACATGTAGCCGATCTGGCTCATGGTCGAGTAGGCGAGGATACGTTTGATGTCGGTTTGCACCAGTGCTGCGAAACCGGACAGCACCAGGGTCACACCGCCGACGATACCGACCAGGTGCAGGATGTCCGGCGCCAGGGCGAACAGGCCGTGGGTACGGGCGATCAGGTAGACGCCCGCGGTCACCATGGTTGCGGCGTGGATCAGTGCCGAAACCGGGGTAGGACCGGCCATCGCATCCGCCAGCCAGGTTTGCAGCGGCAGTTGCGCGGATTTACCAACAGCGCCGCCCAGCAGCATCAGGGTCGCCAGCACGATCCAGAAATCGCCGACCTTGAAGTGTTGAGGGGCGCGAACCAGCAGTTCCTGAATGTTCAGCGTGCCCAGTTGCTGGAACAGGATGAACAGGCCGATGGCCATGAACACGTCGCCGATGCGGGTCACGATGAAGGCTTTGAGTGCTGCGTTGCCGTTGTTGCGGTTGCTGTAATAGAAACCGATCAACAGGTACGAGCACAGGCCCACGCCTTCCCAACCGAAGTAGATGAACAGCAGGTTGTCGCCCAAGATCAGGAACAACATGCTGGCAATGAACAGGTTGGTGTAGGCGAAGAAGCGCGAATAGCCGTCTTCACCACGCATGTACCAGGACGCGAACAGGTGGATCAGGAAGCCCACGCCGACCACGACACCGAGCATGGTGATGGACAGGCCATCGACATACAGGGCGAAGTTGGGGTCGAAGCCGTCAACCGACATCCAGCGCCACAGCACCAGAGTCAGGTGACCGCCTTCAGGCGGCGCCACGTTGAACTGCCAGATCACATAGGCGGCGACGATGGCCGACAGGCCGATGGAGCCAACGCCGACCAGGGCAGACAGGTTTTCCGACCATTTGCCGCGCGAGAACGACAGCAGCACAAAGCCGATCAGAGGGAATACGAAAGTCAGAAAGAGTAGGTTCATCCGCGCATCTCGCTGGCAGCGTCGATATCGAGAGTGTGGAAGCGGCGATACAGCTGCAGCAGGATCGCCAGGCCAATGCTGGCCTCGGCGGCGGCAAGGCTGATCACCAGAATGAACATCACCTGACCGTCAGGCTGTGCCCAGCGGCTGCCCGCGACCACGAAGGCCAGGGCGGCAGAGTTCATCATCACTTCCAGGCTCATCAACACGAACAGAATGTTGCGGCGTACCAACAGGCCCGCCAGGCCGAGGCAGAACAGGACACCGGCAACCGCCAGGCCATGTTCCAGAGGGATAGCTGAGTGCATGGTTTACTCCTTCGCCTCGTTGCGGCCGACGTGGAACGCGGTCACGGCTGCGGCAAGCAGCAGCATCGACGCGAGTTCGACAACCAGCAGGTAAGGGCCGAACAGGCTGACGCCGACGGCCTTGGCATCCACCGTGGTGTGGCCGATCGAGGCCCCGGTGGAGTTGGCGAACAGCACGTAGATCAGTTCGGCCAGCAGTAGACCGCCCAACAGGATCGGGCCGAGCCAGATCCCAGGCTTGAGCCAGGCGCGCTCTTGCTGAACCGAGGCCGGACCCAGGTTCAGCATCATCACCACGAACACGAACAGCACCATGATGGCGCCAGCGTAGGCGATCACTTCCAGGGCACCGGCGAACGGCGCTCCGAGGCTGAAGAAGGTCATGGCCACGGCGATCAGCGAAATGATCAGGTAGAGCAGGGCGTGCACCGGGTTCGTGTTGGTAATCACCCGCAGGGTGGCCACAACAGCAATACCGGATGCGAAATAGAAAGCGAATTCCATCTTTCTTCCTTAAGGCAGCAAGCTCTTGACGTTGATCGGCTCGGCTTCGTTCTGGGCAGCGCCTTTGGGCTTGCCAGCGATCGCCATACCTGCAACGCGGTAGAAGTTGTAGTCAGGGTTCTTGCCGGGACCGGAGATCAACAGATCTTCCTTCTCGTACACCAGATCCTGACGTTTGAACTCGGCCATTTCGAAATCCGGCGTCAGCTGGATCGCGGTGGTCGGGCAGGCTTCTTCACAGAGACCGCAGAAGATGCAACGCGAGAAGTTGATGCGGAAGAAGTCCGGGTACCAGCGACCGTCTTCGGTCTCGGCTTTCTGCAGCGAGATGCAGCCGACCGGGCAGGCCACGGCGCACAGGTTGCAGGCCACGCAGCGCTCTTCGCCGTCGGGGTCGCGAGTCAGGACGATACGACCGCGGTAGCGCGGCGGCAGGTACACAGCTTCTTCCGGATATTGCAGGGTGTCGCGCTTGCGAAAACCATGGCCAAAAATCATGACCAGGCTGCGCAGCTGGGTACCCGTACCCTTAACGATGTCGCCAATATACTTGAACATGGGTCAAATCCTCACTGAGCCGCCAGGACGACCGCAGCGGTCACCAGCAAATTGATCAGGGTCAGTGGCAGGCAGAACTTCCAGCTGAAGTCCATCACCTGGTCATAACGCGGACGCGGGATGGAAGCGCGCAGCAGGATGAACAGCATGATGAAGAACGCGGTTTTCAGTACGAACCACATGAACGACAGTTGCGGCAGGATATTGAACGGACCGTGCCAGCCACCGAAGAACAGCGTCACCAGCAGCGCCGAAATCAGGATGATGCCGATGTACTCACCGACGAAGAACATGCCCCATTTCATGCCGGCGTATTCAATGTGGTAACCGTCGGCCAGTTCCTGTTCCGCTTCCGGCTGGTCGAACGGGTGACGGTGAGTCACGGCCACGCCTGCGATGAAGAAGGTACAGAAGCCGAAGAACTGCGGAATGATGAACCACAGGTGATCGGCCTGGTACTGAACGATGTCGCCCATGTTGAACGAGCCGACCTGCACGATGATGCCCATCAGCGACAGGCCCAGGAACACTTCGTACGACACGGTCTGTGCCGAGGCGCGCAAGCTGCCCAGAAGGGCGTACTTGTTGTTCGACGACCAGCCTGCGAACAGCACCGCATAGACCGAGAGCCCCGCCATGGCGAAGAAGAACAACAGGCCGATGTTCAGGTCCGCGATGACCCAGGTCTGGGTCACCGGGATGATCGAGAACGAGATCAGCAGCGCACTCATGGCCACGACCGGCGCCAGGGTGAAGATCATGCGATCGACGAACGGCGGGTTCCAGTCTTCCTTGAAGAACATCTTCAGCATGTCCGCTGCGATCTGGAACATACCGAACGGGCCGACGCGGTTCGGACCATAACGGTCCTGCCACCAGCCCAGCAGACGACGTTCGACGAAGCTGAGCAAGGCGCCTGCGACCACCACGGCGAGCAACACCACGATGGCCTTGAGGACCGCGATGATCGAGTCGATCACTTCAGGGGTAAACCACGTCATTGTGCTGCCTCCTGCAGACCCTCAACGGTTTTCCCGGCCAGCGCCGGAGGAATGCCGGCCAGACCCGATGGCAGTGCCACCAGACCTGCACCCAGCTCTTCGTTGATGCGCAGTGGCAGACGCAGGGTCTGACCGGCAACGTCGAGGCTGAGCAGGGCACCGTCGTTGACGCCCAGGCGGTCCGCTTCGGACTTGGCCAGTGCGACGTAGGCTTCAGGAATCCGCTCTTGAACCGGCGCGGCTTTCGAGGAATTTTCCTCGCTGCCGAACAGGTGGAAGAACGGCACGACCTGCCAGGTGCCCTGGGCAGGGGAGAACGCACGCGGCACAGCTGCGAACCAGCTCAGCTTGTCGCCGCTGCTTTCAATCAGGCGTACGCCCGGGTCGCCCGCGCGCAGGTGACCACCGACTTCGTCCTGAAACTTGTTCCACGCTTGCGGGGAGTTCCAGCCCGGCGACCAGGCGAAAGGCACCTGGGAGCGCGGTTCGGCAGAGCCCGAGTAGCCTTCCATCGAGAACGAGAACGCGGTGTCCTTGTCCTGCGATGTGCGAGGCTCGTGCACGCTGATGTTGGCGCGCATGGCGGTACGGCCGCTGTAACGTAGCGGTTCGCGAGCCAGCTTCAGGCCCTTGATGCGGAACGCGGCAGAAGGCGCGGCGCCAACGATACCGGCCAGTTGCGCGTTGCTTGCCGCACAGGCTTCGGTGACGTGGTCCAGTTGCGTCCAGTCCACCGGCTTGTTCAGCAGGGTCGCACGCAGGGCGTGCAGCCAGCGCCAGCCTTCGTGGATCTGGATGCTCGCGTCCAGGTAGGTCGGATCGTAAACCTGGAAGAAGCGCTGGGCGCGACCTTCCTGGCTGACCAGGGTACCGTCGCCTTCAGCGAAGCTGGCGGCCGGCAGTATCAGGTCGGCCCGGTCGGTGGTCGCGGTCTTCTGATGGTCGGCAACGATCACCACTTTCGCGGCTTTCAGCGCAGCGTCGACAGTCGCGGCATCGACGCGGGTGAACAGATCGTTTTCCAGCACGACGATGGCGTCGGCCTTGCCCGAAATCACTTCCTGCAGTGCGGCGTCGACCGACTCGCCACCGAACAGGGTCAGGCCCATGCTGTTGGCTTCCGGCACGATCAGGCTCAGGGAGCCATTCTTGTCGCGCAGTTTCAGGGCTTTGGCGATGTTCGCCGCCGCTTCGATCAGCGCGTTGGAGCCCAGCGAGGCGCCGGAGACGATCAGTGGACGCTTGGCAGCCAGCAGTGCGTCGGCGATGCGTTGGGCCAGTTCCAGTGCTTCGCTGTCCAGACCGGTGACGGCCGGAGCGCTTGGGTCGATGGCATGTGCCACGGCGAAACCGATGCGGGCCAGATCGTCGGGCGCGGCGTGAACGCATTCCTCGGCGATGTCGTCCAGACGGGTGTCAGCCAGGCTTGCGATGAACAGCGGGTTCAGCTCGTGCTGACCGATGTTCTTCACGGCAGCGTCGAGCCATGGCTGGACTTTCATCGCAGCGGCCATGTCTTCGGCCTTGTTCTTCACCAACTGACGCAGGCCCAGTGCCATGCGCGCAGCGGTCTGGGTGACATCTTCGCCAAGGATGAACACGGCATCGTGCTCTTCGACTTCACGCAGGGTCGGAATCGGCAGCGGGCTGTCTTTCAAAACCTGCGCGATCAGGCGCAGACGCTCAAGCTCACCGGCTTCGATACCCGAGTAGAAGTGCTCGGCACCGACCAGTTCGCGCAAGGCAAAGTTGCTTTCCAGGCTGGCACGCGGGGAACCGATACCAACGATGTTGCGACCGCGCAGCAGGTCAGCGGCCTTGTCCAGCGCAGCGTCCAGGCTCAGCTTGACGTTGCCTTCGGCCAGCAGCGGTTGACGCGGACGATCCTTGCGGTTGACGTAGCCGTAGCCAAAACGGCCGCGGTCGCACAGGAAATACTGGTTCACCGAACCATTGTAGCGGTTCTCGATACGGCGGATTTCGCCATAACGCTCGCCCGGGCTGATGTTGCAACCGCTGGAGCAGCCGTGGCAGATGCTCGGCGAGAACTGCATGTCCCACTTGCGGTTGTAACGCTCGGAGTGAGTCTTGTCGGTGAACACACCGGTCGGGCAGACCTCGGTGAGGTTGCCGGAGAATTCGCTTTCCAGCGTGCCGTCTTCGACGCGACCGAAGTACACGTTGTCGTGGGCGCCGAATACGCCGAGGTCAGTGCCACCGGCGTAGTCTTTATAGAAGCGTACGCAGCGATAGCAGGCGATGCAGCGGTTCATCTCGTGCGCGATGAACGGCCCCAGTTCCTGGTTCTGGTGGGTGCGTTTGGTGAAGCGATACCGGCGCTCGTTGTGGCCGGTCATCACGGTCATGTCCTGCAGATGGCAGTGACCACCTTCCTCACAGACCGGGCAGTCGTGCGGGTGGTTGGTCATCAGCCATTCGACGACGCTGGCGCGAAACGCCTTGGATTCTTCGTCGTCGATGGAAATCCAGGTGTTGTCCGTGGCGGGGGTCATGCAGGACATGACGATACGACCGCGGGTGTCGTTCTCGTCGGTGTACTGCTTGACCGCGCACTGGCGACAGGCGCCAACACTGCCAAGGGCTGGATGCCAGCAGAAATAAGGGATGTCGAGCCCCAGCGACAGACAGGCCTGTAACAGGTTGTCTGCGCCATCGACTTCGAGCGCTTTGCCGTCTACGTGGATAGTAGCCATGGTTCAAAGTTCTTCGTTGGCCCGGTGTCAGCGGGCGTGGCTAATGGAATCTCGGTGCCATCCGACTCAAACAGCCTTACGGCGTCGTCGGATGCAAGGACGGCGACTCGTTTCGGAGCCGCCATCGGGTCTGTCTTTTTATGCGCCCGCTATCGTCGGACTCTTGACCTGGGTGAGGTCGCCCGCACGTGCGGGTGCGATGCCAGCCTCGAATTCGGATCTGAAGTATTTGATCGCGCTGCCCAGAGGTTCCACGGCGCCCGGTGCGTGGGCGCAGAAGGTCTTGCCCGGGCCGAGGAAGTTGACCAGCCCCAGCAGCGTCTCGATGTCGCCCGGTTGTCCTTGGCCTTTTTCGAGGGCACGCAGCATTTTTACGCTCCATGGCAAGCCATCGCGGCAAGGTGTGCAGAATCCGCACGACTCCTGGGCGAAGAACTCTTCCATGTTGCGCAGCAGCGACACCATGTTGACCTTGTCGTCCACCGCCATCGCCAGGCCCGTACCCATCCGGGTGCCGACCTTGGCCACGCCGCCTGCATAGAACTGGCAATCGAGGTGCTCAGGCAGAAGGAAACCGGTGCCGGCGCCGCCTGGCTGCCAGCACTTGAGCTTGTACCCGTCGCGCATGCCGCCTGCGTAGTCCTCGAACAGCTCGCGCGCTGGCAGGCCGAACGGCAGCTCCCAAATGCCGGGGTTTTTCACCTTGCCGGAGAAACCCATCAGCTTGGTGCCGTGGTCTTCGCTGCCTTCGCGGGCCAGCGATTTGTACCAGTCGTTGCCGTTGTTCACGATCGCCGGGACGTTGCACAGGGTTTCGACGTTGTTCACGCAAGTCGGCTTGCCCCACACGCCCACGGCGGCAGGGAAGGGCGGCTTGGAGCGCGGGTTGGCGCGGCGGCCTTCCAGGGAGTTGATCAGCGCGGTTTCTTCACCGCAGATGTAACGCCCGGCGCCGGTGTGGACAAACAGCTCGAAGTCAAAGCCGCTGCCCAGAATGTTCTTGCCCAGCAGACCCGCAGCCTTGGCTTCGGCCACGGCGCGGTTCAGGTGTTTGGCGGCAGTCACGTACTCGCCACGCAGGAAGATGTAGCCGCGGTAGGCTTTCAACGCGCGAGCACTGATCAGCATGCCCTCGACCAGCAGATGGGGCAGTTGCTCCATCAGCATGCGGTCCTTCCAGGTGTTGGGTTCCATTTCATCCGCGTTGCACAGCAGGTAGCGGATGTTCATGGATTCGTCTTTGGGCATCAGGCCCCACTTCACGCCAGTGGGGAAGCCTGCACCGCCGCGACCCTTGAGGCCTGAGTCCTTGACCGACTGCACGATTTCGTCAGGCGATTGCTGGGCGAAGGCCTTGCGCGCTGCCGCGTAGCCGTCTTTGGCCACGTATTCGTCGAACCACACCGGCTCGCCGTCGTCGCGCAGACGCCAGGTCAGCGGGTGGGTTTCCGGTGTGCGCTGAATCAGGTTGGCCGGGCCGAAGGAAGTGATGGTCATACGTAACCCTCCAGCAGCTGGGCAACGCCAGCAGGCTGCAGATTGCCGAAAGTGTCGTCGTCGATCATGACCGCCGGCGCCTTGTCACAGTTGCCCAGGCAGCAGGCCGGCAGCAGCGTGAAGCGGCCATCGGCGGTGGTCTGACCCAGGCCAATGCCCAGCTTGCTCTGGATTTCGCCGACGATGTCTTCGTGACCGGCGATAAAGCAGACCATGCTGTTGCAGACGCGGATGATGTGACGGCCCACAGGCTGACGGAAGATCTGGCTGTAGAACGTGGCCACGCCTTCAACGTCGCTGGCAGGGATGCCCAGCACTTCGCCGATGGCGTAAATGGCGCCGTCCGGCACCCAGCCGCGTTCCTTCTGAACAATCTTCAGGGCTTCGATGGACGCCGCGCGCGGGTCCTCGTAGTGATGCATTTCGTGCTCGATGGCCGAGCGCTCGGATTCGCTCAGGGCGAAACGGTCTGTCTGGATAAGCGTGCTGTTCATGCTTAGCGGTCCACGTCGGCCATAACGAAGTCGATACTACCCAGGTACGCGATCAAGTCCGCGACCATGCTGCCTTTGATCACCGAAGGGATCTGCTGCAGGTGCGGGTAGCTTGGGGTGCGAATCCGGGTACGGTAGCTCATGGTGCCGCCGTCGCTCGTCAGGTAATAACTGTTGATGCCCTTGGTCGCTTCAATCATCTGGAAGGATTCGTTGGCCGGCATGACCGGGCCCCACGAAACCTGCAGGAAGTGCGTGATCAAGGTTTCGATGTGCTGCAGGGTGCGCTCTTTCGGTGGCGGCGTGGTCAGCGGGTGATCCGCCTTGTACGGGCCTTGCGGCATGTTGCGCAGGCACTGGTCGATGATCTTGATGCTCTGGCGCATCTCTTCGACGCGGACCATGCAGCGATCATAGGCATCGCCGTTGTGCCCCAGCGGCACTTCGAATTCGAAGTTCTCGTAGCCCGAGTAAGGGCGCGCCTTGCGCAGGTCGAAATCGCAACCGGTGGAGCGCAGACCGGCCCCCGTGACGCCCCACTCCAGAGCCTCTTTGGTGTTGTAGGCAGCGACGCCGACGGTACGGCCCTTGAGGATGCTGTTCTGCAATGCGGCCTTGGTGTATTCGTCCAGCCGCTTGGGCAGCCACTCGACGAAGTCCTTGACCAGCTTGTCCCAGCCGCGAGGCAAGTCGTGTGCGACACCGCCGATGCGGTACCAGGCAGGGTGCAGACGGAAACCGGTGATCGCCTCGATCACAGTGTACGCGCGCTGGCGGTCGGTAAAGGTAAAGAACACCGGGGTCATGGCCCCAACGTCCTGGATGTACGTACCCAGGAACAGCAGGTGGCTGGTGATGCGGAAGAACTCGGCCATCATGATGCGGATGACGTCGACCTTCTCGGGCACCTTGATGCCGGCCAGCTTCTCGACCGAGAGCACGTACGGCAGGTTGTTCATCACGCCACCGAGGTAATCGATACGGTCGGTGTAGGGAATGAAGCTGTGCCAGGACTGACGCTCGGCCATCTTCTCGGCGCCACGGTGGTGGTAACCGATGTCAGGCACGCAGTCGACGATCTCTTCGCCGTCCAGCTGCAGCACGATACGGAACGCACCGTGAGCGGAAGGGTGGTTCGGGCCCAGGTTGAGGAACATGTAGTCCTCGTTGGTGCCGGAACGCTTCATGCCCCAGTCTTCCGGACGGAAGCGCGCGGCTTCTTCTTCCAGTTGCTGCTTGGCCAGCGTCAGGCTGTAGGGGTCGAATTCAGTGGCGCGGGCAGGGTAGTCCTTGCGCAGCGGGTGACCTTCCCAGGTCGGCGGCATCATGATGCGCGAGAGGTGCGGGTGGCCCGGGAAGTCGATCCCGAACATGTCCCACACTTCACGCTCGTACCAGTTGGCGTTGGGCCAGATGCTGGTGATGGAAGGCACGCTGAGGTCGCCTTCGGACAAGGCCACCTTGATCATCACGTCACTATTACGCTCTACCGACAACAGGTGGTAGAACACGGTGAAATCGGCGTCCGGCAAGCCACGGCGCTTGGTGCGCAGGCGCTCGTCCACGCCGTGCAGGTCGTACAGCATCGAGTACGGCTTGGGCACGTGGCGCAGGAACGTCAGGATTTCGAACAGCTTGGCGCGCGCCACCCACAGCACAGGCATGCCTGTGACAGTGGATTGAGCGGTGAACGCGTCGGCGCCAAAACGGTTGTGCAGTTCAACGACGACCTCTTGGTCGTCAGCCTTGTAAGGCGGGATGTACAGAGCGGTGTCTGCAGTCATAGGTCTCGATCGCTATCGGTCAACGTACAGAATGAATCCAGGCTCAGGCTTCTTTTTATAAAGAAAACTGGATCAGACTTCGTCGGGGCTGCGCAGATTGGTCACTGCGATTCGCTGTTCGCGGCGCTGTTCCTTCTGCGACGGCATCTCGGCGCGGTAAACGCCTTGGTCGCCGACGACCCAGGAAAGCGGGCGACGCTCCTGGCCAATGGATTCCTGCAGCAGCATCAGGCCTTGCAGGAATGCCTCTGGGCGGGGCGGGCAGCCGGGCACGTAAACATCTACGGGCAGGAACTTGTCCACGCCCTGTACCACGGAGTAGATGTCATACATGCCACCGGAGTTGGCGCACGAACCCATGGAAATGACCCATTTAGGCTCAAGCATTTGCTCGTAGAGACGCTGGATGATCGGTGCCATCTTGATGAAGCAGGTGCCGGCAATAACCATGAAATCCGCCTGACGCGGCGATGCCCGGATAACCTCGGCGCCGAAGCGCGCAATGTCGTGGGGCGCCGTGAAGGCGGTGGTCATTTCCACGTAGCAGCAGGACAGGCCGAAGTTGTACGGCCAAAGGGAGTTCTTGCGACCCCAGTTGACAGCATTGCTCAGCACGTCTTCGAGCTTGCCCATGAAGATGTTTTTGTGGACTTGATCCTCTAACGGATCGGAAACGGTTTCCCGTTCGCCGATGGGGTACTGCTCGTTAGGAGCATCGGGGTCGATCCTGGTGAGATTGTATTGCATTGCCAAAGCCTCATTGTTTTAGCTTCGCCTGCCGATTACGACGACCAACGGGAGCCCAATCGAGCGCCCCTACCCGCCATAGGTAGACAAGACCTGCCAACAGAATTGCTATGAAAACGAGAGCTTCGGCGAAGCCGGTCCAGCCGCTTTCGCGGACGGACACAGACCAGGCGTACAGAAAAAGGGCTTCAATATCGAAAATCACGAACAGCATCGCGACCAGATAGAATTTTGCGGAAAGCCGCAGGCGGGCGCCGCCTGTAGGCAACATGCCGGATTCGAACGGTTCGTTCTTGCTGCGACCCCAGGCTTTGGAGCCGAGCAGGCTGGACAGGCCAAGCATGAAGGCACAGAGGCCGATGACGCCCAAAAGGAAAATGGCGAAGCCCCAGTTGTGGGCAATCAAACCTGTCGATTCGGACATGCTGGCAATCCTTAACAGAGAGCAAGGGTCTCTGAGCTTGAAAAGAAGTAGAGGCAGTGACGATATGTCGCAGTGCGATCAATTCCGGGATTTTATGTGCAAAAGAAGAGCAAGTAAATTTTCTACATCAAATTTATTCACGGGATTAATGAGCCAGATCACGGTTTTGGTGCGCGAGGCCTTATGGCACGGGCATTAGCGCCCGTTTTGTTAATTATGTTTCCCTCATTCGGTAATGAAAGTTCTGCTCCTTAATTGATAATCAATATCATTTGAAGCGTTGCTGGCTTCGTTGCTCTGGGAGTTAGCGAAGTTGACGTTACTGCATTCGTCAAATGAAGGTTTTGCCTGCGTCGCCTTTAATTAACTTTTGTACGTCGATTTGTCGTGTCTATCGACGAAAGACCTACTACTTCGGTAGGTCATTAAAGACCTCAAAACGACAGAAGCCGCCCGAAGGCGGCTTCTGCGAAACGGCTGTCAATCAGTGGAACTGTTCTTCTTCAGTCGAGCCGGTCAGGGCGGTGACCGAGGACTGGCCACCCTGAATCACGGTGGTCATGTCGTCGAAGTAGCCGGTGCCCACCTCCTGTTGGTGCGCCACGAAAGTGTAACCCTTGGCGGCGTCGGCGAACTCCTGCTCCTGCAGCTTCACGTAAGCGGTCATGTCATTGCGGGCGTAGTCGTGCGCCAGGTTGAACATGCTGTGCCACATGTTGTGGATGCCGGCCAGGGTGATGAACTGGTGCTTGTAGCCCATCGCCGAGAGCTCGCGCTGGAATTTGGCGATGGTCGCGTCATCCAGGTTCTTCTTCCAGTTGAAGGAAGGCGAGCAGTTGTACGACAGCAGCTGGTCCGGGTACTCCTTCTTGATCGCTTCAGCGAAGCGACGGGCCTCGTCCAGATCCGGCTTGGCAGTTTCGCACCAGATCAGGTCGGCGTACGGCGCGTAGGCCAGGCCGCGGGCGATCGCCTGATCCAGACCGGCGCGCACCTTGTAGAAGCCTTCAGGGGTGCGGGTGCCGGTGACGAACGGCTGGTCGTACGGGTCGCAGTCCGACGTCAGCAGGTCCGCCGCGTTGGCATCGGTACGGGCCAGAATGATGGTCGGAACGCCCGCGACGTCAGCCGCCAGGCGCGCAGCCACCAGCTTTTGCACTGCTTCTTGGGTGGGTACCAGTACCTTGCCGCCCATGTGGCCGCATTTTTTTACCGAGGCCAGTTGGTCTTCGAAGTGCACGCCGGCAGCGCCTGCCTCGATCATGCTCTTCATCAGTTCGTAGGCGTTCAGGACGCCGCCGAAACCGGCTTCGGCGTCAGCCACGATGGGCGCGAAGTAATCGATGTAGCCTTCGTCGCCCGGATTCTTGCCCGCTTTCCACTGGATCTGGTCGGCGCGGCGGAACGAGTTGTTGATGCGCTTGACCACGGTTGGAACCGAATCCACCGGATACAGCGACTGGTCGGGGTACATGGACTCGGCAGAGTTGTTGTCCGCGGCCACTTGCCAGCCGGACAGGTAGATCGCCTGGATACCGGCCTTGACCTGTTGCACGGCCTGGCCGCCGGTCAGGGCGCCCATGCAGTTGACGAAGTCCTTGTCGGGACGGAAGGACGGTTTGGCGCCCTGAGTCACCAGGTTCCAGAGTTTTTCAGCGCCCAATTTGGCAAACGTGTGTTCTGGCTGGATCGAGCCACGCAGGCGGACGACGTCAGCAGCAGAGTAGGTGCGGGTCACGCCTTTCCAGCGTGGATTCTCGGCCCAGTCTTTCTCGATGGCTGCAATTTGTTGTTCGCGTGTCAGTGCCATGGGGTAAACCTCGTCGCTTGGTCTTGTGAGTCTTGAGATGAAGCGCTTTGCTCTGCCAGCGCCTCAAGGTTTCTTGAAGGCGCATTTATGGGTGCTCACAGAATCGGAAAGCATTGGGTAACAGCCTGGGTATTTTTCGCGTTCACGGTGGTGACGCGATGACGCTGCCTTTTGGGCGGAAAAGACGCAAACCTGCTCAATCTGGTTGAGTTCGAGCACGATCCTGAGGCTTTCTGCAAAACCTCCGATTTGCGGGAGCGAGGCCATCATGCCTCGGCATTCTGGCGTCGTCAAACACTTTGTAGTGATATTTTCAGAGCACTACATCTTTTGTCTAATACGACTCATCAGTCAGTTTCGGGCCTTTTGGTGCTGGGAAGGATGAGTCAGCTGCAGCACTGGCTGGTCACGGGGAGGTCAGGTATGTAGTGCGTCAGCGAGCACTACATAATCAATGGGAAAAGACTTTTGGTCGGTGGGCTGTGGATGCCTGCGGTTGAAAGACTGTGGGAGCGAATTCATTCGCGAAGAAGGATCTGGCGATACAGAACTGTCGCCTGAAAAATCTTTCGTCGGAATGCCGCCCAGAATGAATTCGCTCCTACAGAGAAATGTGCGGCGTCTCGGGAGGCGCTCAGTCCAGGCTGTCGACTTTTACGCGCAGGGTCATGTCGTCGCGGCCCTGGGTGGAATAGCGGCGGGTCACGCCCTGTTCGTCGGCGCGGGACTGATCGCTAACACCGGCCAGGGTGATCCACTCGCCCAAGCGCCCGCTAACCTGGGTGTCGGTGCTCTGCACCTTGATTGCGTCGGCCTGTTGCTGGCTCATGCGGTCGTTGTTGGTGCTGATGCTCAGGTGAACAATGTCGCCGGTGATGTTGGCCGTGACGTAGAACCCGCGAGTGACGTTACGGTATTGGGTGTTGGTCTGCGCGTAGCCGTAGGAGTCGGTCTGCACGTTGGTGATCGGAATGCTCTGGCCCACTTGAATCAGCGCGGGGGTGCCCTCGTTGGCCTGAACCGACTGCACGCCGCCGTCGCGGCTGGCCGTGCCGTAATTGATGATTCGGGTCTTGCCATCGGCGCTGATACGGCCGTTCTGCGAGCGAACGGTGCCGTTGACCGAGTAACCCTGGTCGCTCTGAATGGTGTTGTCGCTGGTGTCGACGCTGATCATCAGACGCTTGGGCGCGGTGTCCAGCTGCGAGAGCAGGTCGCGAAGTTCGCTGATCTTATCGGGTTCGGCGTTGACGATGAGCTTGTTGCCATAGGCGTTGACGCTGCCGTCGTTGCCCAGAAAAGACTTCACGGTGGGCATCAGATCATCGCTGGTGCGGTAACTCAGGGGAATGACTTCGGTGGCGGCAACGGCCGTGAAGCTGCAAGCCAACAGCGCTGAAGCGAGCAAGGTGCGTAACGACATCGGTGTGATCTCCGCGAGGGGGCGCATCTAAGCGTTCAGTTTGCCAGTGTGTCATGCCAGTGTGTCGGCCCGGATCCGCTCAAATTGAATTGCAGAGAGCAGAACGCCCCGTGTTCAGGTTTCAGCATAGTCAGCCGAAGCGTTAACGACAGGGCGTTCAGGGTGTTGCGAGAAAACGTTTTCAGTGCGAGTTGCGCACCATGGCCACGTGGGGCAGGCCAGCTTCAAGGAACTCTTCACTGACCACAGTGAAGCCTGCACGCTCGTAGAACGCGGTGGCGTGCACTTGAGCGCTCAGCTTCTGCTTGTTCAGGTCGCGGTTTTCGGCTTCCTTGATCACTGCATCGAGCAACGCGTCGCCCACGTGCAGGCCGCGCCAGTCCTTGAGCACCGACAGCCGGCCGATTTCACCGTCCGCCAGTAGGCGCGCCGTGCCGATCGGGTAGTCGCCTTCAAATGCCAGGAAGTGCAGTGCGCCTGCGTCCTCGGCGTCCCATTCCAGTTCAGGCGGCACCGATTGCTCGGCAATGAACACGGCTTCGCGAATACGCCGGATATCGGCGTTGTCTTTCTGCCAGTCGGCTACCCGTACGCGGATCTTATTCATCAGCAAACCCCAGACTTCCTTGTTTGACCAGCTCGCAAAGCAGGCTGCGGCCATCGTCGTCGGCCAGCCAGTTGCCCAGATTATCCATATGCAGTGCATCGGCCGCGCAGATCAGTTTCAGCAGTTCGCGCAGACGACCGGGCAGCAAGCGACTCTGGCCGCTGGCGAACAGCAGCAGGTCTTCGTCAACCTCGGACCAGGCCAGACGCGCGCTCGGGTTGCGAATCAGGATGGCGCCCTGTTCCATGCTGTCGAGCAGCTCGGCGTCGTCAAGCTCGGGGCCAGTGACCAGTTCCGGGTAGCGTGGCTCGGTCATGAACTGGCCGAACCAAGTCAGCAGCAGGCGCTCGTCGCTCATGTGCTCGGCCAGCAGCGCCTTGAGGCGATCCAGGGCATCGCGCTGGATCTGGTGCGGATCGCTGACCGGTTGCGCGTCGGCGTCAGTGTAGCGCTCTTCGTCCGACATGAACTGGCTGAGGAAATCGGTGAAGTGGGTCAGCACTTCGGCGGCGCTCGGCGCGCGGAAACCGACCGAGTAGGTCAGGCAGTCATCCACGGCCACGCCCCAGTGGGCCAGGCGCGGCGGCAGGTAGAGCATGTCACCTGGCTCAAGCGTCCATTCGTCTGTACCCTCGAATTCGGCGAGGATGCGCAGGTCGGCGTGCTCGATCAGCGGGCTTTCGCTGTCGCACATCTGGCCGATTTTCCAGTGGCGCTTGCCGTGACCCTGCAGCAGGAACACATCGTAGTTGTCGAAGTGCGGCCCAACGCTGCCGCCCGGTGCGGCGTAGCTGATCATCACGTCGTCGATGCGCCAGCTCGGCAGGAAGCGGAAGCTCTCCAGCAACTCGCCCACTTCAGGCACGAACTGGTCAACGGCCTGAACCAGCAGGGTCCATTCGGTTTCCGGCAGCTTGCTGAACTCGTCTTCGGCGAACGGGCCGCGACGCATTTCCCACGGGCGCACGCCGTTTTCGATGATCAGGCGCGACTCGATTTCTTCTTCCAATGCCAGGCCGGCCAGCTCGTCAGCGTCGATCGGGCTTTCGAAGTCCGGGATCGCCTGGCGGATCAGCAGGGGTTTTTTCTGCCAGTAATCACGCAGGAATTCGCGCGCGGTGATGCCGCCAAGCAACTGAAGAGGAATGTCAGGATTCATGTGTAACCTATTGAAAAAAGCTGTTTTTCACACTGGAATAAAAACGCCCGGCTCAGCCGGGCGTCCAGAGCGTGTGCCGTGCGCTCAGATGCGCTTGGCTTGTGCCACGGCGTTGCCGATGTAGTTGGCCGGAGTGAGCTTTTTCAGCTCGGCGCGGGCCTCGGCAGGCATGTCCAGACCATCGATGAAGGTCAGCAATGCTTCAGGGCTGATGCCCTTGCCGCGCGTCAATTCCTTCAGTTTCTCATACGGGTTTTCGATGTCGTAGCGACGCATGACGGTCTGGATCGGCTCAGCCAGGACTTCCCAGCAGGCGTCCAGGTCGGCAGCGATCTTCTGCTCGTTCAGCTCCAGTTTGCCGATCCCTTTCAGGCTGGCTTCGTAAGCGATCACGCTGTGAGCGAAGCCCACGCCGAGGTTGCGCAATACGGTGGAGTCGGTCAGGTCGCGCTGCCAGCGGGAGATTGGCAGCTTGCTGGCCAGATGCTGGAACAGTGCGTTGGCGATGCCTAGGTTGCCTTCGGAGTTTTCGAAGTCGATCGGGTTGACTTTGTGCGGCATGGTCGAAGAGCCGATTTCGCCCGCGACGGTCTTCTGCTTGAAGTAACCCAGGGAGATGTAACCCCAGATGTCGCGGTCGAAGTCGATCAGGATGGTGTTGTAACGGGCGATCGCATCGAACAGCTCGGCGATGTAGTCGTGCGGCTCGATCTGCGTGGTGTACGGGTTGAAACCCAGGCCCAGCTCGTCTTCGATGAAGGCGCGGGCGTTGGCTTCCCAGTCGATGTCCGGGTAGGCCGACAGGTGCGCGTTGTAGTTGCCGACGGCGCCGTTGATCTTGCCCAGCAGCGGAATGGCGGCGACCTGAGCGATCTGACGCTCCAGACGGTAGACGACGTTGGCCAGCTCTTTACCCAGAGTGGTCGGCGACGCTGGCTGGCCGTGAGTGCGCGACAGCATCGGCACCGCGGCGAAGCGGATCGCCAGTTCGCGAATGGATTCGGCGATCTGACGCATCAACGGCAGCAGCACGGTATCGCGGCCTTCACGCAGCATCAGGGCGTGGGACAGGTTGTTGATGTCTTCGCTGGTGCAGGCAAAGTGGATGAACTCGCTGACCTTGGCCAGTTCCGGCAGCTTCGCGGCCTGCTCCTTGAGCAGGTACTCGATCGCTTTCACGTCGTGGTTGGTGGTGCGCTCGATCTCTTTGACGCGCTCGGCGTGCTCGAGGGCGAAGTCATCGGCCAGTGCATTCAGGATGGCGTTGGCTTCGGCGGAGAACGCCGGGACTTCAGGGACTTGCGGGTGAGCCGCCAGGCGCTGGAGCCAGCGAACCTCGACCAGGGCGCGGAAACGGATCAGACCGTATTCGCTGAAAATGGGGCGCAGGGCCTGGGTTTTACCGGCGTAGCGGCCGTCTACAGGGGAAACCGCAGTGAGCGAAGAAAGCTGCATGGGGTGCTCTCGGACAGTCGGGCTTTGAGAAGGGCGCGTATCATACACGAAAAAACGGCTCAGCCGAGGTCGGTTGGCCGTCCTGGATTGCGCCATGGGTGTTTCCGGGGCTGTTTGCTGGTGTCGGGCAATCAGCCGTGCATCAAGGGATACAGTTCTTTCAATAGCTTGCGACGGCTGATGACCAGTTGCCAGCGATGGCCGCCCACTTGTCGCCAAAGTCGCGCACAGCGAATTCCGGCCAGCAGCAGGGCGCGAATTTTCGAGGCGTTGTTGGGCTGCTGCAGGTTGCGCATGTCGCCGTGGACCTGAATCCGCTGGCGCAATGTGCTCAGGGTGTCCTGATACAGCGCACCGCTGGCGGCGATCACGTTCTCGTGAACGATGCCGAAATGCTCGACCTGGGACTTGATTTGCGGCAGGCGCTTGCCGATGGTGTCGAGCATGTCGTCACGCTTGGACAGCTGGCGCTCCAGGCCCAGCATGGCCAGCGCATAACGCAATGGCTCGCGTTGCAGGGTGCCGGGGTCGCGTTCAAGAGCGCTGGCCAGGGCGCGGTAGCCCTCGCGCAGGTTCAGGTCATCGCCGCCGAATACGTCCAGCGTGTCCCTGGGGTCCATGTTCAACAGGCTGCCGATCAGGCAGCCCACCGCGGCTTCGCCGGCCTGGCCGGTCTTGGCGATGCGGTCCACCAGCACGGCGGCCTGAAACACGCCGCCCAGGGCGGTGAGTTGCTCTTGAATCGGACTCATCAACGAGGGTCCTTGCTGTGCCAGGGTTCGGCGATTTCGATGACGCCACCGCCCAGGCAGATTTCGCCGTCGTAGAACACCACGGACTGACCCGGGGTCACGGCGCGTTGGGGTTCGTCGAAGGTGGCGCGGTAGCCGGTCGCGGTGCGTTCCAGCGTGCAGCTCTGGTCACTCTGGCGATAGCGGACCTTGGCGGTCAGCTGGCGCGGGGTGCTCAGGTCGATCGGATTGACCCAGTAGATGTCCGAGGCGAGCAGGGCGCGGGAGAACAACCACGGGTGGTCGTTGCCCTGGCCGACGATCAGCTCGTTGTTGACCAGATCCTTCTCCAGCACGTACCACGGCTCGTCGCCGGCGTCTTTCAGACCGCCGATGCCCAGGCCCTGACGCTGGCCGATGGTGTGGTACATCAAGCCCGCATGACGGCCGATGACTTCGCCCTGAGTGGTCTTGATCTCGCCCGGTTGCGCAGGCAGGTACTGCTTGAGGAAGTCGGTGAAGCGACGCTCGCCAATGAAGCAGATCCCGGTGGAATCCTTCTTCTTGGCGGTGGCCAGTTCGTACTTCTCGGCGATGGCGCGTACTTGCGGTTTTTCCAGCTCGCCGACCGGGAACAGGGTCTTGGCGATCTGTTCACCCGCGACGGCGTGGAGGAAATAGCTTTGGTCCTTGTTCGGGTCCAGGCCCTTGAGCAGCTCGGTGCGGCCATCAATGTCGCGACGACGCACGTAATGGCCGGTGGCGATCAGGTCGGCGCCGAGCATAAAAGCGTAGTCCAGGAAGGCTTTGAACTTGATCTCGCGGTTGCACAGGATGTCCGGGTTCGGCGTGCGGCCGGCCTTGTACTCTTCGAGGAAGTGCTCGAAGACGTTATCCCAGTACTCGGCGGCAAAGTTCACAGTGTGCAGTTTGATACCGATCCGGTCGCACACGGCCTGGGCGTCCGCGAGGTCGTCCATGGCGGTGCAGTATTCCGTTCCGTCGTCTTCTTCCCAGTTCTTCATGAACAGGCCTTCCACCTGATACCCCTGCTCGATGAGTAGAAGGGCGGAGACCGAAGAATCCACGCCGCCGGACATGCCGACAATGACGCGTTTCTTTTCTGTGTTGGAAGCTGAATCAGACATAGGGTTTCGATGGGTAGTCTGGAAAAGGACGCGATTCTATCAGGGAGTCGACGCCAAGGCTAAAAGCTATTCAGTTGCGCACCACATCCAGGCTGTGGACCGGGCCTGCGAGGTAGTGGTCAAGGCAGTCCAGCACCAGATGGCTGCGCCAGCGATCGGGTTGGCTGGCCAGTTCATCGCGGGTCAGCCACAGGGCGCCATCGATGTCGGAATCCAGCGCACGCTCGGGGTGATGCTTGAGCGGTTTGGCGGCGAAGCACAGGCGCTGGTAGGTCACGCCGTTGCTGGGCGCAGTGTACAGGTAGATGCCAACCACGCCGGTCAGCTCGACGTCCCAGGCGGTTTCTTCAAGGGTTTCGCGAATGGCCGCCTCAAGCAGGGTTTCATTGGCTTCCAGATGGCCGGCAGGCTGATTGAGCACGCGCTTGCCGTGCTTGGTTTCCTCGACGAAGAGAAAGCGACCGTTGTCTTCGACGATAGTGGCGACGGTGATGTGGGGTTGCCAGGTCATGTTGAACTCTTTGGGGTGGGGGCTGATGCCTGATAGTAAAGAGCTGCACATTTTCTGTGGGAGCGAATTCATTCGCGAGAGGCCTTGTCAGCTCATGCATCTCTGTCGGCTGGGCTATTTTTCGCGAATGAATTCGCTCTCACAGATCGTGTTGCCGTGCAAAAAAGAAAACCCCGGCACAAGGCCAGGGCTTTCTTGTTGCGCTCGACGGCCTGAACCGTCGATCCGGCAAGCCTTACTTCAGCGCGTCGATCGCGTCGTTCAGGGTCTTGCTGGGACGCATGGCTTTGCTGGCTAGTTCTGGGGTGGCGAAGTAGTAGCCACCGATGTCCAGAGGCTTGCCCTGTACGGCGTTCAATTCGGCGACGATGGTCGCTTCGTTGTCGGTCAGGGTTTTGGCCAGCTGGGTGAACTTGGCTTGCAGCTCTTTATCTTCGGTCTGAGCGGCCAGGGCCTGAGCCCAGTAGGTCGCCAGGTAGAAGTGGCTGCCGCGGTTGTCGATACCGCCAACCTTACGCGATGGCGACTTGTTGTTGTCCAGGAACTGGCCGGTGGCCTTGTCCAGGGCAGTGGCAAGTACTAATGCTTTCGGGTTGTTGTAGACGTTGCCCAGGTGCTCCAGGGAAGCGGCCAGTGCCAGGAATTCGCCCAGCGAGTCCCAACGCAGGAAGTTCTCTTCGTTGAGCTGCTGAACGTGCTTGGGAGCCGAACCGCCAGCGCCGGTTTCGAACAGACCGCCGCCATTCATCAGCGGAACGATCGAGAGCATCTTGGCGCTTGTGCCCAGTTCCATGATCGGGAACAGGTCGGTCAGGTAGTCACGCAGTACGTTACCGGTGACCGAGATGGTGTCCTTGCCGGCGCGGATGCGCTCCAGGGAGATCTTCATCGCGTCAACGGGCGACTTGATGGTGATGTCCAGGCCGGTGGTATCGTGATCTTTCAGGTACTGCTCGACCTTCTTGATCATCACGGCGTCGTGGGCGCGCTGTGGGTCCAGCCAGAAAATGGCCGGGGTGTTGCTCAGGCGCGAACGGTTGACGGCCAGTTTGACCCAGTCCTGGATCGGCGCGTCCTTGGTCTGGCACATGCGGAAGATGTCGCCAGCTTCGACGTTCTGTTCCATCAGGACCTGACCTTTGTCGTCGGTGACGCGGACCACGCCATCAGCCTCGATCTGGAACGTCTTGTTGTGCGAGCCGTACTCTTCGGCTTTCTGGGCCATCAGGCCAACGTTTGGCACGCTGCCCATGGTGGTCGGATCGAAGGCGCCGTGCTTCTTGCAGTCTTCGATGACAGCCTGGTAGATGGTGGCGTAGCAGCGATCCGGGATCACGGCCTTGGTGTCCTGCAGGACGCCGTCGTTGTTCCACATCTTGCCCGAATCACGAATCATCGCAGGCATCGAGGCGTCGACGATAACGTCGCTCGGCACGTGCAGGTTGGTGATGCCCTTGTCGGAGTTGACCATCGCCAGAGGAGGGCGGGTCGCGTAAACGGCTTTGACGTCCGCTTCGATCTGCGCCTGCTGGTCAGCGGGCAGATCCTTGATGCGGGCGTACAGGTCGCCGATACCGTTGTTCAGGTTGAAGCCGATTTCTTTCAGGACATCAGCGTGCTTCTTCAGCGCGTCCCCATAGTACTCGGCAACGAACTCACCAAACATGATCGGGTCGGAGACCTTCATCATGGTGGCTTTCAGGTGAACGGAAAACAGCACGCCCAGTTTCTTGGCGTCTTCGATCTCTTTGGCCACGAAAGCGCGCAGGGCTTTCTTGCTCATCACGGCGCAGTCGATGATTTCAGCGGCCAGAACCGGAGTCTTTTCTTTCAGAACGGTGGTCTTGCCGTCCTTGCCGATCAGTTCGATCTTCACGGAACCGGCGTTTTCGATCAGCGCGGATTTTTCACTGCCGTAGAAGTCGCCGCTGTCCATATGGGCAACGTGGGACTTGGAGTCTGCTGCCCAGGCACCCATCTTGTGCGGGTGCTTGCGCGCGTAGTTCTTGACCGAGAGCGGTGCGCGGCGATCGGAGTTACCTTCACGCAGAACCGGGTTCACGGCGCTGCCTTTTACCTTGTCGTAGCCCGCCTGGGCTGCCTTGTCGGCTTCGGTGACGACTTCGTCCGGGTAGTTCGGGACGTTGTAGCCCTTGGCTTGCAGCTCCTTGATCGCGGCCTTCAGTTGTGGAACCGAGGCGCTGATGTTCGGCAGCTTGATGATGTTGGCTTCCGGCGTGGTCGCCAGTGTACCCAGCTCTGCCAGATCGTCGGAAACCTTCTTGTCGCCCAGCTGCTCAGGGAAGCTGGCAAGGATACGGGCTGCAAGGGAGATGTCGCGAGTCTCGACGGCGATGTCAGCCGAAGCGGTGAACGCTTCGATGATCGGCAGCAGTGAGTAGGTGGCGAGGGCAGGAGCTTCGTCGGTGAAGGTATAGATGATCTTCGAGCGGTTGGACATTTTCGGGATAACTCTCTTCTTTGCTGAGCGTACACAAAATTTCGAGATGCGCAGGGTAGGCACTTTCGCCCAAGGTATCGATGAGCCGAAAGTCGAGAATTTCGTCGCGTGATATGGGGTACATCAGTCGAGCGTCAAGCGGTTGGATCGCGGTAACGGTCCAGCCTGTCGAGGGCTGAAAGTCTCGTTTCAGATGGCTCGGCCCCCAATGACCCTATGGTCACCGGCGGCGAGTATACCACCGGTCCCGGCCATTAATACGATAGTAGTGTGAACGCTTGACACCCGAGTTGATCGATTCAGCCTCCCGGTCGCTACGACAAAAAATGTTCAAAACCTTGAAGCCCGCGTCTCATGGGGGCTGCGGCAGACTGTCGCAGTCGTTCAAGCGTAGTGAAGGGTGGTTGAACCGCAAGTCGAATTTCGACTAAAGGAGGATTCTTTCAGCAGGCCCCGGAACCGGGAGTGGGGCAGGTGTTCGATGATTGAACGCGCGGAGCCAGAGTAGTGTCTTTGCCGACTCATGAGCTTGCCTGGCCAGGTACCTATATAGAGAGAAGGGAATTGCCTGGGTGATGATCGAGGGGGCACAAAAAAAGCCGGTCAGTCCTTGAGGCATGACCGGCTTTTCAGGTCTCGCGCTTGAACGGTCCGGCTCAGGCGTGATCTTTGCTGTGTTCGTGCTGCTTTTCGGGTTTCGCGCCGAGTGACACTGGATCTACCGGGTTTTTGATATTCACCGCATGGAGGCCTTTTGGCCCTTGAATGATATCGAAAGTGACCGATTGACCAGCCTTCAGCGTTTTGTATCCTTCCATCTGGATGGCTGAGTAATGAGTGAAAAGGTCTTCCGACTTGCCCTCTTCAACGATGAAGCCATACCCCTTGGCGTTGTTGAACCACTTGACCTTACCGCTTGACATAGTCACATCCCTCTGCAAAGGACTCCGATGGGAGTATCATCACCTCTCATCCGCCGGACCTAAAAAATTTTGGTTGACTGCGCGGACCCTTTTTACCCAATGTGGGTTCTATTGTTTGTAACACCGATTAGCCGATAGTCAAGGTCTTGTGGCGGTCCAATCGATAACGTGCATGATCATGACCAATCTATTTAATTTCGTCCCCTGCGAACCTTCTTTACCATGCATGCAATGAGCAAGATTCGACTAACATTCAATCAGGATGACTCGCAGCCCCACGATGACGAGGCGGCAGGCATCGCGGTGCAGGAAGCCAAGCCGACATTGCAGGTGCCACCGATGTACAAGGTGGTTTTATTTAACGATGACTACACCCCGATGGATTTTGTTGTCGAAGTGCTGGAGGTGTTTTTCAACCTGAATCGTGAGCTGGCGACCAAGGTCATGCTGGCCGTCCATACAGAGGGACGGGCAGTCTGCGGATTGTTTACCCGCGACATCGCCGAGACAAAGGCAATGCAGGTCAACCAATACGCCAGGGAAAGCCAGCATCCGCTACTCTGTGAGATCGAGAAGGACGGTTAACGCCGGACACTTGGGTATGAGGTGAAGCTATGTTAAACCGTGAGCTCGAAGTCACCCTCAATTTGGCTTTCAAGGAGGCCCGTTCCAAACGTCATGAATTCATGACCGTGGAGCACCTTCTGCTGGCCCTATTGGACAATGAGGCTGCCGCCACTGTTCTGCGTGCCTGCGGCGCAAACCTCGACAAACTCAAACACGACCTTCAGGAGTTCATCGACTCCACCACGCCGCTGATCCCCGTACACGATGAGGATCGCGAGACCCAGCCAACCCTGGGCTTCCAGCGCGTGCTTCAACGTGCCGTGTTCCATGTGCAGAGTTCCGGCAAGCGTGAAGTCACCGGCGCGAACGTGCTGGTGGCGATTTTCAGTGAGCAGGAAAGCCAGGCTGTGTTTCTGCTCAAGCAGCAGAGCGTGGCCCGCATCGATGTCGTCAACTATATCGCTCACGGTATTTCCAAGGTGCCGGGGCATGGCGATCACTCTGAAGGTGAGCAAGATATGCAGGATGACGAGGGCGGCGAGTCTTCTTCTTCGGGCAATCCTCTGGATGCCTATGCCAGCAACCTGAATGAACTGGCTCGTCAGGGCCGCATCGATCCTCTGGTTGGCCGTGAGTTGGAAGTCGAGCGTGTCGCTCAGATTCTCGCGCGCCGTCGCAAGAACAACCCGCTGCTGGTCGGTGAGGCCGGTGTCGGTAAAACCGCCATCGCCGAAGGCTTGGCCAAGCGCATCGTCGACAACCAGGTGCCGGACCTGCTGGCTAACAGCGTCGTCTACTCCCTGGATCTCGGTGCTCTGCTGGCCGGTACCAAATACCGTGGCGATTTCGAGAAGCGCTTCAAGGCGTTGCTCGGCGAGCTGAAAAAGCGCCCACACGCCATTCTGTTCATCGACGAAATCCACACCATTATCGGTGCGGGCGCTGCGTCGGGCGGGGTGATGGACGCGTCCAACCTGCTCAAGCCGCTGCTGTCTTCGGGTGATATCCGTTGCATCGGTTCCACCACCTTCCAGGAATTTCGCGGCATCTTCGAAAAAGACCGTGCCCTGGCCCGTCGCTTCCAGAAAGTCGACGTGTCCGAGCCTTCCGTTGAAGACACCATTGGCATTCTGCGAGGCCTAAAAGGTCGTTTCGAGCAGCATCACAACATCGAGTACAGCGATGAGGCCCTGCGTGCGGCGGCTGAGCTGGCCTCGCGCTACATCAATGATCGTCACATGCCCGACAAGGCTATTGACGTGATCGACGAGGCGGGTGCCTTCCAGCGCCTGCAGCCGGTCGAGTCGCGGGTCAAGCGTATAGAAGTCCCTCAGGTCGAAGACATTGTCGCGAAAATCGCGCGGATTCCGCCAAAGCACGTCAACAGCTCCGACAAGGAACTGCTGCGTAATCTGGAACGTGACCTCAAGCTGACCGTATTCGGTCAGGATGCGGCCATCGATTCGCTGTCCACCGCGATCAAGCTGTCCCGCGCCGGGCTCAAATCCCCTGACAAACCTGTCGGTTCGTTCCTGTTTGCCGGTCCAACCGGTGTCGGTAAAACCGAGGCGGCACGTCAGCTGGCCAAGGCGCTGGGTATCGAGCTGGTGCGTTTCGACATGTCCGAGTACATGGAGCGTCACACCGTTTCGCGTCTGATCGGTGCTCCGCCTGGCTATGTCGGTTTCGATCAGGGCGGTCTGTTGACCGAAGCCATCACCAAGCAACCGCACTGCGTGCTGCTGCTCGATGAGATTGAAAAAGCGCATCCTGAAGTCTTCAACCTGCTGCTGCAGGTAATGGACCACGGCACCTTGACCGACAACAACGGCCGCAAGGCGGACTTCCGCAATGTGATCGTGATCATGACCACCAACGCCGGTGCTGAAACCGCGGCGCGTGCTTCGATCGGCTTCACCCATCAGGACCACTCGTCTGATGCGATGGAAGTCATCAAAAAGAGCTTCACGCCGGAATTCCGCAACCGCCTGGACACCATCATTCAATTTGGTCGCCTCAGCCATGAGGTCATCAAAAGCGTGGTGGACAAGTTCCTCACCGAACTTCAGGCGCAACTGGAAGACAAGCGGGTGCTGTTGGAGGTCTCCGATGCCGCCAGAAGTTACCTGGCCGAAGGTGGCTACGACGCGGCAATGGGCGCTCGCCCAATGGCGCGGTTGATTCAGGACAAGATCAAGCGTCCGCTGGCCGAGGAGATTCTTTTCGGCGAGTTGTCCGAGCATGGCGGTGTTGTACACATCGACTACAAGGACGGCGAGATTACGTTCGATTACGAGACTACGGCGGAAATGGCCTGACGTTTCATTGCGATACAGCAAAAAGGCGCCGATTCAGGCGCCTTTTTGTTGCCTGCAAAAAACTGTAGGAGCGCGCTTGCCCGCGATGGCGTCGTATCAGTCAATGCATACATATCAGGAAGTCCGTAATCGCGGGCAAGCGCGCTCCTACAAAGGATGCTGTGTTTAAGTTTGCCAACAAAAACGCCCGGCATGTGCCGGGCGTTTTTGTTATGACCTGTTAGCGCGCGCGGTAAGTGATGCGCCCTTTGCTCAGGTCATACGGCGTCAGCTCAACGCGGACCTTGTCGCCGGTAAGAATACGAATGTAGTTCTTGCGCATCTTGCCGGAGATGTGCGCGGTTACGACGTGCCCATTTTCCAACTCCACACGGAACATGGTGTTGGGCAGGGTGTCGACGACAGTGCCTTCCATTTCGAAGCTGTCTTCTTTCGACATGCAGTAAAGCCCTCGGTATCCAATGAATGGCCCGGTGCAAACGGCAGCCAGGCAAAAGCGGGCTGCATTGTGCCCGAAAAATGAGGGTCAAGCCAAGGGATTCAGTAAAGAGTGACCCATCTTTGATTAGTCAGCAGCTCAATGGGGCGATATTGGGTCTTGTAGTTCATCTTTTTGCAGTTCTTGATCCAGTAACCCAGGTAGACGGCGTGCAGTTGCAGGCGGGCCGCTTCGGCGATCTGCCAGAGGATGGCATAACGGCCAAGGCTTCGGCGTTCTTCGGACGGCTCATAGAAGGTATACACCGCCGACAGGCCGTTGGGCAGCAAGTCGGTCACGGCCACTGCAAGCAGGCGCCCCTCGAGGCGAAATTCGTAAAATCGCGAAAAAGGCAGGTCGCGGACGAGAAATGTCGAGAACTGGTCGCGACTCGGCGGATACATGTCTCCGTCCGCGTGGCGTTGTTCAATATAACGCTGGTACAGGTCGAAATATTCTTCGCTGAAATGCGGCTTGGCGCTGGAGACTTCGATATCGGCGTTTTTCTTGAAGATGCGCTTTTGCTGACGATCAGGGACGAAGAGTCCTACTGGAATACGCGCAGGCACGCAGGCGCTGCAATTCTGGCAGTGCGGGCGATAGAGATGATCGCCACTGCGTCGAAACCCCATGTCGGAAAGGTCGGCGTAGACCTGCACATCCATCGGCTGGCTGGGATCGAGAAACAGCGTGGTGGCTTGTTCCTCGGGCAGGTAGCTGCAGGAGTGGGGTTGAGTGGCATAAAACTTAAGCCGCGCCAGCTCGGTCATGATCAACCCTCGAGAAAAACTTTACGTAAGAGTGTATGCCAGGCCAATCAAACTCGCCTAGGTAACCAGTCGGCGGAATTTGTCAGATCCAGGTGTTTGTTCAAGTAGTCCGCAAAGGTGTGTCGAGGGATCGAGCGAGCGCCCAGGCTTTGCAGGTGCTGCGTCGGCATCTGGCAGTCGATCAGTACGAAACCCCAGTGTTTGAGGTGCTGGACGAGCGTGGCAAAACCGACCTTGGACGCGTTGTCGGCGCGGCTGAACATCGACTCGCCGAAAAACAGCTGCCCCATGGCCAGGCCGTACAGGCCGCCCACCAGTTCGCCCTCATCCCAGACCTCAACGCTGTGAGCAAAGCCGCGGGCATGCAGCTCTATGTACGCCGACTGCATGGAACCGGTGATCCAAGTGCCGTCAGTGTAGGCGCGCGGCTCGGCGCAGGCGCGTATCACGGCGGGAAAATCCTGATCGAACGTCACCTGGTAGCGTTGCTGGCGCAGGAGTTTTCCCAGGCTGCGGGAAACATGAAGCTCATCGGGGAACAGCACCGTGCGCGGGTCCGGCGACCACCAGAGAATCGGCTGGCCTTGCTGATACCAGGGAAAACAGCCGTGACGATAAGCCCGGATCAATCGATCAGCCGACAGATCGCCGCCTCCGGCCAGAAGGCCGTTGGGCTCGCGCATGGCTTTTTCCAGTGGCGGAAATTCGAGTGTGTCGCGTTGTAACCAGGTCAGCATGGCGTTCCGATCGTGCGAGAGGGGAGGGGAGTGCTCAGGCCCGTGCAACTACGGCCCGGGAATGCGGTCACACGCGGTTGACCGGCACTGGATTGCGTAAGGTGAGGCAAATTCTTTCCGTTCAGGGCAGTCATGGCCATTCGACACTTCTGTAATGCGGGATAAACATGTCATAAGCCTTTGTCAGCAAAGAAAATGCATGCTCAAATCGGCCATTGCGATCGACGCTTGAAGATCGGCTAGGTCCACGCCAGACTATCGTGGCGTGCAGCGTGCAAATCCGTACAATGCCCGACGTTGTTTAACCTCATTTCAAGTCGCCTGTCGAGCGTGTATTCAACGCCATCGTGTCAGGGAACGGTCTGCGCTTTCCAGTCGATGCAGCCGTATGCCAATGCAGTCGTATATAGTCAACCATCAGATGTTCGCGCCAACGCGCAGGAATTGAAGCGTTTTGAAGAAATCCACCGCAGCACCCAGCCCCGTTCCGCTCTGGCGGCAGCATTTGCACTACCGGCTCAAGGAAGGTGCGCTGATCGCATTCGGCTTCCTGTGCCTGTACCTGATCATGGCCCTGTTGACCTACGATCAGACCGACCCGGGCTGGAGCCACACCAGCAGCTCCGTGCAGGTGCAAAACGCCGCAGGCCGCGCCGGCGCATTCGCCGCCGACATCCTGTTCATGGTTCTGGGCTACTTCGCCTATATCTTCCCGATCCTCTTGGGCGTCAAGGCCTACCAGGTGTTCCGCCAGCGGCACGAGCCGTGGCAATGGAGCGGCTGGCTGTTCTCCTGGCGCATGATCGGCCTGGTGTTCCTGGTGCTGGCCGGCGCTGCACTGGCGCATCTGCATTTCCACTCGATGTCCGGGTTGCCGGGTTCTGCCGGTGGCGTTCTGGGCGAGGTCCTGGGGGATCTGGCCAAGCGCGCACTGAACGTTCAGGGCAGCACCTTGCTGTTCATCGCGCTGTTCCTGTTTGGCCTGACGGTGTTCACTGACTTGTCCTGGTTCAAGGTCATGGACACCACCGGCAAGATCACTTTGGACCTCTTCGAGCTGTTCCAGGGCGCGATCAACCGCTGGTGGACCGAGCGCAACGAGCGCAAGCAGATGGTCGCCCAGCTGCGTGAAGTCGACATGCGCGTCGATGAGGTCGTCGCCCCTGTTGTGCCGGACCGTCGCGAACAGGCCAAGGCTAAGGAGCGCCTGATCGAACGCGAACAGGCCCTGAGCGAGCACATGGTTGCCCGCGAGAAGCACATCCCCGCCGTCATCGCACCCGCTCCGGCCAGACCGCCCGAGCCGAGCAAGCGCGTGCAAAAAGAGAAACAGGTGCCGTTGTTCGTCGACAGCGCCGTTGAAGGCACCTTGCCGCCGATCTCGATTCTCGACCCGGCCGAAAAGAAACAGCTCAACTATTCGCCTGAGTCCTTGGCCGCAGTGGGGCATCTGCTGGAAATCAAGCTCAAGGAATTCGGCGTCGAGGTCAGTGTGGACTCGATCCATCCGGGCCCGGTCATTACCCGATACGAAATCCAGCCGGCCGCAGGCGTCAAGGTCAGCCGCATCGCCAACCTGGCCAAAGACCTTGCGCGATCCCTGGCCGTGACCAGCGTTCGTGTGGTCGAGGTGATTCCAGGCAAGACCACTGTCGGTATCGAGATCCCCAACGAAGACCGCCAGATCGTGCGCTTCTCCGAGGTGCTGTCGACTCCGGAATACGACAACTTCAAATCGCCGGTCACCCTGGCGCTGGGCCACGACATCGGCGGCAAGCCGATCATCACCGACCTCGCCAAGATGCCGCACCTTCTGGTAGCCGGTACCACCGGTTCCGGTAAGTCGGTGGGTGTGAACGCGATGATCCTGTCGATCCTGTTCAAGTCCGGCCCCGAAGACGCCAAGCTGATCATGATCGACCCGAAAATGCTCGAGCTGTCGATCTACGAAGGCATTCCGCACCTGCTCTGCCCGGTGGTGACCGACATGAAGGACGCGGCCAACGCCCTGCGCTGGTCGGTGGCCGAGATGGAGCGTCGCTACAAGCTGATGGCCAAGATGGGCGTGCGTAACCTGTCGGGCTTCAACCACAAAATCAAGGAAGCGGAAGAGGCCGGCACGCCGATCGCCGACCCGCTGTATCACCGCGAAAGCATTCACGACGAAGCGCCGCTGCTGACCAAGCTGCCGACCATCGTTGTGGTCGTCGACGAATTTGCCGACATGATGATGATCGTTGGCAAGAAGGTCGAAGAGCTGATCGCCCGTATCGCGCAGAAGGCTCGTGCGGCAGGTATCCACCTGATTCTCGCGACCCAGCGTCCTTCGGTCGACGTGATCACCGGTCTGATCAAGGCCAACATTCCGACCCGCATGGCGTTCCAGGTGTCGAGCAAGATCGACTCACGCACCATCATCGATCAGGGCGGTGCCGAACAGCTGCTCGGCCACGGCGACATGCTCTACATGCCGCCGGGCACCAGTCTGCCGATTCGTGTTCACGGCGCGTTCGTGTCCGACGACGAGGTTCACCGCGTCGTCGAAGCCTGGAAATTGCGCGGCACGCCGCAATACAACGACGATATTCTCAATGGCGTCGAAGAGGCTGGCAGCGGCTTCGACGGTGGCGGCAGCGGTGGTGGCGACGGCGATGACGCCGAAACCGACGCGCTGTATGACGAGGCGGTCAATTTCGTGCTGGAAAGCCGTCGCGCGTCCATTTCGGCCGTGCAGCGCAAACTCAAGATTGGTTACAACCGCGCCGCGCGCATGATCGAAGCCATGGAAATGGCCGGCGTCGTGACTGCGATGAACACCAACGGCTCGCGGGAAGTGATTGCGCCAGCCCCCATGCGTGACTGACACTTCACCCATTACGTGTGACCGGATGGCGCCTGCGGGCGCCGTCCGTCTTAATTGACCCCAAAGAGGACTCCCATGCGTCTTATCCGCATGTTGTTGGTATCTGCACTGGCTTTTTCCGCTATCCCGGCCCACGCCGACAGCAAGGACGTGGCGCGCCTGACCCAACTGCTGGAAAACTCCAAGACCCTCAGCGGCCGTTTTTCCCAGCTGACCCTGGACGGCGGCGGCACGCAGCTGCAGGAAACCTCCGGCGAGATGACCCTGCAGCGCCCGGGTCTGTTCTACTGGCACACTGACGCGCCGCAAGAGCAACTGATGGTTTCCGATGGCAAGAAAGTCTCGCTGTGGGACCCGGACCTGGAACAGGTCACCATCAAGACCCTTGACCAGCGCCTGACGCAGACCCCGGCGTTGCTGCTGTCCGGTGACGTCTCGAAGATCAGCGAAAGCTTCGACATCACCGCCAAGGAAGCGGGCGGCGTGATCGACTTCGTGCTCAAGCCCAAATCCAAGGACACCCTGTTCGACAACCTGCGTCTGTCGTTCCGTAACGGCATGATCAACGACATGCAGTTGATCGACAGCGTCGGTCAGCGCACCAATATCCTGTTCACCGGCGTCAAGGCCAACGAGCCTGTCGCGGCGAGCAAATTCCAGTTCCAGATTCCGAAGGGCGCTGACGTTATTCAGGAATAAGCGTCTGCAGCGTCTTTAGGAACACAAGGTAAGAGCGTCATTGATGGACCTGTTCAGCAGTGAACCGATTGCCCAGCCGTTGGCCGCCCGTTTGCGGGCGACCAATCTGGATGAGTACGTCGGTCAACAGCACTTGCTCGCCCATGGCAAGCCCTTGCGTGAGGCGCTGGAGCAGGGCGCGTTGCACTCGATGATCTTCTGGGGGCCGCCGGGCGTGGGTAAAACCACGCTGGCGCGGCTGCTGGCCAAGGTCTCGGATGCGCACTTCGAAACCGTTTCTGCGGTGCTGGCCGGGGTGAAAGAAATCCGTCAGGCCGTCGAGGTCGCCAAACAACAGGCCGGCCAATACGGCCGCCGAACCATCCTGTTCGTGGACGAAGTGCATCGCTTCAACAAGTCGCAGCAGGATGCGTTTCTGCCCTACGTCGAAGACGGCACGCTGATATTCATCGGTGCGACCACCGAAAACCCGTCGTTCGAACTCAACAACGCCTTGTTGTCCCGCGCTCGGGTTTATGTGCTGAAAAGCCTCGACGAAGCGGCGCTGCGTCAGTTGGTGGATCGTGCGCTCACTGAAGAACGCGGCTTGGGCAAGCGTCATCTGAGCTTGGGCGACGAGGCTTTCAAGACCCTGCTGGCCGCTGCCGACGGCGATGGCCGGCGGATGCTCAACCTTTTGGAAAATGCCTCGGACCTGGCTGAAGACGGCAGCGAGATCGGGCCCGAATTGCTGCAAAGCTTGCTGGGCGACAGTCGGCGGCGTTTCGACAAGGGTGGCGAGGCGTTCTACGACCAGATTTCCGCGCTGCACAAATCCATTCGCGGCTCCAACCCCGACGCGGCGCTGTACTGGTTTGCGCGGATGATCGATGGCGGCTGCGATCCCCTCTATCTGGCGCGCCGCGTGGTGCGCATGGCCAGTGAGGACATCGGTAATGCCGACCCTCGCGCGCTGCCGTTGTGCATGTCCGCCTGGGATGTGCAGGAACGTCTGGGCAGCCCGGAAGGCGAGTTGGCCGTTGCGCAAGCCATCGTCTATCTGGCCTGCGCGCCGAAGAGCAACGCGGTGTACATGGGTTTCAAGATGGCCATGCGCGAAGCCACCGAGCACGGTTCGCTGGAGGTGCCGCTGCACTTGCGCAACGCGCCGACCAAATTGATGAAGCAACTGGGCTATGGCGAGGAATACCGCTATGCCCACGACGAACCGGATGCCTATGCGGCAGGTGAAGACTACTTCCCTGACGAGCTGGAACCGCGTCAGTATTACCAGCCGGTTCCTCGGGGCCTCGAGCTGAAAATCGGCGAAAAGCTCAAACATCTGGCCGCGCTCGACCGCGCCAGTCCTCGTCAGCGGAGAAAATAGTGATTCAGTTGATTCTTGCTGTGTCGGTTGGTGGCGTGGCTGGTACATTATTGCGCTTTGCCACCTCCAACGTCGTTGCCGCGAACTGGCCTCGCTACTTCTACACCGCGACATTGGCGGTCAATCTGGTGGGCTGTCTGCTCATCGGCTTTCTGTACGGGCTGTTTCTGATTCGCCCGGAGGTGCCGATCGAGTTGCGCGCCGGTTTGATGGTGGGATTTCTAGGTGGCTTGACCACGTTTTCGTCGTTCTCGCTGGACACGATACGTCTGCTGGAAAGTGGTCAGGCGCCATTGGCCATTGGTTACGCGTTGATCAGCGTACTCGGCGGGCTGCTCGCCACCTGGGCTGGCTTGTCGCTAACCCGAATTTAATAGACCCGAATAGATAAACGAGAGACCGATATGCTCGATTCCAAACTGTTACGTACCCAGCTTCAGGACGTAGCGGATCGCCTGGCTTCCCGTGGCTTCACACTGGACGTGGCCCGCATCGAAGCGCTGGAAAACCAGCGCAAGACTGTGCAGACCCGCACTGAGCAGCTTCAGGCCGAGCGTAACGCCCGTTCCAAATCCATCGGCCAGGCCAAGCAGCGCGGCGAAGATATCGCGCCGTTGATGGCTGACATCGACCGCATGGCCGAAGAGCTGACCAACGGCAAGAAAGAGCTGGACGGCATTCAGTCCGAGCTCGACGTCATCTTGCTGAACATGCCCAACCTGCCTCACGAATCTGTACCGGTCGGCGCCGACGAAGAGGAAAATGTCGAAGTGCGCAAGTGGGGCACGCCTGCCTCGTTCGACTTTGAGGTCAAGGACCACGTCGTCCTGGGCGAGAAGTTCGGCTGGCTGGACTTCGAAACTGCCGCCAAGCTGTCCGGCGCCCGTTTTGCCCTGTTGCGCGGCCCGATCGCCCGTCTGCACCGCGCGCTGGCGCAGTTCATGATCACTTTGCACATCAACGAGCACGGCTACGAAGAGGCCTACACGCCTTATCTGGTTCAGGCCCCGGCGCTGCAAGGCACCGGCCAGCTGCCGAAGTTCGAGGAAGACCTGTTCAAGATCGCTCGTGAAGGCGAAGCCGATCTGTACCTGATCCCGACTGCTGAAGTTTCGCTGACCAACATCGTCTCCGGCGAAATCCTCGACGCCAAGCAGCTGCCGCTGAAATTCGTTGCCCACACCCCGTGCTTCCGTTCCGAAGCCGGCGCATCGGGTCGCGACACCCGCGGCATGATCCGTCAGCACCAGTTCGACAAGGTCGAGATGGTGCAGATCGTCGAGCCTGAAAAATCCATGCAAGCCCTGGAAAGCCTGACCGCCAACGCCGAACGCGTCCTGCAGTTGCTGGAGCTGCCTTATCGCAAACTGGCCTTGTGCACCGGCGACATGGGTTTCAGTGCCGTGAAGACCTACGACCTGGAAGTGTGGATTCCGAGCCAGGACAAATACCGCGAGATCTCCTCGTGCTCCAACTGTGGCGACTTCCAAGCCCGCCGCATGCAGGCCCGCTGGCGCAACCCGGAAACCGGCAAGCCTGAGCTGGTTCACACCCTCAACGGTTCCGGGCTGGCAGTCGGCCGCACCCTGGTGGCAGTCCTGGAAAACTACCAGCAAGCCGACGGTTCGATCCGCGTACCGGAAGTCCTCAAGCCGTGGATGGGTGGCATCGAGGTTATCGGCTAAATGGAATTTCTGCCACTGTTCCACAACCTTCGGGGTGCCCGCGTGCTGGTGGTGGGCGGCGGCGAGATTGCCTTGCGCAAGTCTCGCCTGCTGGCCGACGCCGGCGCGGTCCTGCGGGTGGTTGCACCCGAGATCGGAACGGAGCTGCGCGAGTTGATCGACAGCAGCGGTGGCGAACAGATTCTGCGCGGTTACGACGAGGCGGATCTGAACGGCTGCGTGCTGATCATTGCCGCCACCGATGATGAGCCGCTCAACGCTCAGGTCTCAGCCGATGCTCGCCAGCGCGGTGTGCCGGTGAACGTGGTCGATGCGCCGGTGCTGTGCAGCGTGATCTTCCCGGCCATCGTCGACCGCTCGCCGCTGGTGATCGCTGTGTCCAGCGGCGGGGACGCGCCGGTGCTGGCGCGCCTGATCCGGGCCAAGATGGAGAGCTGGATCCCCCCAACCTACGGCCATCTGGCGGGGCTGGCGGCACGCTTTCGTCATCAGGTGAAGAACCTTTTCCCCAACGTCCAGCAGCGTCGGGCCTTTTGGGAAGAGGTGTTTCAGGGGCCGATCGCTGATCGGCAACTGGCCGGGCAGGGCGCCGAAGCCGAGCGCCTGTTGCAGGCGAAGATCGATGGCGAAGCGCCGAGCGCCTCGGGTGAGGTGTACCTGGTGGGTGCTGGGCCGGGTGATCCGGACCTGCTGACCTTCAAGGCGTTGCGCTTGATGCAGCAAGCCGATGTCGTCCTCTACGACCGTCTGGTTGCACCGGCGATTCTCGAGCTGTGCCGTCGCGATGCGGACCGGATCTATGTCGGCAAGCAGCGCGCCGATCACGCCGTGCCTCAGGATCAGATCAACCAGCAGCTGGTTGCACTGGCCAAGCAGGGCAAGCGCGTAGTGCGGCTCAAGGGCGGTGATCCGTTCATCTTTGGCCGCGGCGGCGAGGAAATCGAAGAGCTGGCGGCCCACGGCATTCCGTTTCAAGTGGTACCGGGCATCACTGCGGCCAGTGGTTGTGCGGCTTACGCCGGTATTCCGCTGACCCACCGCGACTACGCGCAGTCGGTGCGTTTCGTCACCGGTCATCTGAAAAACAACACCACTGACCTGCCCTGGAAGGATCTGGTTTCACCTGCGCAGACCCTGGTGTTCTACATGGGTCTGATTGGTTTGCCGATCATCTGCAGCGAACTGATCAAACACGGCCGCTCGGGCGACACGCCTGCTGCGCTGATCCAGCAAGGCACTACGACCAACCAGCGCGTCTTCACCGGCACCTTGGCCAACCTGCCGCAACTGGTGGCCGAGCATGAGGTTCATGCCCCGACCCTGGTGATCGTGGGGGAAGTGGTGCTGTTGCGGGACAAACTGGCGTGGTTCGAAGGGGCGCAGGGTAGCGTTTGATCGCGGCCTGTAAAGCCATCGGCAAAACCTGTGGGAGCGAATTCATTCGCGAATCGGCGGTACGCACGATACATCGCTATCGGCCATACCTGTCTGTCGCGACTGAATTCGCTCTCACAGCTTGATACGCGTCGCACCGGTGGGCACGTGTGTATCACGCGTTCTGCAAAATACCTTTCCCGCTCAACCGCCCACGATCATGCGCCCCGCTGAAATCCTGCTCCGGTCCTTTCGGCACCACTCCCGTCGGGTTGATGGTGGCGTGGCTGGCGTAGTAGTGGTGCTTGATGTGCGCGAAGTCGACGGTGTCGGCCACGCCCGGCAGCTGATACATCTCGCGCAGCCAATTGCTCAGGTTCGGGTAATCGGCGATGCGGCGCAGGTTGCACTTGAAGTGTCCGTGGTACACCGCGTCAAACCGAATCAATGTGGTGAACAAGCGCACGTCCGCTTCGGTCAGGTACTCGCCTGCCAGATAGCGCTTCTCGCCCAGCAGTTTTTCCAGCGCATCAAGCTCGGCAAACACGTCGTCAAACGCTGCTTCGTACGCCCCCTGAGAGGTCGCAAAACCGGCGCGGTATACGCCGTTGTTCACCGCCGGGTAGATGCGGTCGTTCAGGCTATTGATCTCGGGGCGCAACGCGTTGGGGTACAAATCCAGCGTGTTACCGGTCAGCTCATCAAACGCGGAGTTGAACATGCGGATGATTTCCGATGATTCGTTGCTGACGATGCGTTGCAGCTGTTTGTCCCACAGCACAGGCACTGTCACCCGGCCAGTGTAATCGGCGTTGTCGGCCAGGTAGCGCTGGTACATGAAGGTGTGACCGTCGAGGGGATCGCCCGTCGAGCCGGTTTGCTTGTCGAAGGTCCAGCCGTTTTCGCGCATCAGCCAGCTGACCACCGACACGTCGATCAGGCTTTCCAGCCCCTTGAGCTTGCGCACGATCAGCGTGCGATGGGCCCACGGGCACGCAAGGGAAACGTAGAGGTGATAGCGACCGGCTTCGGCCTTGAAGCCGCCTTCGCCAGAAGGACCTGGGCGACCATCGGCGGTGACCCAGTTGCGGCGTTGTGCCTGTTCACGCTGAAACGCCCCGTCTTTGCTGCTTTCATACCACTGGTCGTGCCAGCGTCCTTCAACGAGAAGGCCCATGTCTGACTCCCATAACTCGTACGTTCGTACGTTGGAGATCAGTCTAAAGACAATCGTTCGAACAAATAGCGCAAAGAGTCGGAGGTAATGATCGATTAAATCGATTTGTTCCGATTCGTCCAAAACTGCTCGGCATGCTCGAAGGCTTGAGCGCGCGGCGTTCCGAGGCCTCGCAGGGCCAGAGCGATGGTCGAAATCAGCGCCAACTGCGGGTAGCTGTCCTGGATTTCGCCTTTCCAGACGCCGATGAGCTGCTGCGGGTCCAAGGTCGCGGGTTTGACGTGGCGTCGATCCGACAGCGCGGGCCATTCTTCATCCCAAGGCTGGCCATCAGTGGTGCCGTACAAATGGCTGATGGTGTCCGGGTTTATCTCCACTTCGCCGCCATCGCCCTTGATCACGATGGCGTGATCGCCCAACAGGCTGCTGGCATCGCGGTGCACGGATTGATAGCCGGGGTGGAAGATGCTCTGCAGACCACAGCGTGCACCCAACGGATTGAGAATGCGCGCCAAGGAGTGAATGGGCGAGCGCAGGCCCAAGGTGTTGCGCAGGTCGATCATGCGCTGCAATTGCGGCGCCCAGTCGCCCAACGGAATGAAAGCGATGTTCTGCTGGTCGAGCGCCTGACCCACGGCCTGCCAATTGCGGCAAAGTGGAACGCCCAAGAGATCCAGCAGTTGCTCGCTGTACAGACGTCCGGCGGTGTGCGCGCCGCCGCCATGCATCAGCACTTTCACGCCGTTCTGCGCCAGGCATTTGGCCGCCAACAGGTACCACGGCAAATGGCGCTTCTTGCCGGCGTAGGTGGGCCAGTCGATATCGACGGATAGGGGCGGGGCGGTCAGACGCTCGCGCACGGCCTCGGTGAAACCGGCCAGCTCTTCGGCGCTTTCTTCCTTGTGCCGCAGCAGCATCAGGAATGCGCCCAGCTGGGTGTCCTCGACCTTTTCATCGAGGACCATGCCCATGGCTTCACGGGCTTCTTCGCGGGTCATGTTGCGCGCGCCGCGTTTGCCCTTGCCAAGGATGCGCACAAACGGGGCGAACGGATGCTCGGCGGGCGTTTCGGTAACGAGGGGGGCGAATTCGGTCATAAGCAATTGGTCGGCTTTGGCAGGCCCGCCAGCTTGGCGGCAAGTTTGGCGGGAGTGCCGTTGAACAGACGATTGAGGTGCAAGCTGTTGCCTTTTTCCGCGCCCAGCTTCAGCGCGGTGTATTTGACCAGCGGGCGAGTGGCGGGCGACAACTGAAATTCGGCGTAGAACGCGCGCAACACCTCAAGGACTTCCCAATGGTCGGGAGTCAGGGTGATGTCCTCTTCCCGCGCCAGCGCTTCGGCGACCTCGCGAGACCAATCGTGCAGGTCTTGGAGGTTGCCGTCCTTGTCCAGGGCAATAGTGCGTGCGCCGACGATAAGCTGTTTCATAGCCAGGTGTTGACCTTGTCGAATTGCACCGACAGCGCGACGAATCCGGGGTAATCGACGCGTTTCATCCACTCGGGCAGGGTCAGATTTCGCGCCTCGGCGTCCTCGTCGAGGATGAACAGCTTGAGGCTGTCGGCCTTGGCCTCCAGCGCCAGACGTGGCGCAGTCGAGGCCGTCAGCGCATAAGTGGCGTCGCCGCACAGCAGGATCGCGTCGTCGCCACCCAGCAGCCGCAGGCAACTGCTCAGGCGAGAGTCGGCGAAAGGGGAATGAGATAACACATGCAAGGTCGCCATCAGATCGTGATCACCTGGTCGTAACGGTCAATGAGCGCCGCGATGTCCTGATCGCTCAGAATCTGCAGCGGCTCGACGCTCGATTCGGTCGACGCCATGCCGCGTTCGGCCAGGCTTGAGCGGCAGGCGAACAGCTCCTCGACACCAAACATCGACAGCGCTTGCAGGTTGGCGGTGAGGTCCTTCTGTTGCAGGGTTTTGGCGTTTTGCGAGGGCAACAGCTGCAACACGCCGTCATCCAGAAACAGCATGCCCAGTGGCAGGTCGAATGCGCCGCCAGCCAGCGCGATATCCAGGGCTTCGCGGGCGCTTGGGCCCGACCACGGTGATTGTCGGCTGATGATCAACAGAGACTTCGGCATCTCATGGCCCTCCGAAGCAAATCAGTCGATCCGCGGCTTGCACCGCATCGTGCAATTGCCCAAGACCGGACAGGTCCCAAGGCGCAGGCAGGTTGGCGGCGGGGCGCGAATAACGCTCGGCTTCTTCCTGATTCAGCACGCCACGGCGCAGGCCGGCAGCGATGCACACCACGCCATCGAGCCGGTTGTCGGTGACGAAGTCGCGCCACAGGGCCGGTACATCCAGCTCGTCCTGAGGCGTGACCACGTTGGCCGAGGCGCTGTGCACGCCGTCCTGATAAAAGAACAACCGCACGATGTCATGCCCCTCGGCGAGCACGGCCTGCGCGAACAACAGCGCGCGGCGCGAGGAGGGCGCGTGGGCGGGTGAATACAGGGCGATGGCGAACTTCATGGACGGCTCGGTCAGCGGATGGCAGGAGTGAATAAGGCCAATGATAAAGAATTCAAAGACGCGAGACAGCAAAAAGCCCGCCGAAGCGGGCTTTTTGTTGGGTCAGGCTGCCGATCAGTCGCGGCTGCTGCCCATGATGCCGAAGATCTGCAACAGGCTGATGAACAGGTTGTAGATCGATACATACAGGCTGATGGTGGCCATGATGTAGTTGCGCTCACCACCGTGGATGATGGCGCTGGTCTGGAACAGGATGCACACCGAGGAGAACAGCACGAAGCCTGCGCTGATCGCCAGTTGCAGCCCGCTGATCTGGAAGAACATGCTCGCCAGCACCGCCGCCAGCAGGACGAAGAAACCTGCGGTGATGAAGCCGCCCAGGAAGCTCATGTCCTTGCGGGTAATCAGCACGTAAGCCGACAGGCCACCAAACACCAGAGCCGTCATCGCGAAGGCCGAAGAAACGACTTCAGCGCCGCCCTGCATGCCCAGGTAACGGTTAAGGATCGGGCCCAGAATGAAGCCCATGAAGCCGGTCAGCGCGAACGCCGACACCAGACCCCACGCCGAATCGCGCAGTTTGTTGGTGAGGAAGAAAAGACCGTAGAAGCCGATCAGCACCACGAAAACGTTCGGATAGCGCACGTGCATCTGCTGAGCGACGAACGCCATGATGCCGCTGAAGGCGAGGGTGAGGGCCAGAAGGCCGTAAGTGTTGCGCAGGACGCGGCTAACCTCTAGCTGCTCGACCTGCACGCGGTTGACTGCGTAATCCTGTTCGCGCATGGCGCTACTCCTGGTGGGTGAAAAATGGTGGTTTGAAATCTCAAGTTGCAAAGATCATAACAGAGCCGCAGAGACACGCGAGTCAGAGAGTTTGACAGCTTGTTTCATTACGGTATTATGGCGCCCGCAACGCAATAGGAGGTATGGCCGAGTGGTTTAAGGCAGCAGTCTTGAAAACTGCCGACTGTAACAGGTCCTAGAGTTCGAATCTCTATGCCTCCGCCATATCCAGACGACAAAGCCCTGATTATTCAGGGCTTTGTCGTTTCTGGCTTCTATCAGGTGAAGACCGCTACCCCTACCACCCGGCCCCCTTCACCGCATCCTGCGCCAGCGGATGCAGCTCCGCGCCGTGATTGGCTGCCTGCAACGCCACCAACTCTTTGCGCATGCCAGGCGTCCAGAACATCTGGATGTGGTTGCGTACGCCGAGCACGGCCGCTTGCTCATCAGGCTCGGTGGCAAAGTATTTGGCGATCTGGTTGGCCATTTTGATCAGGTTGGCGTCGCTCATCGGCGCACCTGCGCTTCGTCGGCGTGACGGGCCTGGCGACGTTCGTCGAGCAGGCGTTGTTGTTCGTCGCTGAAGGCCTGGTAGCGTTTTTGCCACTCGGAAGGGTGGTAGACGCGGCTGACCTCCACGGCGGTGACCTTGTATTCCGGGCAGTTGGTGGCCCAGTCGGAGTTGTCCGTGGTGATCACGTTGGCGCCGGACTCGGGGAAGTGGAAGGTGGTGTACACCACGCCTGGCGCCACGCGTTCAGTGACCCGGGCGCGCAGTACGGTCTGGCCGGCGCGGCTGCCGATACCCACCCAGTCGCCTTCGTTGATGCCACGGCCTTCGGCGTCGGTGGGGTTGATTTCCAGGCGGTCTTCTTCATGCCATGCGACGTTTTCGGTGCGCCGAGTCTGGGCGCCGACGTTGTACTGGCTAAGGATGCGCCCAGTGGTGAGCAGCAGCGGATAGCGCGCATTGACCTTCTCTTCAGTGGGCACGTAGCCGGTGAGCATGAAGCGCCCTTTGCCGCGCGCGAATTGCTCGATGTGCATGGTAGGCGTGCCATCCGGCGCGGCTTCGTTACACGGCCATTGCAGGCTGCCGTGGGCGTCCAGCGCAGCGTAGCTGACGTTGCTGAAGGTCGGCGTCAGGCTGGCGATTTCATCCATGATTTCCGATGGATGTGTGTAGTTCATCGGGTAACCCAGGGCGTTGGCGAGGGCCACGGTGCCTTCCCAGTCGGCCTTGCCGCCCAACGGGTCCATGACCTTGCGCACCCGCGAGATGCGTCGCTCGGCGTTGGTGAAGGTGCCGTCTTTTTCCAGAAACGAGGCGCCCGGCAGAAACACATGGGCGAATTTGGCGGTTTCGTTGAGGAAAATGTCCTGCACCACTACGCACTCCATCGCAGACAGGGCGGCGGTGACATGCTGGGTGTTGGGGTCGCTCTGGGCGATGTCTTCGCCCTGGCAGTACAGGCCCTTGAATTGCCCGGCCAGCGCCGATTCGAACATGTTGGGAATGCGCAGGCCCGGGTCGGGTTGCAGGGTGACGTTCCAGGCATTTTCGAACTGGGTGCGCACGACTTCGTTGGAGATGTGGCGATAGCCTGGCAGTTCATGGGGGAAGGAGCCCATGTCGCACGAGCCCTGCACGTTGTTCTGCCCACGCAGCGGGTTCACGCCCACGCCTTCGCGGCCGATGTTGCCAGTGGCCATGGCTAGGTTGGCGATGCCCATGACCGCCGTGCTGCCCTGGCTGTGTTCGGTGACGCCCAGGCCGTAATAAATGGCGGCGTTTTTGGCGCTGGCGTAGAGGCGCGCGGCGGTACGGATATCGGCCGCCTCCACGCCGCAAATCAGGCCCAGCACTTCCGGCGAGTTTTCCGCACGGCTGACAAACTCGCTCCAGCGGGCGAAATCATTGTCTTCGCAGCGGGCGTCGATGAACGGCTGATCGAGCAGGCCTTCGGTGACGATCACGTGGGCCAGAGCATTGAGCATCGCCACATTGGTGCCAGGGCGCAGGGCCAGGTGCAGCTTGGCGCGCGCATGGACCGAGTCCACCAGGTCGATACGGCGAGGGTCGATGACGATCAGTTGCGCGCCTTCACGCAGACGACGCTTGAGCTGCGAGCCGAACACCGGGTGGGCGTCGCTGGGGTTGGCGCCCATGACCAGAATCACGTCGGCCTTCATCACCGAGTCGAAGCTCTGGGTGCCCGCAGACTCGCCAAGGGTTTGTTTCAAGCCGTAACCGGTGGGCGAATGACAGACCCGCGCGCAGGTGTCGACGTTGTTGTTGCCAAAAGCTGCGCGCACCAGCTTCTGCACCAGATAGGTTTCTTCGTTGGTGCAACGGCTGGAGGTGATACCGCCGATGGCGTCGCGACCGTATTTTTGCTGCAGACGGCGCATTTCGCTGGCCGCGTAGGTCACGGCCTCGTCCCAGCTGACTTCCTGCCACGGGTCGCTGATGTGCTTGCGGATCATCGGTTTGGTGATGCGATCCGGATGGGTGGCATAGCCCCAGGCGAAACGGCCCTTGACGCAGGAATGGCCGTGGTTGGCCTGGCCGTTCTTGTCCGGGACCATGCGCACCAGGGTGTCGCCTTTCATCTCTGCGCGGAACGAGCAGCCGACGCCGCAGTAGGCGCAGGTGGTAATAACGCTGTGTTCGGGCTGACCGAGTTCAACCACGCTTTTTTCCATCAGCGTGGCAGTGGGGCAGGCCTGCACGCAGGCGCCGCAGGATACGCATTCGGAATCGAGAAAGTCCTCGCCGCCGGCGGCCGCCACGCGGGATTCGAAGCCGCGTCCGGTGATGGTCAGCGCGAAGGTCCCCTGGGTTTCTTCACAGGCCCGCACGCAGCGGCTGCAGACGATGCACTTGCTCGGGTCGTAGTCGAAGTAGGGGTTGGAGACGTCTTTCTTGTCGGCCAGATGATTTTCGCCTTCGTAGCCATAGCGTACTTCGCGCAGGCCAACCTGGCCGGCGACAGTCTGCAGTTCGCAGTTGCCGTTGGCCGAGCAGGTCAGGCAGTCCAGCGGATGGTCGGAGATGTACAGCTCCATGACGTTGCGCCGCAGGGTCGCGAGCTTGGGCGTCTGGGTGTGGACGGTCATGCCTTCGGTGACTGGCGTAGTGCACGAGGCCGGGTAGCCGCGCATGCCGTCGATCTCGACCAGGCACATGCGGCAGGAGCCGAAGGCTTCGAGGCTGTCGGTGGCGCACAGTTTGGGAATAGCGGTGCCCATCAGCGCCGCGGCGCGCATGACGGAGGTGCCCTCAGGCACGCTGATGCTCTGGCCGTCGATGGTCAGGGTGATGTGCACGTCGCTTACGCGGGCCGGCGTGCCCAGATCCATGTCGGTTTTCGGGTCGAAGAGCGTGATCATTGCTCGGCCTCCAGGGTGTGCAGACCAAAGTCGGCGGGGAAGTGCTTGAGCGCGCTGGCGACGGGGTAGGCGGTCATGCCGCCCAACGCGCAGAGCGAACCGAACTGCAGGGTGTCGCACAAGTCCCTGAGGATGATGGCCTGCTGATCCCGCGCGTTCTGATCGGGGGCGGCCAGTATCCGGTCGATGACCTCTACGCCACGGGTCGAGCCGATACGGCAGGGCGTGCATTTGCCACAGGATTCTTCGGCGCAGAATTGCAGGGCGAAACGCGCCATGTGCGCCATGTCCATCGTGTCGTCGGCAACCACCACGCCACCGTGACCGAGCATCGCGCCGATGGCCGCGAAGGCTTCATAGTCCAATGGCGTGTCGAACTGCGACGGAGGCACCCACGCGCCGAGCGGGCCGCCGACCTGAGCGGCTTTGAGCGTGCGACCACTGGCAGTCCCGCCGCCGTAGCCTTCCACGAGTTCGCGCAAGGTCAGGCCAAATGCGCGCTCCACCAGACCGCCACGCCGAATATTGCCCGCCAGTTGGAAGGGCATGGTGCCGGTTGACCGGCCCATGCCGTAGTCGCGGTAAAACTGTGCGCCCTTGGCCAGAATCAGCGGCACCGAGGCCAGGGTCAGCACGTTGTGCACCAGCGTCGGTTGGCCGAACAACCCCTTCAGGGCAGGAATCGGCGGTTTGGCGCGCACCAGTCCGCGCTTGCCTTCCAGCGAGTCCAGCAGCGCGGTTTCTTCGCCACAGATATAAGCACCGGCGCCGACGCGGACTTGCAGATCAAAACCCATGCCGCTGCCGCTAACGTCCGTGCCCAGGTAGCCTGCGTGGCGCGCGATGTTGATCGCCTCGCGCAGGGTCGCGATCGCTTGTGGGTATTCGGAGCGTATATAGATGTAGCCGATGCTGGCGCCAACGGTGATGCCGGCGATGGTCATTCCTTCGATCAACAGATAAGGGTCGCCTTCCATCAACATGCGGTCGGCGAAGGTGCCGGAATCGCCTTCATCGGCGTTGCACACCACGTATTTCTGCGCAGCTTGCGTGCCACGCACCGTGCGCCACTTGATGCCAGCAGGAAAGGCCGCGCCACCCCGCCCCCGCAGACCGGAGTCGAACACCGCAGTGACCGTCTCTTCGCCGCCAATGGCGATGGCGCGGGTCAGTCCTTCAAAGCCGCCGTGAGCCCGATAATCGTCCAGCGACAGGGGCTGGGTAATCCCCGCGCGCGTAAAGATCAGACGTTGCTGAGTCTTCAGGTAAGGCAGTTCTTCCACCAGCCCCAAGGCCAGCGGGTGATTGGCGGGATCATCTTGCAGCGCATCGAACAGGCCAGGCACATCGGCTTCGGTCAGCGGGCCAAAGCCGAAGCGGCCTTGCGGGCTGTCGATTTCCAGCAGCGGCTCCAGCCAGTACAGGCCCCGGGAGCTGGTGTGGTGCAGGTCCAGCGGCAGGTTGCGTTTGCGCGCTTCGCTGGCCAGGGCCACGGCGACGGCATCTGCTCCTACGGCGCGGGCCACGGAGTCGGCGGGCAGATAAAGGCGCGTCATCATGCGTCCTCCCGGCAAGCGTCGAGCAGCGCATCCAGACGCTCGGGGCTGAGCCGCGCATGCACCTTGCCGTCCAGCTCCAGTGCGGGTGAACAGGCGCAAGCGCCCAGGCAGTAGACGGGTCGCAGGCTGATGTTGCCGTCGATGCTGCTACCGTGATCGTCCAGCTGCAGACGCTCGCGCAAGTGCGCCGCCAGCTGCTCGGCCCCGCGGCTCTGACAGGACTCCGCGCGACACAGGCGCAGAATGTGCCGGGCGGGCGGCGCGGTGCGAAAGTCGTGGTAAAAACTGATGACACCGCGCACCTCAGCCTGGCTTTGATTGAGGGCGTGGGCTATGTCGGGGATGGCGGCATCGGGGATGTAGCCGAGGCCTTCCTGAATCTCATGAAGAATGGGTAACAGGGCGCCGGGAGAGCCTTTGTGGCGCTCCAGCAGGCTGTTGACCATCGGCAGAATCGACATCTGATCAGGCATACAGCAGTCCTCACGGTCACGGACAAACCAGGCGGCTGTCGGTTGTCCGAAAGTGTCGGCTGCGGCGCATTGACCACGTCACGGGCTCGTGGATTTTCAGGCCGAAGCCAGGGCACCCTTGTCGGGCATCTTGTTGTGCCCGGCGCGATCTGTGTCGCACCCTTGGTCGGGCAGGAAAACAGCTTGGCACGGCGATTTTGAATCATTCGTACAAAAGCGACGCGCCCCGTTCTCTTTGCGACCTGGATTGAGCATAGACCGTCGCAACACATTTCAGGAATTGGTCTGAACTTGTTCCCCTGCGCAGCGGCCAGATCCTTACAGCCAGCAAAGGAATACCCGAATGAACAGCGATCAATTCAATCAGTACGATGCGCACTATCTTCACCAACAGGTGGCCGACCAGCTGGGCATCACCGCCGACGAGCTGAAAACCTGGATGATCAACGACATCGAGCGTGTCACCGAAGGCGGTAAGGAGGTCGGGCACATGGTGGTGTTTCGCGAATCAACGCCGCCTGAAATTCTCGACAAACTTCAGCACCGGCAGAGCCAGTTCACGGCGATGACAGGTGTGATCCCACAGGGTTGATGAACAGGAGGCCTTGACGATGAGCCGGAAAAATCCCCCTGTACGTGAAAAAGACACCACGTCCCCCAAGAACGACGTGCCTGCCCACTCCACCGAGAAAGAAAAGGAGCGGCTCAAGGACTTCAACAAGGACGGCATCCCGCCAGGGGTGAGTTAACGCGATTGCCTCAGAAACCCACATCCGGCCCGACAGAACTTTCTGCCGAGCCGGGGTCGGTAGATGTTCGAGTCTCAGCGATAGCGTTCCAGCCAGTGCGCATAAGGCGCTGGCAAGGTCCAGGACGCTTTATCGACGCCCAATTCCTTTGCCGCGAAATAGGCCCAGTGTGGGTCTGCAAGGTGCGCGCGCCCCACCGAGACCAGATCCAGATGGCCCGATTCGATAGCGCTTTGCGCCAGGTGCGGCGTACCAAAACCCCACGCCGAAGTCACGGGCAGGCCGGCTTCGCGGCGCACGCGTTCGGCGATCGGGCCCATGAAGGCCGGGCCCCATGGGATGTTGGTCTCGGGGATGGTGAAGCCGACGCTGACGCTCAGCAGGTCGAGGCCGCCAGCCTTGAAACGGCGGGCCAGTTCGATGGATTCGGTCAGGGTCTGTTCATCTCGGCCGTCGTATTCGATCACGCCGAAACGCGCGGTGAGCGGCAGGTTTTCCGGCCAGACTTCACGCACGGCAGCCAGGGTTTCGAGCAGGAAGCGGCTGCGGTTGTCGAAGCTGCCGCCGTAGGCGTCGGTGCGCTGGTTGGCGTGTTCGGAGAAAAAGCTCTGACCCAGGTAGCCGTGGGCGAAGTGCAGTTCGATCCATTCGAAACCGGCTTCGCGGGCGCGGCGGGCGGCGTCGACGAAGTCCTGTCGCACGCGAGCGATGTCGGCGAGGGTCATTGCCTGTGGCACTTTCGGCAAGTTGGCGCCGAATGCGATGGCCGATGGAGCGATGGTTTGCCAGCCATTGGCGTCGCCCTGCGCGATGTGGTCGTCGCCTTCCCAAGGGCGGTTGGCGCTGGCCTTGCGACCCGCGTGGGCGATCTGGATGCCGGGTACGGCGCCTGCTGCCTTGATGGCCTTGACCGCCGGGACGAAGGCTTGAGCATGTTCATCGCTCCAGATGCCCGCGCAGCCCGGGGTGATGCGGCCCTCGGGAGACACCGCCGTTGCTTCGACCACCACCAGGCCCGCGCCGCCACGGGCCAGGCTTGCCAGGTGAACGTGGTGCCAGTCGTTGATTACGCCGTTGTCGGCCATGTATTGGCACATGGGTGGGATGGCAATGCGATTGCGCAGGGTGACGTCCTTCAGGGAGAACGGCTCGAACAATGCTGACATGGGTAAGCTCCAGGTAGGTAAGTTTCGCTTGTTCGGTAGTATTCGAAATATAGCGTTCGATGAAACCCCTCGCTATCATGGCCCGATGCGCGCCTTCAAACATCCCATCCCCGCCGAGTTCTCCCTCGAACGCCTGCTTTATGCGTTGAGCGACCCTGTTCGCCTGGACATCGTGCGGTGCCTGGCCGGGGTGGAAGAGGCCAGCTGTGGTGAACTTGACGGCGGCCGGCCCAAGTCCACCATGTCCCATCACTTCCGCGTCCTGCGCGATGCCGGGCTCGTTCATACCCGTAACGTCGGGACCACGCACATGAACTCGTTGCGTAGCGAGGAACTCGACCAGCGCTTTCCCGGGTTGCTGGGTAGCATTCTGGCGCAAGCCTGAGTGTTGCCTTGTCAGGCTGGGACCTGTCGAGAATTTGCTCCCATTCATTAACGCGCCGGGCGACGCTGCATGACCGACGGTCATTCGATGGGCTGATCGCTGGCGCAGTTATTGGCGCTCAGTGCGTTGCTGAGGGTCGCCAGCAGCAGCTCTTCTGAAAAAGGCTTGGAAAGGCACGCATGGGCGCCCCACCGGTACGCATCCTGGCGGGTAGCGTCGTCCCAGAAGGCCGACATGCACACCACCGCAGGTGCTATGCCCGATGACTTCAATTGACGCTGCACGTCAATTCCCTGCATGCCGTTCATCCGCGAATCGACCAGCACGCCGTCGGGGCGGTTCTCGCTCAACGACGCCATGAAGGCTTCGCCGGAATCGAAGCCCGAGGCGAGGTAGCCGACCGAACGGAGGAGGTTGGTCAGGCTTTTGCGAACCTGCGCGTCATCGTCGACGATGCTGATGGATGACGCTGACGTCGGGTAAGTGGAGCCTGGCTTGGGAGAGCACACAGTCCTGTTCCTGCGGTCGATGACCGCCCAGTGATCGAGAAGGCGTTCGAGATGGACGTCCTGAGCATGGCTCCCGGAGGGAGGTCACCAGGGCCCTGCCACCATCATCGCTTTCCATCGACGCTGAAATAGCAGAAACGTGCGGAAAATAAAGAAAGCAAGTCCTGTAATCCTCAGCAACGGTTCGGCAGGGCAGAGCCAAGCGTCCGTTGGCCGAGCCGCCTGGGACGAGCTGACCACCGGGCAAAAATTAAGCTTCCGGTCAGGCCAAAAATTGGCTCGCACGCTTACAATGGCGCCTCTTTGATCGCAACTCAGAAAGGCCAGGCAGTTTATGGCGCTCGACCCCGTTACCATGTTGGCCCTCTCGATCGCCCTCGCCGCGGCGGCTGCGCTGTACCTTGCGGCGGAATGGCGGCATGTCCGGGAAACGTCGCTGCTGTTCTGGAGTGCCGGCTTTGCCACGATCACCCTTGGCTCGACCCTGGCCTTGCTGCGCAGCAGCGGCATTCTGCTGATCGGCATCTGGTTCGCCAATGGCCTGTTGGTGACCGCCCACTGGCTGTTTTTGCTGGGCGTCACACGGTTTACCGAATCGCGGCTGTCACGGGGCTGGTACCTGATCTTCGCGGTCTGGCTGGGCATGTTGCTGTTGCCCGAGGCGCCGTGGTGGTCCAAGGTCATGCTCGCGGTCAATTCAACGCTGGTGGCGCTGCTGATGTTCAAGGCCAGCCTGCTGTTGCGCCCGCACGGCAGGTCGCTCAGCGTCGGTGCCGGCCAGCTGCGTTATGTGCTGCTGGGTCACGGGCTGTTTTATCTGGCTAAGGCGATCACCGCGATTTTGCCCGGCACCTTGATCGATCTGGCGGCCTTTCGTGGCGAAATCATCCAGATCTCCCTGGTGGAAGGGGCGATGGCGATCATGCTGATCGCGCTCTCCATGACAGGTTCTGAGCGCTATCGCCGCGAGAAACGCATCGAACGCCTGGCCGCGCGGGACCCCCTTACCACCCTGTACAACCGTCGCGCACTGGAAGTGCGGGCGCCGCGTCTGCTCGAGGACGTCACGGGATCGCGGCCGGGGGCATTGCTGCTGATCGACATCGATAACTTCAAATCCGTCAACGACCTGTACGGTCACATCGCCGGCGACGGTTTGCTGGTCAGCCTCAGTGAAATGATCCGTTCGCTCCTGCCCCAAGGCGCGCTGGCGGCGCGACTGGGTGGCGATGAATTCGTGATCCTGCTGAACAACGCGACCCATGAGCAGATCGTTCATCTGGGTGGTCAGTTGCGTCAGCGCTTTCAGGACGCGGCCTCGCAGGCGTTTTCGACCCCTGAGCCGGTGACGCTGAGCATCGGCGCCAGCCTGTTCAACCATCCCCCGGCCAGCCTCAGCGCGCTGATCGAGCAGGGCGACGCGGCGCTTTACGAATCCAAGCGTGGCGGGCGCGACAGCATCCGTCTGGTGGATCGAACCCAGGCCGCCGAAGCCGCGTCGCAGACCTCTTGAAGCGTCTTTTTGACGCACTTGGTCCGAATCATTTTGCAGGCCCAGGCGTGTGGTCTGAACCTTGCTATGACCTTGGGGCAGGGCGCCGCATTCACCGGTTTTTGACGTTGAGGCTTCCTTGCATATCCCGCAGCCAAGTATCGGCGCGCCACTGACCCGCGCGCCCTGGAGCCCCGTCGTGAGTACCCTCTCGGAAATTGCAGCAAACCTGTTGAAGCTTGAAACTCTGACGCCGCAGGCCAGTGCCAACAGCGCTCTGAACGAGGGGATGGGCTGGGAGCAGTTGATGGCCTTGTCCCAGGAAAAAGACATCGTCAAATGGCAGGCCGCGCTCAGTGAAATGATCGATAACAACCCGGGAAAGCGTCGTGTGACGGTGTTGCGGGTGATTGAAGGCGGGCTGGCGTAATCCCTGCGCTGTCCGTTACGCGCTATTAATGGGCTTGTTGGCGTTAGTCGGCACTTGGCAAGGGGCGTACAGTCGGCACATTGCCCTTGTCATGACTGGATTACGCCGATGAGTCGCCCTCGTTTCCTTCCCGATAACTTCACCTTGACCCTGGTCGCGGTGGTGATCATTGCCAGTATCCTCCCCGCCAGCGGCCAGGTCGCGGTGGGGTTCGGCTGGCTGACCAACCTCGCGATCGCGCTGCTGTTTTTTCTCCACGGCGCCAAACTGTCCCGCGAGTCGATCATCGCCGGTGCCGGCCACTGGCGCCTGCATTTGCTGGTGTTCGGGCTGACCTTCGTGATCTTTCCGCTGCTGGGCCTGGCGCTCAAGCCGGTGCTTTCGCCGCTGATCGGCAAAGACCTGTACATGGGCATCCTTTACCTGTGCGCGCTGCCCGCGACGGTGCAGTCGGCGATCGCCTTCACCTCGCTTGCTCGCGGCAATATTCCGGCGGCGATCTGCAGCGCGGCGGCGTCGAGTCTGTTCGGGATTTTCCTCACGCCTCTGTTGGTGACCCTGCTGTTGAATGTGCACGGCGACGGTGGTTCGACGCTGGATGCCATTATCAAGATCAGTATTCAGTTGCTGTTGCCGTTCGTGGCCGGTCAGATCGCCCGCCGCTGGATTGGCGCGTGGGTGGCACGCAACAAGAACTGGCTGAAGTATGTGGACCAGGGTTCGATTCTGCTGGTGGTGTATGGGGCGTTCAGCGAGGCGGTAAACGAGGGGATCTGGCACAAGATTCCGCTGTGGGATCTCGCGGGCCTGGTGGTGGTCTGTGGGGTGGTGCTGGCGCTGGTGCTGATGATTTCGACGGTGCTGGGGCGGTTGTTCGGGTTCAGTGTCGAAGATCGCATTACCATCCTGTTCTGTGGCTCGAAGAAGAGTCTGGCGACGGGTGTGCCGATGGCGCAGGTGTTGTTTGCCGGGAGTACGATCGGGGTGTTGATTCTGCCGTTGATGCTGTTTCACCAGATTCAGTTGATGGTCTGCGCGGTGTTGGCGCAGCGGTATGCACGCAGGACTGAATCTGTGCCGGAGTTGATGGCGCAGGTTGATCCTTGATGTTTTTGAGGTTGGTTTTTTTGTGACGCTGATGCTTGGATCTTCGTGCGATAAACCAAACGACCAAATCGCAAAAAGCGAATGCAAAGCCTGGGATTTGCGCGCTTTTCTGCTACAGGGTTTTTGTATCGGGCCCTGGATTGTGCCCGCCGCCAAACCTGTGTAAGTTTTTTGAGGTTACGAAAGTGGCGAAAGCGCATGTCTGCCACTCATGCGGTGTCAGATACACTGCATCGCGGCCGTCGGAACCTCCGACTGCTCCTACAGGGGATAGGGTGGCAAACCAAACGCTGTGTTCGCTTTTGAATTTTTAGGCCCTTGACCCAAGTGACCCGCCGTAAGGGCGCAACCGTAATAAGCCACGCTGCCCATTACGGATATACTTGCAATCAAAGCGCTGCCCTAAAAAACAGAACCCCTCACGCCTCAGCCAACTGCTCCTCATATTCCTTCACATAATCCCCCGCCAGCGTCTCTTTCTGCTTGTCATCCAGCAACTTGCCCGCCATCTGAAAGAACTTATGCTCTTCTTCCTTCAGATGATGATGAACCTTCTCCGACAGCTTCTTGGCCGTCGCCAGCCATGCCGGGCTGGACATGTCGGTCTCGTCGAGTTCTTCCATCATCTCGTCCATCTCGTGATGCTCCGAGATCGCATGGCGGCTCAGGTCCACGCCGTTGTCGTACTGCATCAGCGGGATATAAAAGAAGCGCTCTTCTGCGGTTTCATGAGCCTGTAATTCAGCTTTCAGCTGCTTGTACGCCTCGACACGGTCTTGACTGTCACCGTGAGTCTGGACCAGGGCATCGGCGTAGCCACGTTGACGATCATGGCTTTCTCTCAGGGCTTCAAAGATGTTCAAGGTCAATTCCTCAATCGGCGGGTGAGCGAGTATTCAAATACTTATCCCTAGACCCTGCGCGCTCTGCAGGCGTTCCGTTGGGCAGCCGGCATAAGCTTAGACCCATACGTTTCTTTCATAATCCTCTACAGTTTTTATAATCAAAACGACTTTTATATTGAGCGCTCATGCTTTTCCGTGCTGAGCGCTCGCGCCATCCCCATGCCTGAACACTAAAGGAAAGCCATGAGCCTGCGTAAACCCCTGGGCACACTCCTCGTTACTGCCACCTTACTGCTCACGACCCTCGCGGCGCAGGCCGAGCAGGTCATCAACATCGGTTACCAGCGCTCGTCGACGTTGTGGATCCTGCTCAAGAACGACGGCCAGATCGAGCAACGCCTCAAGCCGCTGGGCTTCACAGTGAACTGGCATGAGTTCAGTAGCGGCCTGTTGAGCGCGATGAATGCGGGCAGTGTCGACCTGCATGCCGATGTCGCAGATGCCTTCGCGCTGTTCACCCAGGCGGCCAACACGCCGTTGACCTACTACGCCCGCGAAAACCCGTCGCCGAGCGCGCAGGCGATCATCGTGCAGGACAACTCGCCCGTTCACAGCGTCGCGGATCTGAAGGGCAAGCGGGTGGCGGTTTCCAAGGGTTCGGGCAGTAACTTCCTGCTGATTTCCGCGCTGAAGAAGGCCGGGCTGACCCTGGCCGACATCACGCCGGTGTACCTGGAAGCGCCGGACGGCGTGGCGGCGTTCTCCAGTGGCAACGTCGACGCGTGGGCGATCTGGGACCCGTTCCTGGCGACTCAGCAGCGTGAACATCACGTCCGGGTGATCGCCGACGGCAGTGATGGCGTCGCCAACTACAACCGTTTCTACGTCGCCAACACCAGCTTCGCCAAGGCCCATCCGGAGGTGCTGCAGGTGGTGTTCGACACCCTTCACGACGCCGGGCAATGGGTCAAAGGCCATCCGCAGGAAGCTGCGAAAAACCTCTCGCCGCTGTGGGGCAACATCCCGACTGAAACCGTTGAGCTGGCCAATAGCCGTCGCAGCTACGACATCGTGCCGGTCAAGATCGACCAGTTGGCCGAGCAGCAGCGCATCGCCGATTACTACTACGACGCCAAGCTGATTCCCAAGCCACTGAAGGTGTCCGACATCGCGGTCTGGGTGCCCAAGGCTGAATAAGCAGGAGCATATTCATGAGTCGTCACATTCACCTGTCGGCGTTTTTGCTGACCGGGCCGGTCATTCACAGTCACGCGGCCTGGCGTCACCCTGAAACCATTGGTAACTACCTCGACCCCGAGTACTACGCGCGCACCGCCCGCGTGGTGGAGGAGGGGCTGTTCGACTTCCTGTTCTTCGCTGATCGCCTCGCGGTCGGTGATCAGATGGGCGGCTCGCGGGACACCGCGCTGCGTTACGGCGCGCAGGATGCCACGCGTCTGGACCCGCTGCCGATCCTGTCGTATCTGGTCGGGCAGACAAGCAAGCTGGGCCTGGGCGCCACGCGTTCGACCACCTATTACGAGCCCGCGCACATCGCGCGGGAGTTCGCGACCCTCGATCACCTGTCCAAGGGGCGCGCGGCGTGGAACATCGTGACCTCGATGAACGACAGCGAAGGGCGTCTGTTTGGCAAGGACAAACACCTGGAGCACGACCTGCGTTACGACCGCGCTGACGAGTTCGTCGAGGTAGCGCTCAAGCTCTGGCGCAGTTGGGCGCCGGGGGCGTTGAAGCTCGATCGCGAGAACGGCGTACTGGCCGATCCCGACAAGATCACCTCGGTGCAGCATCACGGCGAGTGGTTCAAGGTCGAAGGGCCACTGAACATTCCGCGCACGCCGCAAGGCCGGCCCGTGCTGATTCAGGCAGGTTCGTCCGGGCGTGGACGTCGTTTTGGCGCGCGTTGGGCCGAGGCGATCTTCACCATTCACCCGCATTTGAAGGCCATGCACGCGTTTCGCGAGGACGTGCGCGGGCAAGTGGTACAGCAAGGGCGAAGCGCTGACAGCTGCAAGGTGTTGACCGCGGTGATGCCGTTCATTGGTGGCAGCGAGGCGCAAGCCCGGGCCAAGCGCGACAAGCACAACGCCCTGGCGCGGCCTGAGTTGGGCCTGGTCACGCTGGCTTCGCAACTGAACGTTGATCTCTCGCCATTTCCGCTGTCTGCCACCCTGGCAGAAATCGCCCGCGCGCCTTCGATTCACCCGGCCGCGGCGGAAAAACTGCTGATGCAGGGGGCGGACACCACGCTCGAAGAGCTGGGCCGCATCTTCGCCAGCAGCGTGCGCGTGCCGCAACTGGTGGGTACTGGCGCACAGATCGCCGATCAACTGGCCGAGCTGTTCACTCAGGGAGGCTGCGATGGCTTCGTGATTTCACCAGCGTACCTGCCGGGGTCGTTCAGCGAGTTCGTCGAAAGCGTGATCCCGCATCTGCAGCGCAAGGGGCTGTACCGCACGGCGTATGAGGGTTCGACCTTGCGCGAGCATCTGGGGTTGTCGGCCCTGGAGGGTTGAAAGCCGGATAGTCGACGGTGTGCAGTTTCCCTGTGGGAGCGAATTCATTTGCGAAAAATAGATCCGGCGATAGAGATGCATCGGATTTACGAGCCTCTCGCGAAGGAATTCGCTCCCACAGGGTGTTATGCGGTGTGAGGAAATCTGCTCCCCGTACAGCCATCTGACAGCATCCCCCGGTCGATTGCGGGCTGACATCCAGAACATGCTGCGTATGATGGGCCCGATGTTTTTCTGAAAGGGCCTGTCCTCAATGATGAAGTTTTTCGCCGCGCTGCTCTGTGTCTTCACAGGCTTCGCCCATGCCGAACCCGCGCTGCTCACCGACCTGGCCCTGCCTTACCTCGCTGCAGCCCCCGCCGACTCGAAAAACAAACCCCTGATCATCTTCCTGCACGGCTACGGCAGTGACGAACGCGACCTGTTCGGCATCAAGAACGAGCTGCCTGCGGACTTCACCTACCTGTCGGTGCGCGCGCCGGGGGAAGTCGATGGGGGTGGCTACAAATGGTTTACCCAAGACACCGATCAGGCTGAGTACGAAGGCGTGACCAGCGACGTGGACAAGAGCACCGACCTGCTTCGCACCTTCATCGAGCAAGCCACCGAGAAGTACGGCACCCCGCCGGACAAGGTGATTCTGGTGGGCTTCAGCCAGGGCGCGATGATGAGTTATCAGATTGGCCTGCAATACCCGGAACTGGTGCGCGGTATCGCGCCATTGAGCGGCAAGATCCTCGCCGCGCTGAATTCACGGCTCAAGCCGGATGACCGCCTGAAGTCGCTGAAGGTGTTTATTGGCCACGGCTCGGCCGACAGCCGCGTGCCCTATTCCGGCGCGACCGAGGCGCAGACGGTGCTGGAGAATACTCTGCTGATCAGCCCGGAGTTTCATGCGTATGCGGGGGCAGGGCATACCATTACCTCGGCTGAGGTGGGGGATTTGAAGCGGTGGGTTGAGGCACAGTTGAAATAACACTTTTCCTGACGTTGCGCGCACCCCCTGTGGGAGCGAATTCATTCGCGATTGGCCGTTACATCAATGCATCTCTGTCGACTGCACCGACATCTCGCGAATGAATTCGCTCCCACAGAGTAAGGAGCGTATTTCGTCATTCCGTCGCTACAACCCCTGACTCCCCCGAATCAATTCATACGCCCGACGCGCCAGCGGGTTCACGGTGTTGGGGCGGATCCACAGGTGATAGGTCACGTCGGGCATTCTCGGCAGGCCGTCAGCCTCTCCCAGCACACGCATGTCCGGGCCGAGCATTTCCATGCTCCGCGCCGTCACGCCCAATCCGGCGCGGGTCGCGGCTTTGATGCCGATCAGGTTCGAGGCTAGGTACGCCTGACGCCAGGCAATGTTTGCCCGCTCCAGCGCCTCGATGGCGTAGCGCCGATAGATGCTCGGCTCATCCACCAGAATCAGCGGAATCGGCTCGCCCGGCACATGCTGGTATTGCGCCGAGCAGATCCACCACACGGGCGATGTGCGCAGCGCAAAGCCTTCAAGGCCCGTGTCTTCGCGGGTGGAAATCACCATGTCGACCTTGCCGCGATGCAGGTCGTCCATCAGGAACGGGCTGCGCCCCACGTCGATTTCCAGCCGCAATTTCGGCGCCGAGCGGGCGATGTGGCTGAGGATCGGCGGCAGGATGGTGTCAGCGATGTCGTGGGGTGAGCCAATGCGCAGCACGCCGCTGAGGCTGCTTTCACGCAATGAATTGAGCGCGTCGTCGTTGAGCGACAGCATCTGCCGGGCATGGCGCAGCAACTGGCGGCCCGGCTCGGTGAGCTGCTTCTGCCGACCCTGCTTCTGAAACAGGCTGACGCCGATCTGCTGTTCAAGCCGCTGCATGTGTTGGGTGACAGACGACTGTGTGCGCGACAACCGCGCACCGGCCTCAGCAAAGCTATGGTGATCGACGACGGCGACGAAGGTGCGCAGCAGTTCGAGATCGAGGGTGTCGGACATGGGCATTCTCGGTATTCGGGTCGAAGTACGATCCCTTGTGGGAGCCGGCTTGCTGGCGAAGGCGGTGTGTCATTCAACGGTGATGAGATTGACATGACGTCTTCGCCAGCAAGCCGGCTCCCAAAAGGGCCTGTGTTATATCAATCGGAATGCGCAACACATTACGGATTTTTATGAGTTTAAAAAGCCCTGCTTTGAAAAAGTCTTGGGAATACCAATGAAAATGGGCTTATTCCGTTTTGGCTTAACCACCAAAACCTGAAAGTTATAACCATATTTGATATTTGCATTTCCGTTGCTCCATCACCCTCCCTAGGATGGGGGTCATTACAAGGCGCTGACGTCCCGTCGTCACAAGCGCCGAGCCGATGACCATTTCGAGGGGAAATCCATGCCGTACACGCGCTCGCCCATCACCCGTTTGCTGCCCTTGTTCGTCGGGGCGATTGCCGCCCTTGGCGCCAGTTTCGCCGCGCAGGCCGATGCCACTCTGGACAAGATCGAGCAGCGCCATCGCCTGGTGGTCGGCGTGTTGCTGTCGGGTGGGCCGTTCGGTTCCATCGACCCGAGCAACCAGAAGCCCAAGGGCCTGAACGTCGACATGGCTGAAGACCTTGGCCGTCGTCTCGGCGCTGAAGTCGAGCTGGTGCCGGTGCTTCCTGCCAACCGCGTGCAGTTCCTGCAACAGGGCAAGGTCGACCTGCTGATCGCCAACATGGAATGGACCGCCGAGCGCGGCCAGCAACTGGGCTTCGTGCCAACGCCGTTTTATCGCGTCGGTGGCACGGCGGCAGTGCTCAAAGACAGCAAGATCACCCGCTGGGAAGACCTTAAGGGCCAGCCGGTCTGCACCTCGCAGGGCAGCAGCTACGTCAAGCCGCTGACCGAATACGGCGCTGAACTCAAGGCCTTCAAAAGCTCCTCTGAATCCCTGCTGGCCCTGCGCGGTAACAACTGCGTCGCCGCCGTGCACGACGCCACGCTGATCAACCCACTGATCGCCGACAGCGCCGAGTGGAAGGATTACCGCGCCATTACCCCTGAACTCAACCCGGCGCCGTCGGTGATCTGGACCCGCCCGGGGGAGACCGACACCCAGGCAAAACTCGACGCCATCGTCAAAGACTGGCACCGCACCGGATGGCTGATCGAGGGCGAGAAACGCCACCACATCACCCCGGCATCCCCTGCGCTGGTCGAGCTGCATGACAAGTTCCAGGCCACAGGCGCCTGAGTCGTTTTCCTTTCAAGGCATTGGTTATGAGCACGCGTACTTTCGGCAAGACCCTGACCGCACTCGGCCTCTCGGTCGGCATGGCGCTGGCGGCCACCCTGGCCCACGCCGACGCGACGCTGGACAAGATCCAGCAGCGTCACAAGATCAGCATCGGCGTGATCCTCAGCGGCCCGCCGTTCGGCACCATCGACCCGAAAACCGGCGAGCATCTGGGCTACAACGTCGAACTGGCCAAGGGCATCGCGCAGAAACTCGGCGTCGAGGTCGAGACCGTTTCAGTGCTGGCCCCCAACCGCGTGCAGTTTCTGCAACAGGGCAAGGTCGACATCCTGATCGCCAACATGCAGTACACCGACGAGCGCGCCGAGATTCTCGACTACGTGCCCACGCCCTATGAAGAAGTCGGCGGCGCCGCGCTGATTCGCAAGGGCGCTGGCATCAACAAGTGGGAAGACCTCAAGGGCAAGCCGGTTTGCGTGTCCCAGGGCAGCAATTTCATCAAGCCGTTGCAGGAAACCTACGGCGCCGAGATCAAGGCGTTCCGCAGCCAGTCCGAGTCGCTGTTGTCCCTGCGCGGCAACGGTTGCGTCGCGGCGGTTCACGTCAGCCCCACCATGCACGCGCTGTTGGATGACCCGGAATGGGCCGACTACAACATTCCGCTGGCCAAGGACCTGATCCCGTCGAAATCGGTGATCTGGGTGCGCAAGGGCGAACACGATACCCAGGCGAAACTCGACGCGATCATTCGCGACTGGCACCGTAGCGGCTGGCTGATCGACGTCGGTCAGCGCACCGGCATGGCGCCGTCTCAGGCCCTGCGTGACTTGCATGAGCAGTTCCGCAATGCCGCGCCGCTGGCGGCTCAATAAGGAAGGGTGAGGATGAGCGATCTGTTCCAGACGTTGCAGCAGTTGCTCGGCGCCGATTATGTGCAGCCAGGCAGCGATTCGACGCCGCAACTGACCGACAAACAGGGCACCTACGTCGGCAAGGCGCTGGCGGTGGTGCGCCCGGCCAACACTGAGGAAGTGGCCGCCGTGGTGCGCGCCTGTGTCGCTCACACGACGCCGATCGTGGTGCAGGGCGGCAACACCGGGCTGATGGGCGCTGCGACCCCCGACGCTACGGGCCGTTCGGTGCTGCTGCTTCTGGACCGGCTCAACCGGGTGCGTGACGTCGACACTGACAACGACACCCTGACCGTCGAGGCTGGTTGCATTCTGCAAAACGTCCAGGACGTGGCGCGCAAGGCCGGGCGTCTGTTCCCGCTGAGCCTGGGCGCGCAAGGCAGCTGCACCATTGGCGGCAACCTGGGCACCAACGCGGGCGGCACGGCGGTGCTGCGCTACGGCAACACCCGCGAGTTGACCCTGGGCCTGGAAGTGGTCACCGCCGAAGGGGAAATCTGGAACGGCCTGCGCGGGCTGCGCAAGGACAATACAGGTTACGACCTGCGCGATGTGTACATCGGCAGCGAGGGGACGCTGGGCATCATCACGGCGGCGACGTTGAAGCTGTTCCCGTTGCCCAAGGCGCAGAGCACAGCCTTTCTGGCGTTCGATTCGCTGGCTCAGGCGGTGAGCTTTTTGTCCCACGCCCGTGCCGGTTTCGGCGCAAGCCTTACCGCATTCGAGCTGCTGACGGCCGCCTGCCTTGAGCTGTTGCGCGAGCAGTTTCCTGACGGCCCGCAAGCCTTTGTCGGTGCGTCACAGCCCTGGTTTGCCTTGCTTGAGCTGTCGGATAACCACAGTGAAGCCCACGCGCGGCAAGCGTTTGAAGAGGTGCTCGGCAGCGCTTTCGAAGAGGGTCTTCTGGCCGATGCACTGATTGCCGAGAGCCTGGCCCAGAGCGAGGCACTGTGGCTGCTGCGCGAAAACATGAGCGATGCGCAACGTCGCGCCGGTCGCAACATGAAGCACGACATCTCGATCCCGATTTCCCGAATCGTTGAATTTGTCGAACACACCGACGCCTTGCTGCAGCAGCACTTCCCTGGTGTACGCAATTTCACGTTTGGCCATCTGGGCGACGGCAACCTGCATTACAACGTCGCCCATCCGCTGAGCTCCACGGTGGAGGCGCACATGGCCCGCTATGCCGAACTCAGCGAGCTGGTGCACGACAGCGCCCATGCCTTCGGCGGCTCGATCAGCGCTGAACATGGCATCGGCCAACGCAAGCGGGCCATGCTGCCGCGTTACAAAAGCAGCGTCGAACTGAACCTGATGCGTCGCATCAAGCAGGCCCTCGATCCTCTCAACCTGCTCAATCCGGGCAAGGTTCTGACCTCTATCGACAGCGGGAGTACCCCTTCATGAGCATTCGTCTGTCCCGACGCGTGCAGCGCGTTTCCCTGTCTGCCAACGCCGCGGCGAAATCCCGTGCCACTGAGCTGCGCGATGCCGGCCACGACATTCTGGACCTCACCACCGGCGAGCCGGATTTCGACACCCCCGAGCACATCAAACAGGCCGCGTACACGGCCATCGACGGTGGCGCCACCAAGTACACGCCAACCCCCGGCGTGAAGAAACTGCGTGAGGCGATCCAGCGCAAACTCAAGCGCGAGAACCGTCTGGACTATGCGCTGCCGTCGATCGTGGTCGGCAACGGTGCCAAACAGATCATCTTCAATGCCTTCGCTTCAACCCTCGACGACGGCGATGAAGTGCTGGTGCCGGTGCCGTACTGGCCGTCGTTTCCGGACATCGTGCGGGTCAACGGTGGCGAGCCGGTGTTCATCGAATGCGGCCTTGAACAGGGCTGCAAACTCACCCCGCAGCAGCTCGAACAAAGCATCAATGGGCGCACCCGCTGGCTGATCCTCAACGGCCCCGGCAACCCCAGCGGCGCGGTGTACAACGAGGCAGAACTGCTGGCGCTGGCCGATGTGCTGCGGCGTCATCCTCAGGTGCTGGTGTTGCTGGATGAGCTGTACGAACACATTCGTTTCGACGGCAGTCCGGCGCTGAGCCTGCTTAATGTCGCGCCCGATCTGCAAGCCCGCGCGTTGTTGGTGGGCGGGGTCTCCAAGACCTACGCCATGACCGGCTGGCGCATCGGCTTTGGTGCTGGCCCCAAGGAGCTGACCAGCGCAATGGCCGTGATCCAGTCCCAGTCCACCTCCGGCGCATCGTCCGTCGGGCAGGCCGCTGCACTGGCTGCATTCGAAGGCGGGCTGGCGTTTCTGCCGGAGCAGGTGCAGGCCTATCAGCAACGTCGTGATCTCTTGGTCGCGGCATTGAGCGAGGTAGACGGGCTGGATGTGCTCAGGCCCGAAGGCGGTTTCTTTGTTTTTGTCCGTTGCGCGGAGCTTCTGGGGCGCATTCGTCCCGATGGTCAGCGTCTGAATGACGACGGCGACGTAGTGGATTACCTGCTGGAGCAGGGCGTCGCAGGCGTGGCGGGCAGTGCGTATGGCTTGTCGCCGTGGTTTCGTCTGTCCATCGCCACAGCCACGACAAGCGTGATCGAGGCCGGGCGGCGCATTGCCGATGCCTGTGCACAGCTGCGTGTCGAGGCCTTGGCATGAGTCATTGGCTGGAGCTCTTTGTGCAGTGGACAGCGAAGTTCGGCCTGAACTACAGCTTTCTGCTGGACGCTTATCAGCGCGGCTCGATGGTCAATGGCGCGCTGACCACCGTGCTGCTGTGCCTGTTCACCATCGTTGGCAGCCTGCTGGCCGGTGTCGGTCTGGCGGCCATGCTGACCAGCGGCAAGTCGTATCTGGCCACGCCTGCGCGGGTGTTCGTCGAAGTCACTCGCAACACACCGACGCTGGTGCAGCTTTATTGCGCGTTTCTGGTGTTGAACATGTTGCTGACCCAGGCTGTGGGCGCGGCCAACCCGCTGACGCCGTTCGCCTGGGTGGTGATCGTGATCTCCCTGCACAAAGGCGCGTTTCACGCCGAAGCCCTGCGTGCCGGGATCGAAGCGGTGCCTGCCGTGACGCTGGAAGCGGCGAGTTCCCTGGCCTTCAGCAGCCGCCAGTTGCTGTGGAACGTGCAACTGCCGCTGGCTTTGCGCTTTGCCTTGCCGTCGCTGATCAACAACCTGATCGATCTGGTGAAGATGACCGCCGTGGCCTCGGCCATTGCGGTGGGCGATATCACCTACGCCTCGATCATGATCTGGACCCAAAGCGACAACGTGTTGGAACTGATGATTCTGCTGCTGACCTTTTTCGGCCTGCTCAGCTTCATCGTCAACTGTGTGGGCCGTGCCATGGAAGCCAAATTGAGGATGCCTGGTTATGGCCATTGAATCGTCCGCGAGCCTGCCGCTGTCCTGGCCCCGTCGTCATCCGGGCAAGCTGATCCTGGCCGCTGCGTTGCTGGCGGTGCTGATCTTCGGCGCACCCCAGAGCCCGGTGTTCGCCGCGCTGTACGAGTGGTCGCCTGCATTGGCGGTGGGCTTCGGGCAGAACATTCTGATCAGCCTGCTGGCTATTGCCATCGGCTCGGTACTGGGCCTGATGATCGGCGCGCTGGGCGTGTCGCCGTTGTGGATCACCCGACTGCCTGCGCGGATCTGGGTGCAGGTGTTTCGCAACGCGCCGTGGCTGGTGCTGATCTATTTCACCACCTACGTGTTCCCGTTCGAGCTGCACATCGGCAAGTCCTGGATTGCCTTTCCCGACTGGGTGAAAGTCACCATTGGCCTGGCGTTGCCTGCCAGTGCCAATGTCGCGGAGATCTTTCGCGGGGCCATCGGTTCGATCCCCAGCACCCAGTGGGAAGCCTCGCGTTCGCTGGCCTTCACCCGTGGGCAGATCTTCCGTTCGATCATCCTGCCGCAGTGCTTCAAGCGCATGCTGCCGCCGTGGATGAACCTTTACGCGGTGATCACCATGGGCACCGCGCTGGCCTCGCTGGTGGGCGTGCATGACCTGATCGACACCGCGCAGATCGCCAGCAACACGGTCAACCGCACGGGCTTCACGGTGCTGATCTACTTCAGCGTGCTGGCGCTGTTTTTTGCCTATTGCTACCCGATTTCCCGACTCACTCAATACCTGGAGCGACGTTATGCCTTCTCCTGAAACGCGCGCCGAGCAACCTTTGATCAGCCTGCGCGATATTCACCTGTCGTTCGGCAACAACCGCGTGCTCAAGGGCATCGATCTGGACGTGCAGCGCGGGCAGGCGGTGTCGATCATCGGCCCGTCGGGCTCGGGCAAATCGACCATCCTGCGTTGCATCACCGGCCTGTTGCAGCCCCAGCGCGGCACCATTCGCGTGGGCGACACCCAGGTGCACCAGTTGGCCAACGAGACGCAGCGCATCGAACTGCGCAAGCGCGTGGGGTTCGTGTTCCAGCAGTACAACCTGTTCCCGCATCTGTCGGTGCTGGAAAACCTCGTCATCGCGCCGCGCAAGGTGCTGGGGCGCAACGCGGTGGACGCCGAAAAAGAAGCCCGCGCCTTGCTCGCCAAGGTGCGCATGGAGCACAAGGCCGATGCGTATCCGGGGCAGTTGTCCGGCGGCCAGCAGCAGCGCGTGGCGATTGCTCGTGCGCTGGCGATGCGTCCCGAGCTGATCCTGTTCGATGAAGTGACCTCCGCGCTGGACCCGGAAACCGTGGGCGAGGTGCTGACAGTGATTCGCGAGCTGACCGAAGAGGGCATGACCTGCGTGCTGGTGACCCATGAAATGCGCTTCGCCGAGGACATCAGCGACGTGGTGTATTTCACCGAGAACGGCCTGATCGTCGAACACGGCAGCGCCGAACAGATTTTCCAGCGCCCCACCAGCGAGCGGACCCAAAGCTTTTTGCGCCACGCCCTGGGCGATGCCGGACGTCGTCCGGTGGCCCACGGCGCCCCGTTTCTATTGAGCAATATCAGCCGCTACAGCCTGTCGGTGTAGTCGGCGGGTTGGAATACAAACCTATGATCACCGCATGCCCCTGTAGGAGCGCGCTTGCCCGCGATGGCGTCAGCTCCTCCAACATCGTAGGCGACAGGTATGTCCCCATCGCGGGCAAGCGCGCTCCTACAAAAAGCGGTACGCATTTCACGCATTGAAACTAATAAAAGGAGCACCTGATGAGCATCGAAACCCGCAGCCCCGTGATTGAAGACTTCCTTGAGAAAATCCGCGTCATCCACCAGCGCGGTGTCGATCGTGAGGCGCTCAAGGAGATCGTCAGCCTGCTGGAACGCCTGGCCGAGCGTCGCGATCTGTTCAATTTTGACACCTTCCCGGCGCCGGTTCCTGGGGAGGGCGACACTGCGTTTCGTTATCGCCTGAACGACGACGGCGAGACCCCAACGCTGTACATGAACTCCTTGCTGCCGGGCAAAAGCACGCTGCCGCACAACCACGAAACCTGGGCGGTGATCGTGGCGGTGCAGGGTCAGGAGATCAACTATGTCTGGGCCCGTACCGACGATGGCAGTGACCCGACCTTCGCCAAGCTGGAGCTGGAAAAGGAAGTCGTGGTGCAACCTGGCACCTCGATCAGCTTCCTCGGCGAAGACCTGCACGGCATCAAGGTCGATGGTCAAACCCCGACTCTGCATTTCCATCTGTATGGCCGTCCGCTGGAATCGCTGAACGGGCGTTATGGCGTCAACACCGAAGGCAAGGTCCTCAACTACAACGCCTCGCAAATGGCCCCGTCGATCAAGGCCTACGCATGATCGATCTCTACTACTGGCCCACCGGCAACGGCCTGAAAATCGGCATTTTGCTTGAAGAGCTTGAGCAGGAGTACCGCTTGTTGCCAATCAACATTCGCAACGGCGAACAGAAGCAGGACTGGTTCCAGGCGATCAGCGCCAACGGACGGATTCCGGCGATTGTCGACCACGCGGCTTTTGCGAACAGCCCACGTGATGCTGAGCCACTGAGCCTCTTCGAATCCGGGGCTATCCTCAATTATCTGGCGAACAAGGCCGGGCGTTTTCTGCCCCCAGAAGGCACGGCAGAACGCCAGCGCGTGCAGGAGTGGTTGTTCTGGCAGGTAGGGCATGTCACGCCATACCTGAGCCAATGGCAGGTGTTCAGGGAAAAGGCGCCAGAGCCGATTCCCTTTGCCCTCGACCTGCTCGGTGCCGAGGCCGCGCGGCTGTACGGCGTGCTGGAAAAACGCCTGGGCGAGGTGGCGTACGTCGCGGGCGATTACTCGATTGCCGACATGGCGATCTTCCCGTGGATTCAGCCGCTGCGTCAGGGCCAGGACCTGGCGAACTACCCGAACATCCACGCCTGGCGCGAACGCATCAAGCCCCGACCGGCGGTGCAGCGCGCGTATCAGAAGGGCAGGGAAGTGGCGGCGGGCGAGAGGTCGTTGGTGTTGCAGTAGTTCCAACCCCCCCGTCTCTGTAGGAGCGCGCTTGCCCGCGATAGCGTGGTGTCATGCAACACGTTCGGCACAGATACCCCCCCTTCGCGGGCAAGCGCGCTCCTACACAAAAACGGTCGATAGTATTCGTTGATTCACGAGAGCCCCCATGAGCCAAAAAGTCACCTCGCACCACCTGCAAACCTGGCTGTTCGACGGGCAGGAAATCGCCCTGTTCGACGTACGCGAGCACGGCCAGTACGGCGAAGCGCATCTGTTTCACGGGGTGAACCTGCCCTACAGCCGTCTTGAACTCGAAGCCCGTCGTCTGGCGCCCAATCCAGGCGTGCGCCTGGTGATCTACGACCAGACCGGCAGCGACATCTCGCTCAAGGCCGCGCAGCGTCTGGAGACCTTGGGCTACAGTCGCGTGCACGTGCTTGAGGGCGGCGCCGACGGTTGGCAGGCGGCGGGTTTGCAATTGTTCGCCGGGGTGCATGTGCCGTCCAAGGCCTTTGGCGAACGGGTCGAAGAAGCGAGCCACACCCCGCACATCAGCGCCACCGAACTGGCCGCCTGGCAGGCCAGGGGCGAGCCTCTGGTGCTGCTGGACGGTCGTCCATTCGACGAATACCGCAAGATGACCATTCCCGGTTCCATCTGCTGCCCCAACGGCGAGCTGGGCTATCGCCTGAAAGAACTGGTGGCGGATGACACAACGCCCATCGTGGTCAATTGCGCCGGTCGCACCCGCAGCATCATCGGCGCGCAAACCCTGATCGACCTTGGCGTGAAAAACCCGGTCTATGCGCTGGAAAACGGCACCCAGGGTTGGTACCTCGCCGATCTGCCGCTGGAGCATGGCAGCACGCGCCGTTATCCCGAGGTGTCTTCTGGCGCTTCGCTGTCGCATCAGCGTGATGCCGCGCAGCGTCTGGCTCAGCGTGCGAATGTGCAGACGGTCAAGGCCGAGCAGGTGCTTGCCTGGTCCGAGGAGGCTTCACGCAGCCTCTTCGTATGCGACGTGCGCACCCCTGAAGAGTTTGCGTTGGGCAGCCTGCCGGGGGCGCAACACACGCCGGGCGGGCAGTTGATCCAGTCCACTGACCTGTACGTCGGCGTGCGTGGCGCGCGGCTGGTGTTGCTCGATAACGACGGCGTGCGTGCGCCGATCGTTGCCAGTTGGTTGCGTCAGCTGGGGCATGAGGCCTACGTGCTGGAAGGGGGGTTGCAGAGTGGTCTGGCGTTGCCGGTCAATGCTGCATCGCCTGCCACGGTATTGCCGGAAATCAGCGCCGCCGCTCTGCAGGACGCGCTGCGTGATGACACCGTTGCACTGATCGATCTGCGCGGCAGCATGGCCTATCGCAAAGCGCACATTGCCGGTGCTGCGTGGTCGATTCGCACGCGGCTGGCGCAGGATCTGGCGGCTCAGTCCAAACCGGTCGTACTCGTTGCAGAGGATGCGAACGTGGCTGCCATTGCTGCCCTCGAATTGCCTGAATCGCAACGTCAGCACGCCCGCTGGCTGGACTTCAAAAACTGGCAGGCGGCAGGTTTTGCGCTCAGCGAAGACGCCTCCAATCCGCCGAATGATCAGTGCATCGATTTCCTGTTCTTCACCCACGATCGGCATTCGGGTAACAAGGACGCCGCGCGCCAGTACCTCGCTTGGGAAATCGGTTTGCTCGGGCAGATGACGGAGCAGGAAATCGCCAGCCTCAAACCCCTCGCCGCAAACTCCAGCGACAGCCGGGTGCGTACGCGTCTGGTTCATGCCGCACGCAGCGAAAAGGGCAGCGGTGTGCGGTGGGTCAATCCTTCGGTGTCGCGCATGAGCACGGTGCTGTTCGACAGCCTCGGCGAGATGCGCGACGCCCGCAAGCGTCGCGACACCGAGCGCGTGCTGAGCTACGGCGCGCGGGGCAATCCGACGGCGTTCGAGCTGGAGGATCTGGTCACCGAGCTTGAAGGCGGCTATCGCACGCGCCTGTTCAGCACGGGCCTCGCGGCGGTGGCGCAGACGTTTCTAGCCTATCTGCGCCCTGGCGATCATGTGTTGATCACCGACGCGGTGTATTCGCCGGTGCGTCAGGTGGCCGAGGAATTCCTCACCCCGTTCGGCATCCAGTACAGCTACTTCAACGCCGATGGCAGCGGGCTGGAAGACAAACTTCAGGCCAACACCAAAATGGTCTACGCCGAAGTGCCCGGTTCATTGTTGTACGAGCTCGCCGATCTGCCCGCCATCGCCGCGCTGTGCAAGGCTCGTGGGATTCTGCTGGCGGTGGACAACACCTATGGCTCGGGTTACCAGTACCGCCCGCTGGCGCTGGGCGCGGACATTTCCATCATGGCCCTGACCAAGTACCTGGCCGGTCACAGCGACGTGGTCATGGGCAGCGTCTGCACCACTCAAGCGGTCTGGCAGCCACTGGCGGTGATGACCGACACTTTTGGCAGTACCGTGAGCCCCGATGACGCCTACCTCGTCCTGCGCGGCGCCCGCACGCTGGCAACCCGCCTGGATGTGCACCAGCGCCAGGCTTTGCAGGTCGCGCATTGGCTGCAACAGCACCCTCAGGTCAAGCGCGTGTTTCACCCGGCCTTGGCCGATCATCCGAACCACGCCTTGTGGAAACGCGACTTCAGCGGCAGCAACGGCCTGCTGACGTTCGAGCTGGCCGACAACAATCCCAAGCATCTGGAAGACTTCATCGACGCCCTGCACCTGTTCGGCCTCGGCGCCTCATGGGGCGGATTCGAAAGCCTGATCATCGCCGCCAACGTCCGCGACCGCACCAACACCGCCGACAAAACCCTGAACCCGCTGCTGCGATTGCACGTCGGGCTGGAAGATGTCAGCGCGCTGATCGAGGATCTGGAACGAGGGTTTGCGGCGATTCGGTGATCCCCGTGGGAGCGAATTCATCCGCGAAAAATGGGCCAGCCGGTAGATATGCGTCGGTAGAACTGGCCCCTCGCGAATGAGTTCGCTCCCACAGGGGCGTCCGCGTATGGAGCCGAATCACGGATGTCAGGCGGTTATCGGCTCAAAACCCCGCCTTACCCACCGAAGCCCCGCCATCGACAAACAGCGTCTGCCCGGTGATGAACCCGCTCTGCTGCGACAGCAGAAACGCGATCGCCGAGGCGATTTCTTCTGGTTGGCCGAAACGCCCCATCGGCACCCCGGACAGGTAGCGTTTTTCGCCTTCGCTGCCCACCGGGTTGTTCTGGCGGAACAGTTCGGTTTCGGTCGGGCCGGGGGCGATAGCGTTGACGGTGATGCCCGTCTGCGCCAGTTCCAGCGCCCAGGAGCGGGTGAAGCTGATCAGCGCGGCCTTGGCGGCGGCGTAGGCGGTGCGTTGGGTGATGCCGAGCACGGTGAGGCTCGAAATGTTGACGATGCGGCCCCAACCCCGATCGCGCATGTGGGGCAGCAGGGCCTGGGTGGCGAGCAGGGCGGAGTGCAGGTTGACGCTCATGACGGCATCGAAGTCGTCCAGCTCAATCTGCCCCAGTGGCTGCGGGCGCACCAGCCCGACGTTATTCACCAGACCGTCGAAGCGGTAATGCTGCGCCAGTTCGGCGAGGCCGCAGCGGGTCTGGTCTTTGTCGCTCAGGTCCAGGGCTTTCAGCACGCCGGGAAAGGTCGGGTCGTCAGCGTTGCGGGCGATGCCGACCACCTGGTGGCCTGCCGCCGCGAGGTGGTCGGCCAGGGCGCGGCCAATGCCTTTGCTGGCACCGGTAATGAGAAAGGTGCGTTGAGTCATGACATCACTCCTTGAAGGTTGAAAAGGGGGGCTTGAGTCGAATAGGGGTTCTCCGTGGGAGCGAATTCATTCGCGATTGGCCAGTACATCCGACCCCTATCTGGCGGTTGTACCTACGTCTCGCGAATGAATTCGCTCCCACAGGTATCGTGTTCGTCGCGTTGTCAAAGGGTCAGGCAGATTTCGCCTTCGCCGAATGTGTGAAAAACACCATCAGCGCCAACAACGGAAACGCGCTGCCTGCGATCACGATCCAGGCCCAGCCGCCGTGGTCGTACAGGGCACTGGCGATCACCGAACCGGTGGCGCCGCCGAGGAAAATACTGGTCATGTACAGCGCGTTCAGGCGGCTGCGGCTTTTGGCGTCGAGGGCATAGACCGCGCGCTGGCCGACGACCATGTTCATTTGCACGCAAAAATCCAGCACCACACCGGTCACCGCCATGCCAATCACAGCGTAGGCGGGCTGAATGAGGCTGGGCAGGAAACTCAAGGCTGCAAAGAGCATCGCGCACAGGCTGGCGACACGGCTGTGCCCGGCGTCGGCCAGGCGTCCGGCAATGGGTGCGGCGATGGCACCAATGGCGCCGACCAGCGCGAACAGGGCGATCTGGCTCTGCGACAGGCCATGATTGCGCGCCAGTTCCAGCGGCACGGCGGTCCAGAACAGGCTGAAGGTCGCGAACATGCACGCCTGATAAAACGCTCGCTGACGCAGCACGGGCTGCTTGAGCAAAAGCGTCCACAGTGACTTGAGCAGTTGCCCGTAACTGGCGCTGTGGGCCGGTTGGTGTTTGGGAATGGTGGTCGCCAGTACCACGCTGATCAGCAGCATCATCACTGCGGCGGTGCCGAACACCGCGCGCCAGCCAAAGTGGTCGGCGATCAGGCTGGAAGCCGGCCGCGCCAGAAGAATCCCCAGCAGCAGGCCGCCCATGATGCTGCCCACCACCCGACCACGGGTTTCTTCCGGCGCCAGGTGTGCGGCCAAGGGAATCAGAATCTGCACCGCCACCGAGCTGAACCCCACCAGCAGCGAGGCCAGCAGAAACAGGTTCGGTGTCTGGGCGAAGGCTGCGCTGAGCAGGCTCAGGATCGCCACCGCCGTAGTGACCATCATCAGCTTGCGGTTTTCCAGCAGATCGCCCAGCGGCACCAGGAAAAACAGGCCCACGGCATAGCCGATTTGCGTGAGCGAGACGATGAAACTGGCCAGCGTGCTCGACAGCCCGATGTCCGGAGCGATCAAACCGATGATCGGTTGTGCGTAGTAAATGTTGGCGACGATCGCGCCGCAGCAGAACGCAAACAGCATCGCCAGCCCTTTGGTCATGGTTGCACCGCGGGGCGAATGAGGCATGGAAGTCATGGGGCGGATTCTCGGCTGGGCATGGCGCCTGCGACTGAAGGCTCTGGCAGGGCGCCGAAAGGGAACCGCGAGAGGCTAACGCTTTTTCGTTGCGTTAAGAAGGCCTATCGGATCGATATGTTTTATGCATGAAAAGAATGGCTGCACTGCCTATGCACACCTATCGCCCGGCCGAAACTTTTCCTCATCCGCCCCGGTCACTGCTCTACACACCCCTTGAGAATAAACACGATGGCTCGGGCAATATGGAAAGGCGCGATCAGCTTCGGGCTGGTACACATCCCGGTGGCGTTAGTGTCGGCGACGTCGCAGCAGGGCGTCGATTTTGACTGGCTGGACAAACGCAGCATGGACCCGGTCGGTTACAAACGCATCAATAAGGTCACTGGCAAGGAGATGACCAAGGAAAACATCGTCAAGGGCGTGCAGTACGAGAAGGGCCGCTATGTGGTAATCAGCGAGGACGAAATCCGCGCCGCGCACCCTAGGTCGACCCAGACCATTGATATCTTCGGTTTTGTCGACAGCGCGCAGATTCCGCTGCAAAACATCGACACGCCGTACTTCCTTGCACCCGACAAGCGCGGCGAGAAGGTCTACGCTCTTCTACGACAGACGCTGGTGGACACCGGCAAAGTCGCGCTGGCCCATGTGGTCATCCGCACCAGCCAGCATCTGGCCGCTGTGATGCCGCTGGAGTCGGCGATCATCCTCGTGTTGCTGCGCTGGCCCGCCGAAGTGCGCGGGCTCGACACGCTGGACCTGCCCAAGGAAGCCACCGATGTGAAGCTCAGCAAGAGCGAGCTGGACATGGCCAAGCGCCTGGTCAAGGACATGAGCACCGACTGGTCGCCTGACGCCGAAGAGTATCGCGATACGTTCCAGGACCAGATCATGGCGCTGGTCGAGACCAAGGCCCGGGAAGGCAAAATCGAAGATGTGGAAACCGACGCCGGAGAGACCGAGCGCAAATCCGCTGATGTCATCGATCTGACTGAATTGCTCAAACGCAGTCTGGGGAGCCGAGGCGATTCAGCCAAAGCCCCAGCCAAAAACAAACCTGCCGGCAAGAGCAAAACCGCAGCCGCTGATGATGTAGCCCCGGCCAAACGGCGAGCCCCTGCAAGGAAAAAGACGACCAAGGCGTCCTGAGAAACGGCGTCTTGTTTTGAGCCGACCCTTGGAAACAAGGCGCAGAGGTTGAATCGATCATGGCAAAACCTGTGAGTGAGTACACCCGCAAGCGCAACTTCGACATCACTTCCGAGCCCCCCGAAACAGCCGGTCGGGCTCGTGGCAGCAAAGGCAAGGCGCTGACGTTCGTCATTCATAAGCACGATGCGCGCAATTTGCATTACGACTTTCGCCTGGAACTGGACGGGACCCTGAAGAGTTGGGCTGTACCCAAAGGCCCGAGCCTGGACCCGAAAAACAAACGCCTGGCGGTGCATGTCGAAGATCACCCGCTTAGTTACGGCAGTTTCGAGGGCAGCATTCCTGAGGGGCAATACGGTGCGGGCGATGTGATCGTCTGGGACCGAGGTATCTGGCAGCCCCATGGCGACCCGCGCGCCACTTACAAGGCGGGCAAGCTCAAATTCACCCTGATCGGCGAAAAACTCACCGGCGACTGGGCCTTGGTCCGGACCCATTTGCCGGGCAGCGGCGACAAGGAGCAGTGGCTGCTGATCAAGGAAAAAGACGAGGCCGTGCGCTCGGCGGATGAGTACGACATCGCCGCCGACCAGCCACAAAGCGTGGTCAGCGGCGCGACGGTGGGCGAGGGGCGAGCGCAAGCCAAGGCGCCAAAACGCAAGGCCGCTGCCTCCGCCCCTGTGGCCGAGCGCAAGCCGGCGAGCAAGACCGCGAAGAAGGTTGCGGCGAAGAAATCCGGCGTTCCGGAAAAGCTTTCGCCGCAACTGGCGATTCTGATGGACGCGCCGCCCGAAGGTGACTGGCTGTACGAGATCAAGTTCGACGGCTACCGGATCATGACCCGCATTCTTGATGGCGAAGTGCGCATGATCACCCGCAACGGCCATGACTGGACCGAGCGTCTGCCCCTGCAGGCCAAGGCCATCAGCGAGCTCAACCTGGGTGACGGCTGGCTCGACGGTGAGGTAGTGGTACTCAATGACGCCGGGTTGCCGGATTTTCAGGCGCTGCAGAATGCCTTCGACATCGGCCGCAGCAAGGACATCGTTTACTACCTGTTCGACGTGCCGTTTCTCAATGGCGAGGACATCCGCGAAAAGCCCGTTGAAGAGCGTCGCGCAGCGCTGAAAAAGCTATTGGGTAAGCAAAAGAAGGGTTTGCTGCGTTTCTCCGACGCCTTTTCCGCCAGCCATCGCGACATCATCGAAAGCGCCTGCTCGTTGTCACTTGAAGGCGTGATCGGCAAGCGCGCCGGCAGTGCGTATCAGTCCCGCCGCAGCCCGGACTGGATCAAGCTCAAATGCAAACAGCGCCAGGAGTTCGTCATCGTCGGCTTCACCAAACCTCAAGGCTCGCGTAGCGGCTTCGGCGCCTTGCTGCTGGCGGTGAACGAGGAGGGCGCCGGGCTGGTGTACGCAGGCCGTGTGGGCACGGGCTTCAAGCAGAAAATGCTCGATGAAATGTTCCAGCAGATGAAAGCATTGGAGCAGGGTGCCTCGCCGCTGGCCAAGAAACTCACCAGCGCCCAGGCTCGCGGTGTGCACTGGATCAAGCCGACGCTGGTGGGCGAAGTGGAATTCGGCGAGTGGACTCGCGAGGGCATTATTCGCCACTCGGCCTTCGTTGCGCTGCGCAGCGACAAACCCGCCAGCGAGGTCGTCCACGAATACCCCAGGACGCCGAAAGACATCAAAGCCCCTTTCAAGCCCAAGGCGAGCAAAGCCAAGGCGCCCACAGCCGACGCGCCGAGCGAGAAGGCCAGACCGGCAAGCAAGCGCGCAGTCAAGGACAAGGTCGAGGTGGCGGGCGTGTTGATCAGCCACCCAGAGCGAGTGATCGACAAGCAGAGCGGGTTGCACAAGATCGATCTGGCGCATTTTTACGAATCGATTTCCGACTGGATTCTGCCGCATCTGGATCATCGCCCTGTGGCGCTGTTGCGCTGCCCGGAGGGGGTCGAGGGCGAGCAGTTTTTCCAGAAGCATTCCGACCGGCTGGCGATCCCCAACATCAAGCAGCTGGACCCCAAGCTCGACCCCGGCCACGCGCGGCTGATGGAAATCGACAGCGTGCAAGCGCTGGTCGGCGCGGCGCAGATGGGCACCATCGAGTTGCACACCTGGGGCTCGACCTACGACAAGATCGAGCTGCCGGATCATTTCGTGCTCGACCTCGACCCGGACCCGGCCTTGCCCTGGCGCAGCATGATCGAAGCCACGCAGCTGACGCTTTCGGTGCTCGATGAACTGGGGCTGGACGCGTACCTCAAGACCAGCGGCGGCAAGGGCATGCACATCATCGTGCCACTGGCACGCAAGGCGGATTGGGAGACCGTAAAGGCCTTCGCCAAGGCACTGGCGCAGTTCGTTTCACAACAACTGCCAGAGCGTTTCACAGCCACGTCCGGCCCGAAAAACCGCGTCGGCAAGATCTTCATCGATTACCTGCGTAACACCCGCGGCGCCAGCACCGTCGCCGCCTACTCAGCCCGCGCCCGGCCCGGTTTACCAGTGTCCGTGCCGGTCACCCGCGAGGAGCTGACCAGCCTGAAGGCGTCCAACCAGTGGAACATCGGCAACCTGCTCAAACGCCTGCGCAAACTCAAGGCCGACCCGTGGGCGGGGTACAAGAACACTCAGCGCATTACTCAGCCGATGTGGAAACGCTTGGGAGTGAAGGCGCCGGGTTGAAGGATGTGCGTCTGACCTTTGCGTCGGCCTCAAGCTGGCGCCGCATCAGCCCCGGCGCCATGCCGTAGGTTTCCTTGAACACCTTGCTGAACGCTGCCTGGGACTGATAACCGACCTCGGCCGCGATGTCGCTGAGACCGCTTTGCGACCGGGTCAGCAGACCGTGGGCCATTTGCATGCGCACTTCGGTCAGCAGGGTCCAGGGCGAGCTGCCGCTGAGTTTGCCGAAGGCGCGCATGAAGGTGGCGCGGGACATGCTCGCCAGCTCCGCCAGCGCTTCGATGGTCCATGGGTGAGCCGGGTTTTGCAGCATGGCTTGCCAGGCGCGGCCCAAGCGTCGGTCGCCGAGCAGTGCCAGGCTGCCTTCGTGTTGTGGCGACTGTTGCAGGTGCGCGCGCAGCACCAGGGTGAACAGTGCCGACGTCAAGGCATTGACCATGAACTGGCCGCCTGGCTGATTGGCGTCCACTTCGCTGCGCAGCAGTCCCACCAGCGCGGGAAGGGGATCTTCGGGGCTGAGGGACTGGGTGGATATCACCAGAGCGTCGGGCATCGCCGAGAACACCATCGCCCCACGCTGATAGACAAACTGCCCGCACAGCAGGTCCAGCTCTGCGCCTTCACCAAAACGTTGCACAGTCAGCAGCCCGCCGGTCTGCGTTTTCGGGCTTGAGGGAGGAACGCGTTCGCCCCGACTGAGCAACAAGTGGGCGATGCCGCTGGGCAGCACGAGGATATCCCCGGCCCGCAGCGTCAAGCGGCGGCCATCAGGCAGCTCCACGTGACACTCGCCAGCCAGCACGATGTGGTAAGGCGCAATGCCGTCGGCCATCTGGTCATGGTTCAGCGCCCAGTCGCCCTGAAACTGGCAGCGCAGGTCAAGGCTGCCGCGAACCTCGGCTAGAGTGATGAGCGTGTCGATGGCGTTCATATGCGATTTTCAGACAAAGAAATGAGCCAAACGAGCAAGTCGCCCGAGCGCCCTTGGCGGAAACTGTTTGTGTTCCCGGCGCAGTCTAGTCGCCGCCCACAGGAGATACCACCATGTTCAGCAACTGGCCCGACCTCGTTACCACCATCAAGAAATCCTTTGGTTCGCTGTCCAAATCCAATCCGAAAATGGTCAAGGCCTACATGACCCTTGGCGAAGCCGCCGCCGAAAACAATGTGCTCGACGCCAAGACCCGCGAGTTGATTTCCATCGCCGTGGCGATCACCACCCGCTGTGACGGCTGTATCGGCGCGCACTCGGAAGCGGCCATCGCTGCCGGTGCGACCCGCGAAGAAGTGGCGGCCGCCCTGGCCACCGCCATTTCGTTGAATGCTGGCGCGGCTTATATCTACTCGCTGCACGCGCTTGAGGCGTATGACGCGTTGAAGAAGTAACAAAGCGATCGTCAACCGCCCGTAACAGCACGGCTTGCCTACAGATGCGATCTTATCGACGCCGCTGCCGGCAAGCCGTGTTGCGACAGGGGTAAGATTTTTTCAGGTGTTCGGCAACGCAGGCACGGGCCCCGTGGCGCTGAAATCCACCGAGGTGCTGACGGCTTTCCAGCGTCCGGCGGTGTCGGCGCGGTCGGCTTCGACGGGCGTCAAATATTTCAGCGCGTCGCTGCCCAGCAACAGTCGAAGCGGCGGCTGTGGATGGGCCGCGACCTTGAGCACGACCTGCGCCACCCGCTCCGGATCGCTGTTTTCGTTGCCCGCGATTTTGCGCAGCACCCCCAACATCATTCCGACGCTGGCCTCGTAAGCGGGCATCACCGGCGTGTCGTGGCCCCGCGCGCGTACGGCCCAGTGGGTGCGCATACCGCCCGGCTCCAGCGTGGTCACGTGCAGGCCCAGTGGTTTGACTTCCGTGGCGAGCACATCCGAGAAACCGCCCACGGCCCATTTCGCCGACTGGTAGGCCGTCATGCCCGGTGTGGCGAGGCGACCACCGACCGAAGAAATCTGAATGATGTGCCCCGAACCCTGCTCACGCATGACCGGCACGGCGGCGCGGCACAGGTTCACCACGCCGAAGAAGTTAGTCTCGAACTCGAGGCGAAAGGCGGCTTCTTCGGTTTGTTCGAAGGGCAGCATGTGCCCGAAACCGGCGTTATTGACCAGCACATCCAGACGCCCGAATTTATCCACCGCAGCCTGCACGGCGGCCTTCGCAGCAGCAGAGTCAGTGACATCCAGTTCGAAGGGCAGGATCTGCGACGGGTAACGCTCCACCAGATCATCAAGACGCTGGATGTTGCGCGCGGCGGCGAGCAAGCGGTCGCCCGAGGCCAGGACAGCTTCGGCTATGTTGCGACCCAGGCCGGCGGCGCTTCCGGTAATCAACCAGACTTTGGACATGGTGTTTCTCCTGTAGCGAGTAAAGTTGTGAGTAAGTAATCACTCATTTATTTGTCAAAAAAATCAGTCCCTTGCAATTGCATTCCAGAACGCCACAAAGCCCGCTTCGCAGTAACGCTCGGCGTGCTCGGGCTCATTACTCATGAAGTCCATGGTGGTGTCGGCCAGCGAGCGCATGATCGCGGCGGCGAAAGCCGGGGGTTGATCGCGAAAGGCGTTGCAGGACGAGCCTTCATGGAGCAGGGCGCTGATGTCGTTGAAGGCTTCGCTGCCAGCGACGCGGGTCGCATCGGTGATGCGATCGGACATCATCAGCAGCGCCATGGCCTTGCGTTTGTCAGCGTTTGCCGCGCCCCAGCCGACGTAGGTGTGCCAGGCGTGTTGCAGGCGGGATTTGACGTCTTTATCTTTTGGATACCCGGGGATCATCACGTCGCGCAACTGAGCCTTGAGTTCCAGATAAACTTGGTTGAGCAGGTCGTCCTTGGTCTCGAAGTAATTGAACAGCGTGCCCTCCGCCACCCCCGCGCCCTTGGCGATCTTCGAGGTCGGCGCCCCCAGGCCCTGTTCGGCGAATACGCGCAGGGCAGAATCGACCAGGGCGTTGCGTTTGTCTTCGCTTTTCGGACGGGCCATGGGAAACATCTGGTAATGAGTGAGTAGGTGCTCATTTATACGTCGGCGCAGAACTTCCCGCAATAGTCTTCCAGTTACTCTGACGGATGGCGCCGGTGGCAGGAACCCCACAATTCTTCTGTGGGAGCGAATTCATTCGCGAAAAAAGGTTCGGTTGCCAGCGATGTGTCGGATAGACCTACGCATCGCGAATGAATTCGCTCCCACAGGGATTGCAGTCATGCGCAACGTCTCGTGGTGGCGAACACTCAACGCGTAAACGCATGCCCGTCACCCACCTCCGCCGGATAAAACTCACCTCCGAGCTCTAACGTCTGCAGCCGCTGTCGCACGTCGTTTTCCACGTCCAGCACTTCAACCGGATCGTCAATGTTGTCCACCACCAACCAGACACCCACCAGATTCTGGTCATGGGTGCCTTCGCTCAGCATGTCGTGGGTGAAGGCTTCATCCGAGCGCCACAGGCACAGCTCGTCTTCGTTATGGCCAGTTTCGGCCAGCGCTTGTGCTGACGTGAGCCAGATTTCCTTGTACGGCCGCAGGTCCGCTTCGGCGAGTTCTTGCAGGGTGATCACGGTCTTCATTTCGTTGTCTCCATGGTCAGTGCATAGGGTGTGACGCATGGGCGAGGACAGGTGTTCCCGTGATATTGCCTTGGCGGACGAAATAGCCGTTGAACCGATACCGATCATGGGCGGTCGATCCATCATTGTCCGTTCGGGAGATCCGCGATGAGTGATCCGACACTCTTCACCCGCAGGCGCCTGCTGACCCTGGCGGCCGGGGTTTCAGCGGCACTGGCGTTCGACTCCGCAGCGGCGGGCTCAGGCTCGCCTTTTATACTGGCAACGCTCGACCCCTCAGGAGACCGCACGATGCTCACGCGAAACATTCCTTCCAGTGGCGAGGCCTTGCCGATGATCGGCGTGGGCACCTATCGCGGTTTCGATGTGGCCCCCGGCAGCGATGAGTACAAGCGGCTGCCCCACGTGCTCGACGAGCTGCTTCAAGCGGGCGGCACGGTGATCGACAGCTCACCCATGTACGGCCGTGCCGAGCGGACCACCGGGGAGTTGCTGTCGATTCACCAGCCGCGTTCGCCCGCGTTTCTGGCCACCAAGGTCTGGACCCGTGGCGCGAAGGAGGGCATCGCGCAGATGGAGGAGTCCTTCCGCCTGCTGCAGACCGACCGCATCGACCTGATGCAGATCCACAACCTGCTGGACTGGAAAACCCATTTGCCGACGCTGCGTCAGTGGAAGGAGCAGGGGCGCATCCGCTACATCGGCGTCACCCATTACACGCCCTCGGCCTACGACGAGGTGGAGGCGGTGCTCAAGGCCGAGAAGCTGGACTTCCTGCAGATCAACTATGCGCTGGATGACCGCGCGGTGGAGTCACGCCTGCTGCCGCTGTGTCGCGAGCGTGGGGTGGCGGTGATCTGTAACCGGCCGTTTGGCGGGGGTGGTTTGCTCGGGCGTCTGCGCGACAAACCGTTGCCGGGCTGGGCGGGGGAGGTGCAGGCCAGCAGTTGGGCGCAACTGGCGCTGAAGTTTCTCATTTCCCATCCAGCGGTGACCTGCGCCATTCCGGGGACGGGAAATCCCAAATACATGAAGGAAAACGCCGCCGCCGCGCGAGGGCGTTTGATGACCGACGCGCAGCGCCAGCAGTTGATTGCGCTGGTGGGGTGAGCCTGCGCCGTTCGTCTGTGTAGCGGCACGGCTTGCCGGCGGTAGCGGTTTCGAGGACGCTACCGCCGGCAAACGGAGCGCCTCCCGGCCGGACTGCAGAGGTGTTTCAACGCATCAGATCAACGCTTCACCGGCGCAGGCAGCGTCACCAGATTCACGTACTCATCCCAGAACTTCTTCTGATCCACCGCATACACCACCTTGGCCTTTTGCGTGCCCACCGGCGCGCCTTTCTTGTAGCCCATGGAGCGGCCGTAATCCGGGCCGAAGTGGGCGTCGACATCGACCCACACATCCTTCGATTCGGTCACCAGCTCCGGGTGCACCAGATACAGCGCGGGCAGGCTGTCCCAGGTGAAGCTGTGATGATTGGGGTCCTTGTCGAACTCGGGGCCGAGCACCACTTTGTACAAGTCTGGAATCACACCCTTTTGCGCGACGATGCGCTTGTACACCGAGGCGTCGAAGATGACTTTTTCGCACACATCGTTCGGGAAAATCACGTGTTCGATGGACGAACGCAGGACGATTTTTGCGGCTTCCGGGTCGAACCACCAGTTGAATTCCGCAGCGGGAGTCGTATTGCCAGGGATCTCGATGGCGCCGCCCATGTACACGATGCGCTTGATCAGCGGCACGATTTCCGGTGCGCTGCGGATCGCCAGGGCGATGTTGGTCAGCGGACCAACGGCGAGAATCGTCACCTCATGGGGGTTCTTTTTCACGCTGTCGACGATGAACTGCGCAGCGGATTCACTGCGCAGCTTTGTGTGGGTCGCAAGGCCGTCGGGCGGAGCAACCAACTGCGAAGATGAGGTCGGACGCGGGTTTTTGAACGCCCCCGGCCAGCCCGCGCCGAACAGGGCCTTTTCCTGCTCGTAGGTGGCGAAGTCATGCAGCAACGGATACGCCGCGCCGGAATACACGCCAATCTCTTTTTCCACGCCCATGCGTTCGACGGCCTTAAGCGCGTCGACCTGTTCCTGATCGACCCAGGCGTTGCCGCTGACCAGGGTCATGCCCAAGAGGTCGATGCGTTTTTGTGCGTGCAGTTGCGCCAGCATGATGAATGCCTGGCCGTCGTCGTTGAGGACGTTGAAATCGGTGTCGAAGATGACCTTTTCTGCTGCCGACAGCGAGGTGGCGGACAGGCCCAGGGTGAGGGCCAGGGCGCAGCGTTTGAGGAATGCCTGCATGGGAGGGTTCGTTCCATGGTTGTTATTGGATGAAGGTCGCAGTCTGCAGTCGATTCTGGCCGAAGGCCGTAAGAGCTTTGCTTGCAAGCGATCTGCCACGCAGCGGCAGATCGTCGGCAAGCCTGACGCCTAAGGCCTGCGGCCAGAAGCCAGACCGTGTCGAGTCTTGGCTTTGTTTACCGATTCACCAACTTCGCCGGCAACGCCACCACCAACAAACTGCTTAACACCAGGCATCCGGCGAAGAACCACAGCGCCCCCGCGCTGCTGCCGGTGACGTCAATGGCGATGCCCATCATCGAGTTGCTCACCAGCCCCGCGATGTTGGCCAGCGAGCACGCCAACGCAAACCCGGTGGCCGCCGCGCGACCCTTGAGAAAGGTTGCGGGCAGGCTGAAGAACACTGGCACGGCGCCGATGATCGCGGCCGAAGCGATGGCGAACAGCACCACGGTCACGACCACGTTATGGGTGAAGAACGGGCTGGTGGCCATGGCCACGGCGCCGATCCAGAACGGCACGATGATGTGCCAGCGGCGTTCGCGGCGGCGGTCGGAACTGGCGCCGATCATCAGCATGCCGATCAGCGCGGCGACGCTGGGCAGTGCAGTCAGCACGCCGATATGAAAGGTGTCGGTGACCCCGGCATTCTTGATGAAGGTCGGCATCCAGAAGCCCATGGCGTAGGCGCTGAGCAGGATCGAAAAGTCGATACCGCCGAGCATCCACACTTTCAGGTTGAAGAACCCGTCGCGGAAGCTGTGCTTGCTGTCCTTGCCCTCGGCGTCGTCCAGACGCAGCTCCCCTTCGAGCAACGTCTGTTCGGTGCTGTTCAGCCACTTGGCGTCTTTCGGCGCGTTCGGCAGGGCCCAGAAGGTCAGCACGCCGAGCAGGACACTGGGAATGCCCTCGATGAGGAACAGCCACTGCCAGCCGCGCAGGCCTGCCGCCAGATCGAAGTGGCCCATGATCCAGCCCGACAGCGGGCCGCCGATGACGCTGGACAGCGGCAGGCCGATCATGAACAGCGCGATGATGCGCCCGCGACGGTAGGTGGGGAACCATGTGGTCAGGTAAAACAGCACCCCAGGCAGGAACCCTGCTTCGGCCGCCCCGAGGAAGAAGCGCAGCACGTAGAACTGCATCGGCGTGCTGACGAAGAGGGTGCAGATCGAGAGCAGGCCCCAGGTGATCATGATCCGCGCGATCCAGATCTTCGCCCCGACCTTTTCCAGCACCAGGTTGCTGGGCACCTCGAACAGGATGTAACCGACGAAAAACAGCCCGGCGCCCAGGCCGAACGCGGTTTCGCTGAAGTGCAGCTGATCGAGCATCTGCAGCTTGGCGAAGCCGATGTTGATGCGGTCCAGATAGGCAGCCAGGTAGCAGAAACACAGGAATGGAATGAGCTTGCAGGTGATCTTGTGGTACAGCGCTTTGATCGGGTCCGCGGCGTCTGTCGCGGCGGTTTCTACATTCGCAGAGGGCATGGGTGTCTCCTGGCGGTTCTTCGACCGGTGAGCGCGGCTGCGGCTGATCTTGCCTGCGTTTGCTGCGTTCTCATACGGCCTGTTGTGGTTTTTGTTTGCCGCACATCAAGTACTTTGGCAAGCACCGGATGGCGACTTCCAAAGGCAGTGTCAGAAGACTGGGCGGTGTCCGCCGTCCAGTTGTGTGCGCATTCGAAGCTGCGCGACCAGCGCTCTTTGGCCTGGTTCTGCCGACTGAACATCCGTTTCGGCCGGTGACGCGTACTGCGATCAGTCTGTTGATCGCCTGACCCCTGCGGGAGCGAATTCATTCGCGAGACGGTGGCGTGACCGACACATCTCCTGCGTCTGAACCCTTTTCGCAAATAAATTCGCTCCCACAGGTTAGGGCCGAGCTTGACGTCATTTGTTGAAGTGGCTGATGGCCTCCTGCTTACTCACCACATCGCCATATTTACTGTCGATGTCGAACAGGTTCGCTTCATGGGGATCGGGGTGGCGGTCGCCGACGCATTCGCGCACCACGATGGTCCGAAACCCGTGCTGCACCGCATCCACGGCTGTGGCCCGGATGCAGCCGCTGGTCGAGCAACCGGCCAGCACCACCGTGTCGATCCCTTGAGCGTGCAGCATCGATGCCAGCGAGGTGCCGAAGAACGAACTGGCGTACTGCTTGCTGATCACCACTTCCTCGGGCAGCGGCAGCACTTGTTCACAGAACGCCGCCAGGGGGTTGCCCTCGACCATGTCCTTCATCACCGGCGCCTTTTTCACCCAGATACCGCCGTCGGCGAAATGCGTCGGGTGGTAGCGGATGTTGGTGTGCACCACCGGGATTCCCTGCTGCCGCGCACAGGCCAGCAACTCGACGCTCTCGGCCACGGCACTGACCACCCCCGGTGCGAACAGCGGCGCGCCGGGTTGGGTGTAGCCCTGCATGAAATCGATCATCAACAGCGCCGGTTTCTGCCCGAAACCGATGCGGTTGCCCCACACGCCCTGGTAGTTGGCGTCGGCGCTTTGGTGTTCAGTCATTGCGTTCTCCTTTTAAGGCACGGCTTGAACCAGGCGTTCGATCTGAAATCTGGCGAACGACCCGTAGGAGCGCGCTTGCCCGCGATTGAGGTCTGCGCGGCGCATCTATGTCGACTGACACGACGCCATCGCGGGCAAGCGCGCTCCTACAGGTCATCTGCGTCTGGCGTTAGCTCAATGGCGCACCCAGAAAATCCCCAAACGCCGCAAAGAATCCCGGCAGGTTGTCCCAGGGAATCATGTGCCCGGCATTCTCGACCCGGGCTATCAGAATGTTCGGCTGCAACTGTCGGATCTCGGCTTCGTCTTCTGTCTGAATCACCCCACCGCGTCCTGCGACGATGAGCAGGGCAGGGACCGGAAGTTTCGGCAGGTCCTGATGGAAATCCACCTCATGGAAATCGTTGAGGGCGCGCACGATGGCCGGCTCGAAGCAGGTGTGCAGCCATTCGGCGCGCAGCTGCAGTTGCGCCTCGGTCCAGGTCGGGCAGAACGCGCGCATGTCGTCGGTGCTCATGCCGGTCTGCGCCTGGCGAATCGAATCCACATACCACGGCAGTTTCGACGGGTACTCGCGACGACCCGGGCCGGACACCGGCGGGTCGATCAGCACCAGGCTTTTCAGGCCGCGGGCGTTGCGCACCGAGGTCCGCGCGGCGAAACGCGCGCCCATGGAATGCCCCACCAAGTGATAACTCTCGATACCCATTGCCGCAGCAAAGGCGCTGATGTCGTCGGCGCAGGTGTCGACGCTGTAATCCAGATCGGGCCCGGTAGACGACAGGCCGCGACCACGGGCATCCAGCACGTAGGTGTCGAAGGACAGGCCCAAACGCTCGGCGACGAACCCCCAGGTGATCGCCGGGCTCGTGATGCCTGGAATCAGGATCAGCGCCGGTTTGCCGGCGTGTTGGGTGCCGCCGTAGCGCAGGTAATGCTGACGGATGCCGTTGGCTGCCACGTTGCCGCCCTGAATGAAGGTGCTCACGCAGCCACCCCCGATTTCAGCGGTTGGGCGTAGAGGTCGTAGCCATAAACCCAGGCCGGATCTTCCTGGGTGCGCAGCCAGGTATTGGCGTTGGACACGGCCTGCACGCGAGAGGCGCGCTCCTTGCGGTTGGCTTCGTAGAGTTCAAAGGCAGTGCGGTAGTCGCTGATGCCGGTTTCCTGCAGACAGCGGGTCAGCATCGCGGCGTCTTCGATGGCCATGCCGGCGCCTTGAGCCATGTGCGGTTTCATCGGGTGGCAGGCATCGCCCAGCAACACCAGACGACCACGACTCCACAGCGGCAGCGGGTTGCGGTTGAGCAGCGGCCACTTGGTCACGCTCTCGGTGGATTCGATCAGCGCCTGCACGGTGGGGTGGTAACCGGCGAAGGCTTCATACATCTCGGCCTGGCTGCTTGCGACGAAGTTACCGTCAAAATCCCACGCCGGGTGCGGCACGCCGGTGACGTAGTAGTACTCATCGCGCTTGCCGGTGGTGTGGTAGACCATCATGTGACGATCCTCGCTCCACCATTTGACGCAGTTTTCGAAATCCAGGTTGTACTTGGTCAGCACGTCGCTGCGAATCAGTGCGCGGTGAGCGACCCAGCCGCTGTACAGCGGTTTCTCGAAGCCCAGCAGCTCTTCGCGGATCTTGGAGTTGATGCCGTCGGCACCGATCACGATGTCGGCATCGGCGTGGGTGCCGTCGGCAAAGTTCAGGCGCACGCCGTTGTCGCGTTCTTCCAGGGTGGTCAGGCACTTGCTGAAGTGCACGCTGCCTGGCGCCAGGGTCGACATTTGTAGCGCGTGCAGGTCGCCGCGATGCACCGTGATGTAGGCCGCGCCATATTCCTTGCGGGAGAACTCGCCCAGGGCGATGCGCGACAGATAGTCACCGGTGGCGCCGTCGCGGCTGAACCAGAAGTCCGGGTGCGAGCCCATGTCGCTTAGTGGCTGCTCGATGCCCATGCGGCGAAAGATTTTCATGATGTTCGGACCCATGTGGATCCCGGCACCGATGCGCGAAAACTCCGGCGCTTGCTCGTAGACATCGACCTGGAAGCCTGCTTTCTGCAGCAGCGTGGCGGCGGCTGCGCCACCCAGACCGGCTCCGACGATGGCGATTTTTTGCGTAATGGACATGGCGCGCTTTCCTTCGTGTTTCGAGAGTTCTGGATGAACGGCTGGCGAATCAAGTCGACGCCGTTTTGCGTTTTTAGAGTGTATACGCTCATTTTTTGAAATGTGAATAGGTATTTCAAAAAAGACCGTCCGACGTCGTAAACAGGCATGTCACCCTTTGTAACCCCAAATTTACGTGGTGTGTGTCCACGGGTAACAAACTGGCGTGCCTATTGCAGACCACCTTCAATTGATGTCTTATCGCTTTTAATTAGTGTATACGCTGTAAAAAATGCACTAGTCTGAAGCGCGATGCCTTTCAGTGGTGCATGTGGGTTGGGTTGATGAACCCGCCCGGATGACGAGGAGACGAGAGATGCCGGTTAGCGATTGCGAATTGACCCAGATGTTCGAACACGTACTGAAACTGTCGAAAGTCGACACGACCCAGAGCGTTGCCGTGCTCAAGAGCCATTACTCCGATGCGCGCACGGTTCGCGCCGCGATGGACGCCGCGCAGCGCCTGGGGGCCAAGGTGTATGCGGTGGAATTGCCGTCGTTCAATCACCCCAAGGCCATGGGCAATGACATGACCGCTTACTGCGGCGATACCGCGCTGACCGGCAATCTTGCCGCGCAAAGAGCGTTGGAAGCGGCGGACCTGATCGTCGATACGATGATGCTGCTGCACTCTCCGGAGCAGGAGCAGATCCTCAAGACCGGCACGCGCATTCTGCTGGCGGTCGAGCCCCCGGAAGTGCTGGCGCGGATGCTGCCGACCCTGGCCGACAAAGAACGTGTGCTGGCGGCCGAACAGGTGCTCAAAGGCGCGCGTTCAATCCACGTGAAGTCCCGCGCAGGCAGCGATTTCCGTGCGCAGCTGGGGCAGTATCCTTCAGTCACCGAGTACGGTTTCGCCGATGAGCCTGGGCGTTGGGACCACTGGCCAAGCGGCTTTCTGTTCTCCTGGCCCAACGAAGAAACCGCCGAGGGCACGCTGGTCATCGACGTCGGCGACATCGTGCTGCCGTTCAAGACCTACTCCCGCGAGCAGATCACTCTGGAGATCGAAAAGGGCTTCATCACCCATATTCACGGCGGTTTCGAGGCCGAATACCTGCGCGATTACATGAAGTATTTCAACGACCCTGAGGTGTACGGCATCTCCCACATCGGCTGGGGCCTGCAACCGCGTGCGCAGTGGACGGCGATGGGCCTGCACGACAAGAACGACGGCATGTGCATGGACGCCCGGGCGTTCTACGGCAATTTCCTGTTCTCCACCGGGCCGAATACCGAAGTGGGCGGCAAGCGCAAAACGCCGTGCCATCTGGACATTCCGCTGCGCCATTGCGATATCTATCTGGATGACCTGGCGGTGGTGCTGGGCGGGGATGTGGTGGCTCCGGAGGCCTCGAAGGCCTGACGGATATCGGCTCAAGATCCAGCGTTTATTCTGTGGGAGCGAATTCATTCGCGAAAAATTTGCCAGGCAATACATCTCTATTGAATGTACTGGCCTCTCGCGAATGAATTCGCTCCCACAGTTTTGATCCGGGTGGGGCTTGAGACTCCCCTTAACCTGCTGCAACCGTTAATGTACCCACCACTTCCCCAAGCCCGCCGAACGAGTCATCCGTGTCCACTGACAACCCCAACAACAACGATCAGTCTTACACCTTTTCCGAGCAGGTCGGCCATTTGCTGCGCAAGGCCTACCAGCGGCATCTGGCGATTTTTCAGCAGAACGTTGGCGATTCGCAGCTCACCGCGGTGCAGTTCGTCACCCTCTGCGCCTTGCGCGATCACGGCCCCAGCTCGCAGACCGAACTGGTCAAGGCCACTGCGGTGGATCAGGCCACCATTCGCGGCATCGTCGACCGGCTCAAGGCCCGCGACCTGATCAGCCTGGACCCGGACCCGCAGGACCGGCGCAAGGTCATCTGCAGCCTCACCGACAGCGGCCTCCAATTGGTGCAGGAAACCGTGCCTCGCGCGGCGCAGATCAGCGAGATCACCCTGAGCAAGCTCAACCCCGCCGAACGCGTAGCGGTGTTGTTTTTGCTGCGCAAACTGATTGATGAGCCGGAAGAATAATTTCCGCGTTCAAACGTCCCTGCGCTGTGTCCCTCCTGTGGGAGCGAATTCATTCGCGAAAAATTAGCCAGGCGGTATATCTCTATCGGATGTACTGGTCCCTCGCGAATGAATTCCCTCCCACAGTTTGACCTCCATTCCTGCACGACAAACTTCGCCGTCTTACAGCCATTTCCCCACTGGCACGCTTCCTGCTCTCTTTTCATGAAGTAACCACTTCACCAAAAGTCCGAGACGGTGGGTAACAGATGGGGAACGCGATATGAGCGAGCAGCAGGTGGCGGGGGAGAAGACCGTGACCCTTCAGGTCAACGGTCAGGCCTCGTCCGTCACGGCCATGGCGGACACCCCGCTGTTACTGATTCTGCGCAACGACCTGCAGCTCAACGGCCCGAAATACGGCTGTGGCTTGGGGGAGTGCGGCGCGTGCACGGTGATCATCGACGGGGTGGCGGCGCGTTCGTGCGTGTTTCCGCTGGCCGGCGCCGAGGGGCGGGAGATCACTACGCTGGAGGGCATTGGCTCGCGCGAGTGCCCGCACCCGGTGCAACAGGCGTTCATCGCCGAGCAGGCTGCGCAATGCGGCTACTGCATGAACGGCATGATCATGACCGCCAAGGCCTTGCTCGACCGCAACCCGCACCCCAGCGAGGCCGAAATCCGCAATGAGCTGTCAGCCAACCTCTGCCGTTGCGGCACTCACATTGAAATCTTGCGCGCGGTCATGCGGGCCGCCCGTCACCCGCTTTGAACCGGATGCCCTCATGACCCAGACCACGCCCACCCGCGATTCCTTCCTGGCCAAAAACGGCGTCCTGCTCGTCGTCGATGACATCCTGCCGCCGTCCGGTCCCGTCGCCAAAGGCGGCACGCCGACGGTCAAGCCCAAGGAACTGGGGCTGTTCATCGCCATCGATGAGGACAACCGCGTCTACGCCTTCAACGGTCATGTCGATCTCGGCACCGGCATTCGCACCTCTCTTGCGCAGATCGTCGCCGAAGAACTCGACCTGCGCATGGATCAGGTGACCATGGTCCTGGGCGATACGGAGCGGGCGCCGAATCAGGGCGCGACCATCGCCAGCGCGACCTTGCAGATTTCCGCGATTCCCCTGCGCAACGCTGCGGCCGAAGCCCGACGCTATCTATTAAAGGAAGCCGCTGAACGCTGGGCGGTCGACGCAGAGTCGCTGATCATCGAAAACGGCGTGATCAAGGCGCCGGACGGGCGCACTGCGACCTTCGGCGAGTTAATCGTCGACCAGCACATCGAGCTGCGTATTTCCGGCGACGCACCGCTCAAGCGTCTCGAAGATTACAAGCTGGTGGGCACGGTCGCACAACGGGTCGACATTCCGGGCAAGGCCACCGGGGAATTGACCTACGTTCACGACATGCGCCTGCCCGACATGCTCCACGGGCGGGTCGTTCGCCCGCCCTATGCGGGCTATGACACAGGCGAGTTCGTCGGCACCAGCCTGCTGGAAGTGGACGAATCCTCCATCGCCCACATTCCCGGCATCGTCCGCGTGGTGGTGATTCGCGATTTCGTCGGCGTGGTGGCGATGCGCGAGGAGCAGGCAGCCAAGGCGGCGAACGCGCTGAAAGTCACCTGGAAGCCGTGGCAGCATCAATTGCCGGACATGAGCGATGTCGAGCAAGCCATTCGTGACAACCCCAAGGTGCAGCGCGTGGTGCTGGACAAGGGCAACGTCGACGAAGCGCTGAACACCGCCAGCGAACGGATGACCCGCACCTATCTGTGGCCCTACCAGATTCACGGCTCCATCGGACCTTCCTGTGGGCTGGCAGACTACAGAGACGACGGCATTCGCATCTGGTCCGGCACGCAAAATCCCCACATGCTGCGCGCCGATATCGCCTGGTTGCTGGAGTACCCTGAAGAGCAAATCGAGATCATCCGCATGGAAGCGGCGGGGTGCTATGGGCGCAACTGCGCCGATGACGTGTGCGCCGACGCGGTGTTGCTGTCCCGCGCGGTCGGCCTGCCGGTGCGCGTGCAACTGACCCGTGAGCAGGAGCACGCGTGGGAACCAAAAGGTACCGCGCAACTGATGGAAGTCGACGGCGGCCTGACTGCCGAAGGCGGCGTGGCCGGTTACGACTTCACCACCAGCTACCCCTCCAACAACTCGCCGACCCTGGCGCTGCTGCTCACCGGGCGGGTCGATCCGGTGGCAGTGATGTTCGAAATGGGCGACCGCACGTCGATCCCGCCCTACGATTTCGAGCACATGCGCGTGACCATCAACGACATGGCGCCGATTGTCCGCGCGTCGTGGATGCGCGGTGTGTCGGCCTTGCCCAACACGTTTGCCCACGAGTCCTACATCGACGAACTGGCCTTCGCCGCGGGCGTTGATCCAGTGGAATACCGCCTGCGTTATCTGCACGACGAGCGCGCCTCGGAACTGGTGCGCGCCACCGCTGCGCGCGCCGACTGGTCGCCACGCACCCGGCCGATGCAGACCCCCGAAGAAGACGGCGTGCTGCGAGGGCGCGGGTTTGCCTATGCCCGTTACATCCACAGCAAATTCCCAGGCTTTGGCGCGGCGTGGGCGGCCTGGGTCGCGGACGTGGCGGTGGACAAGCACACCGGCGATGTTTCGGTGACGCGGGTGGTGATCGGCCATGACGCCGGGATGATGGTCAACCCGGCTGGCGTGCAACATCAGATCCACGGCAACGTGATTCAGTCCACCAGCCGCGTGCTCAAGGAGCGGGTGACGTTCGAGGAGTCGACCATCGCCAGCAAGGAGTGGGGCGGGTATCCGATCCTGACCTTTCCCGAGGTGCCCAAGGTCGACGTGATGATGATGCCGCGCCAGGCCGAACCGCCCATGGGCGCGGGAGAATCAGCCTCGGTGCCTAGCGCAGCGGCGATTGCCAACGCGATTTATGACGCCACCGGTATTCGTTTCCGCGAGCTGCCGATCACCGCCGAACGTGTGTTGGCGGCGTTGAAAACCGCAGGCGACGATGCCAACAGCACCCCGCCCGAGTCGCCCAAGGCCAAGCGCTCGAAATGGCTGTTTGGTACGCTGTTCGCCGCCTTTGGTGCGGTGTTGGGCATGGCCGCAACGGCGTTGCCCTGGCGCGCCGAAATCGCGCCGATCGCGCCGCCCAGTGCCGGCACCTGGTCGGCAGCAACCCTTGAACGTGGGCGACTGCTGGCATCGGCAGGGGATTGCGCGGTCTGCCACACCGCGCCTGGCGGGGTACAGAACGCGGGCGGCCTGGCCATGCAAACCCCATTCGGCACCTTATACAGCAGCAACATCACGCCAGACCCGGAGACCGGCATCGGTAACTGGTCCTATCCTGCGTTCGAACGGGCGATGCGTGACGGCATCCGTCGCGATGGCAAACACCTGTACCCGGCGTTTCCCTACACGGCCTTTCGCAACATCGACGATGCCGACATGCAGGCGCTGTATGCGTACCTGATGTCGCAAACCCCGGTCAAACAGGTGCAGCCAGCCAACGACATGCAGTTCCCGTTCAACATGCGGCCGTTGATGGCGGGCTGGAACGCGTTGTTTCTGCGCAAGGGCGAGGTGCAGGCCAAGCCTGAGCAGAGTGCCCAGTGGAATCGCGGGCAGTATCTGGTCAACGGGCTCGGGCACTGCGCGGCCTGTCATTCGCCGCGCAATGTGATGGGCGCGGAGAAAGGCGGGGCGTCGTTTCTCGCGGGCGGCATGGTCGACGGCTGGGAGGCGCCAGCCCTCAACAGCCTGTCGAAGTCGCCGACGCCGTGGACCGAAGACCAGCTGTTCAACTACCTGAGCACGGGCTATTCCGATGCCCACGGCGTGGCGGCGGGGCCGATGGGGCCGGTGGTCTCGGAGCTGTCGAAACTGCCGAAGTCGGACGTGCGGGCAATGGCGGTGTACCTGGCTTCGCTGAACGGCTCGGCCGATGCGGCGCCATCGACTGCTTCACCCTCCACACCCGTTGCTGTCCCGCAACCGAGTGTCACGGCGCAGGCGTTGAGCAACGGTCAGCGGGTGTTCGAGGGGTCGTGTCAGGGCTGTCACGCCGACGGTCTTGGGCCGAAACTGTTTGGTGTCAGCCCTTCACTGGCGAGCAATACCAACGTGCACAGCGCGCTGCCGGATAACCTGATCAAGGTGATTCAACAGGGGATTTCCAACCCGGCAACGCGGGATCTGGGCTACATGCCGGGGTTCAAGGACAGTTTGAGCGACACGCAGATCAGCGACCTGGCCGCGTACTTGCGCAACCGGTTCGCGCCGAATGAGCCGCAGTGGGCGGGGTTGCAGGAGAAGGTCGCGTATCTGAAGGCCAATCCCGGCACTCACTGACCGCAGGTATTCCAGAGAACCAACACTGTACCTGTAAGCTTCTGGAGGTTACGACAGTGGCGAAAGCGTCCTGTCTGACACATCGCCTTCGCCACCGTCGTAACCTCCGCAAGCTCCTACAGTGGATTTGTGTTTACTGCTGAATCGGCAACACCCTCACCCCACGCACCACCAGATCCTGAATAAACGCCAGCCAGTCCTGCCGCTGCCCCTGACCGGCCATGTCCTGCCCCAGGAATGAGGTCAGGGTGTGCAGGTTGGAGTTATAGAAGTAACAGAGCGACGCGATCATCAGGTACACATGCTTGAGGTCGACATCCTCTCGAAACAGCCCCTGCTGCTGGCCTGATTCGATGATCGGCCTGAGCACGCCCACCGCTTCACCCGACAACCTGCGCAGCTCGCTGGACTGCTTGGCGTGCTTGCCCTTGTGCAGGTTTTCGATGCTGAGGATGGCGACGAATTCAGGGTGCTGCACGTAGTAATCCCAGACGAACGCCACCAGTTGACGCAGGGTTTGCACCGGCGTCGACGGGTCGAGTTCAAGGGTGCTTTCGGCCTGGTTGAAGCGTTCGTAGGTGTGTTCAAGCACCTTGACGAACAGCTTTTCCTTGCTGCCGAAGTAGTAATAGATCATCCGGTCGTTGGACTCGGCTTCTGCCGAAATCTTCTCGATCCGCCCGCCCGAGTAGCCATCGCGGGTGAACACCGTGATCGCCGCCTTGAGAATGCGCGCGCGGGTTTCTTCGGCCTGTAGCGCGCGCACGCCGGTGTTCTTGCTCATCAGAGAATCCGGTAGAGCAGGCGTTCGACACGCACCCGGCTGACCCGGCGTAGAAAAGTACGCACGCCGGTTGGGTACTCGCTGAGGGTGTCCAGCTCGTCGAACTTGCCCACGCGATGGGTGTTGCGCATCAGCAGGTCGAGCTCTTCGGCACGGGGTTTGAGCCAGGCGCCCTTGGGATCGTCGATGAGCACGGCGTTTTCCAGGTCGAGCTGGAAGGCGCGGGGGTTGAGGTTGTTGCCGGTGAGCAGGGTGTAGCGCTCGTCCGACCACAGGCCCTTGAGGTGAAAGGTGTTGTCGCCGTCCTTCCACAGGTGAATGTTCAGGTTGTGCCGCTCGACCGCCGTCTGATGCTTTTGCATGAAGCGGCGCAGGCTGATCTCGTACAGGTACGGCAGCGCGGAGATGACCTTGAACGGCTCCTGGGGCGGGATGAAAAAGTCGTTGGCGGTCTTGTCGCCGATGATGATGTCGACTTTGACCCCACGCTTGAGCGCACGGTTGATCTCGCGTTTGACCACCAGCGGCATGTTGAAATACGGCGTGCACAGGGTCAGCTGATGCCGTGTCTCAGCGATCAGGTCGCACAGCACTTTGCTCAGCGGGTTCTTGTTGCCGATGCCCAGCAGCGGAATGACGCGCAGTTCACCGTTCTCGCGAATGCCTTCATTGACGTCATAGCTGGCGCGCTTGAGGCGTTGGCGGAACTGGCGGATTTCCCCGCGAATGCTGCGCGAGGAGGGCGGTGACGGCAGGTCGAGGCGGTGCACGGCGTCGGACGGCAGGATGTCCTTTTGCACCAGGCGCTGGAACGAGTCGGCCAGGTCCTTGTTTTGCAGCAATTGGTAGCGATCGAGGCGGTATTTGCCGAGTTTGTGCAGGTACACGTTGTTGATGCTGGCGCCGGTGTAGATCACCCAGTCATCGATCACGCTGCCCTTGAGGTGAAGCACACCGAACAGCTCGCGGGTCTGCACCGGCACGCCGTAAATCGGCACTTCCTGATCGTGCTCCAGGTTTTGCGCCTGATACCACGCCGAGTTTCCGGCCTGCTTGCCCGCGCCGATCAACCCGCGCTGAGCGCGAAACCAGTCGACCAGCACGACGACGTCCAGCGCCGGGTTCGCGGCCTTGGCGGCATACAGCGCATCGAGGATCTCCTGACCGGCTTCATCCTGCTGCAGGTACAGCGCCACGATATAGATGCGCCGGGTCGCCGAGGCGATCTTCTCCAGCAACGTGCGCCGATAGTCGGCAGCGCTCGGCAAAATGGTGATCGCCGCGCTGGACGATTCGAAACCGCGCAGCGCCGCAAGGGTAGAACGTCGGAAGGGAGCCCGCATAAGCCTCTCGAGGGGTCGAAATCAACAGCGCACGAGCTTACACCAGAGTGCGCCTTGTGGTGCTTTCGGCAGCGAGATCGATGACTTGTTCAGCGAAATTTCAGGGAATGGGAGGCAGGGCAGCGAAGCAGCCCGGCGTACCGGCGGTAGCGATTTCAAGGTCACCGCCGCCGGTCAATTGTGCTGCCATGCGCAGCGTCTAAACCTTCAGCACCAGCTTGCCGTTGTTCTCGCCCTTGAACAGCATCTGCAAGGTTTCCGGGAACGTCTCCAGCCCGTCGACCACGTGCTCCTTGCTCTTGAGCTTGCCTTGGGCAAGCCAGCCGGCCATTTCCATGCCGGCCTTGGCGAAGTGCTCGGCGTGGTCCATGACCACAAAGCCTTCCATGCGCGCGCGGTTGACCAGCAGCGACAGGTAATTGGCCGGGCCCTTCACCGCTTCCTTATTGTTGTACTGGCTGATCGCGCCGCAGATCACCACCCGCGCCTTGAGCGCCAGACGGGTGAGCACGGCGTCGAGAATGTCGCCGCCGACATTGTCAAAATACACGTTCACGCCATTGGGGCATTCGCGTTTCAGGCCGGCGTGAATGTCTTCGCTCTTGTAGTCGATGGCGCCGTCGAAGCCGAATTCGTCGATCAGGGTCTGGCATTTGTCCTTGCCACCGGCGATGCCGATTACCCGGCAGCCCTTGATTTTGGCGATTTGCCCGGCGACGCTGCCCACTGCACCGGCGGCGCCGGAGATCACCACGGTGTCACCGGCTTTCGGTTGACCGACTTCCAGCAAGGCGAAATAAGCCGACATCCCGGTCATGCCCAGCGCGGCGAGGTAAACGGGCAGAGGCAGCAACTTGGGGTCGACCTTGTGAAAGCCCTTGGGCTCGCCGACGAAATAATCCTGAACCCCGAGCACGCCTTGCACGTAATCGCCGACCGCGAATGTCGGGTTCTGCGATTCGATCACCTTGCCTACACCCAATGCGCGCATCACATCGCCCAGCCCGACCGGCGCGATGTAGGACTTGCCCTCGTTCATCCAGCCGCGCATTGCCGGGTCCAGCGACAGGTATTCGCTTTTCACCAGCACCTGGCCTGGCGCCACATCGGCTACGGGCACGGTCTGAAAGGTGAAGTCCTCTCGGGTCGCAGAGCCTTTAGGGCGGCGGGCCAGGAGAAATTGGCGGTTGTTCAGCGCGGTCATGGCAGCTTCCTGATCGAAAGGGGAAACGCCAGTGATAGACCGCCACTGGCCTGATCGCAAGTAAAGCCCGTGCAGCGAATGCGCGGCGATCCATGCGATTAATGGTTTGGGACTGCCGCCATCACTGCAATGCATAAGCCCGTAACCGGGGCTTTGATAGTGCTGATGCAAGCGCAGCGCCCGTCGCTAGACTGGACCTCATGCAGATCACCTGCTTCTCTCATCACAACAGGGCACATCCATGAGCATGACTTTTTCCGGGCAGGTGGCGCTGGTCACCGGCGCCGCAGCAGGCATCGGCCGCGCGACCGCACTGGCGTTTGCCGAGCAGGGTTTGAAGGTGGTGGCCGTGGATCTGGACAGCGACGGCGGGGAAGGCACCGCCGAGTTGATTCGTCAGGCAGGCGGTGAGGCACTGTTTCTGCGTTGCGACGTCACCAAAGAAGCCGAAGTCCAGCAGATGATGATCCGGGCCGTCGACGCGTTCGGCCGGGTCGACTATGCCTTCAACAACGCTGGCATCGAGATCGAAAAAGGCCGACTGGCCGAGGGCAGCGAGGCAGAGTTCGACGCGATCATGGGCGTCAACGTCAAGGGCGTCTGGCTGTGCATGAAGTATCAGCTGCCGGTGATGCTGGCCCAGGGCGGCGGCGCCATCGTCAACACCGCGTCGGTGGCAGGATTGGGTGCAGCGCCGAAGATGAGCATCTACGCGGCGTCGAAACACGCGGTGATCGGCCTGACCAAATCAGCGGCCATCGAGTACGCGAAGAAGCAGATCCGGGTCAACGCCGTGTGCCCTGCGGTGATCGACACCGATATGTTTCGCCGCGCCCACGAGGCCGATCCGCGCAAGGCCGAATTCGCCGCGACCATGCACCCGGTGGGACGCATCGGCAAGGTCGAGGAAATCGCCGCCGCCGTGCTGTACCTGTGCAGCGATGGCGCCGCATTCACCACCGGGCATTCGCTGGCGGTGGATGGCGGGGTCACAGCGTTCTGACACACCACACCGATTCACGCCGTACCCCTGTAGGAGACGTCGGAGGTTACGACGGCCGCGAAAAGCGGTGTGCCAGCTATACATCAGTTGCCTGACACTCCCTCTTCGCCACTGTCGCACAGCTCCAGCAGCTCCCACAGAGGCACAGTTCACGTGATTCACGCCTATCCCTGTAGGAGCAGTCGGAGGTTACGACGGCCGCGAAAGCGGTGTGCCAGCTATACATCAGTTGCCTGACACTCCCTCTTCGCCACTGTCGCACAGCTCCAGCAGCTCCCACAGGGGCACAGTTCACGTGATTCACGCTTTATTCCCGTAGGAGCAGCCGGAGGTCACGACGGCCGCGAAAGCGGTGTGTCAGCTAAATATCGGTGTACCAGCGTTTTAAGCGTCCAAAGCCTTGAGCAGGGTTTTGCCGGTATTGAGCAACTCCGCCACCAGCTCCTCATCGGTCACCGCCCGCGACAACCCGATCGCGCCGACCAGCGTACACATCGCCAGTAACGCCTGAGCGCGTTTCTTGGCCGGTTGTTTGCTGCTGGTCAGTGCGGCGATGACCGACAGCTCGTTCTGCAATTCGCGGGTGTATAGGTCGCGAACCGGCTCGCTGCTGCGGGCCACGTCGTTCATCACAGCAGCCAACGCGCAGCCTGAACCCGGATCGTTCAGATGCCGCTCGGAAAGGTAGCTTTCCACCAGATCGGTCAGGGTCAGGGTGGAGTCCGGTTCCAGATACTTTTCCAGCTTCAGTGCGCGTTTGTTGAACGCACATTGCAGCGCCTCTTCGACCAGTTTTTCCCTGGATTCGAAATGCTTGTAGAACCCGCCGCCGGTCCGCCCGGCTTCCTTCATCAGGTCGGACACGCCAATGCCGTTCAGCCCGACCTCGCGAAAACGCTCGGCGGCCAGGTTGACGATGTGTTCATGGATAACGGCTTTTTCCGCCTGTGAGCGCGACATGAGATTCTCCGGTGACCGTTTTCAACGCTATTTGGCGAGTGATCATACGCCAGATTTCCCGCCAAGAACGCCTCCCGCAAGCTAGCCATCTACTGGGCTCGGGTGTGAAAACCGCTGCCGTGCGCCTTATTGGGGATCAGCTAAGCTCCATGGGCTGTCCACCTTCAGGGAGCTTCGATGGATCATTTGTGGTTCGCGTATCCACTCGTTAGTGCGTCGGTCTTGCTGGTCATCGATCTGGTGCTCTGGCAGTGGCTGCACCCCCGGCTGCTGCGGCGCAGGCTGGCTTGTCGGCTGGTGCTGTTCGTGCTGTTCAGCATGGCACTGCTCGATGGCGGCATGAGCCCGTTGTATCCGGTACCCGACACGCTTTCCGGGCCGCGCCACGTATTGGCGACGATCCTGACCATTGCCTGGTGGCTGTTCGGCGCGCGCACCCTCACTGTGCTGGCGGTGGTGGTCATGGAACCGCGCATCGGTGGCAAGGGCCATCTGCTGCAGGACGTGATGGGCGCGATTATCTTTCTCGTCGCAACTGTCGCAGCAGCGGGGTATGTGCTCGATTTACCGGTCAAAGGCCTGCTGGCGACTTCCGGTGCCGTGGCGATCATTCTCGGTCTGGCGGTGCAGAGCACCCTGGGCGACGTGTTTTCCGGGATCGTGCTCAACGCCACCAAGCCGTTTCGGGTCGATGACTGGATTCGCGTTGACGACATCGAAGGCAAGGTCATCGAAATCGACTGGCGCTCCACCCATCTGCTGACCTCCGAAGGCAGCATGGCGGTGATCCCCAACGCCATGGCGGCCAAGACCCGAATCGTCAATTTCAGCCGCCCCGACCATTTTCATTCCGTGACCCTGAGCATCGAATTGCCCACCCGATTGCGCCCCAGCCTGGTGCTCGACTCCCTGGACAAGGCGCTGCTGGGTTGCCGCGAACTGCTCAGCCAGCCCAAGGCCTCGGCGGTGGTGGTGAAGTCCGGCCTGCGCAGCGTTGAATATGAAGTGACCGGGTACGTGAAGTCCCGCGACCGCCGTTCCGCCGTGCGCAATCAGCTGTACGACCTCATTCATCGTCAGCTGGCGTCCACTGAGACGCGGCTTGATCAGTCTCGCGCCAGCACGCGGCAATCGGCGGTACTCAATACCGTTGGCGCGCTGCGCATGCTCAGCGACGAGGACCGCGCGCAGCTTGAGCAGCACATGCATTTGGGGGCCTACGGGGCCAAGGATGTGGTGCTGGCCGAAGGGATTGTCCCCAATGCCCTCTATATCATTGAGTCCGGGGTCATGTCGGTGTCGATCCAGCGCCCGGACGGCTGGATGGAAGTGGGGCGCATGGGTCCTGGCGAGTTGTTCGGCGAAACCGGTTTCGTCGACGGGACGGCCACGGTGGGACGCTTTTGCGCCTACACCGACTGCATGATCTATCGCATCGACAAGGCCGACCTTGAGTTTTGGCTGCAAGAGCACAGTGAATTGATCGGCGCCTTGGCGGGGCTGGCGAAATTCCGCAGCAAGGCCCACGCGGCAATGCTGGAAACCAAGCCGGTGATCAGCGACCCCAGCGGCTTCATGGGCTGGCTGCGTAAGAGCGTCACGCGCTTTCAGGTGAATCGCGGGCCGGGGCCGAATGACAAGATGAGCTGATTTTTCGCACAAACGTCCCGGCTGATTCGTGATCCGCTATCCGGGACATCCCACTCATGGCGAGGGCAGTCGCCTCTGGATTCGACGCAGGGAGTGCTCTACATTGCCGATTCATTCGAACGCCAGCCGAGTTGTTGAAATGCCAGTGTCCCGCCCGATCCTCAACCCCACAGTCCTTCGCGCCGGTGACGCTGTCGCCCTGGTGTCACCCGCCGGCCCCGTGGCTGAGTCGAGGGTGCAGGCGGCGGTACGCGAACTCACCTCCTGGGGGCTGCGGCCCAAGGTGTACCCCCATGCGCTGGAGGCCGATCACTATCTGGCGGGCAGCGACGAGCATCGCGCCGCCGACCTCAACGACGCCCTGGCCGACCCGCAGATTCGTGCGGTGCTGTGCAATCGTGGTGGTTATGGCGTGCAGCGGATCATCCCGCAACTGGACTACGACGCGGTACGCCGGGACCCGAAGCTGGTCGTGGGCTTTTCCGACATCACGGCTCTGCATGCTGCGTTGTGGCATCACACCGGGCTGGTCACCGTGCATGGCCCTGTCGCGGCGCAGCTGGAGCGCGGCGGTCTTTTTGCCAGTACCCTCAAGCAGGCGCTGATGAGCAGTGAAGCGTCTGTCGTTCAGGCAGACCGCGACGAGCCAACGTTCAGCGTGCGCACCTCTGGTGTTGCACGTGGGACGCTGCTGGGCGGCAACCTCAGCATGCTCAGCACCTGTGTCGGCACGCCCTTCATGCCTGATCTCAACGGCGCGATCCTGCTGATCGAAGACGTCGGCGAGCTCGCCTATCGCGTTGATCGCCTGCTCACTCACCTGGGCAACTGCGGCCTGCTGAAGTCGCTGGCCGGCATCGCCGTTGGCCAGTTCAGCGAGCCGGGTCATGGCAACAATGCCATCCGACCGCCCGATGTGTTGAGCGAGCGCTTGGGCTCTTTAGGCATTCCTGTGCTGGGCGGGCTCTCCATTGGCCATGGCGACCGCAATCTGGCCGTTGCCTTGGGCAGCCAGGCGACGCTGGACGCCGACGCTGGTACGCTGACCGTCGCCCCAGCTACTCGCTGATTGGCCTTGAACACGAGCGTTACCGGCGCACAGGTGTCACCAAAACGCCCGGTTTCGCTCTGTCATGGCGCGTTACCTTCTGTCGCATTCCCGCTGTTTTCGGGGCCGAGCGGCACCGGCGGCCCTGTTGAACATTTGGGATATGCCGATAACCATTCTGGAAGCGACCTTGGCGTAGCTATTTGCCATTATTCCGACGTCAAACTCTTGTTTTGCCGCTGAGCCGTTGCGAATCTGCACGAAAATTGAATGGCCTTGATCAACATGGCCTCGTTGTGTGCGCCTTTTTAGCTGTGATTGGGGAAGATCGTATGATTTCGGCCGTGCAATCGCGTTTTGCCAATCTCGGAATGGCAAAGAAACTGGGTATCGGATTCGTCCTCGTCCTGCTGCTGACGGCCCTGGTTGCCGCCATCGGCGTCTGGTCGCTGCGCTCGATCAGCGTGCATTTCGACAGCCTCAAGGAAATGACCGCACTCAATTCGGGCCTCAACCGCGTGCGTCTGCTTGAGCAGGATTACGCGCTGCACAGCGACCCCAAGGTCGTCGATGAACTGCACGCCGGTCTCGACGCCCTGAACGCGCAGGCCGAACAGCTCAAGGCCAGCTCCGCAGTCAATCAGCGGGTGATGGGCGACGTGCAGCAGGCGCTGGCGGCCTATCGCAAATCCTTCGACGAATTCGTCAGCATCAGCCAGAGCAAGGACTTGGCGCTGGAGATGGCCAGTTGGTCGGTGTCCAGCGTCGCCAACAACCTCGACGTGCTGCAGGCCGGGCTGGCGGACGACGGCGCCTACAACCTCAAGGATTCCCAAGGCCAGCAGGGCTCGGAATTCATCGAGCAGTCGGGCCAGATCAGCCAGATTTCCAAATTGATGATGCAGGCCATGGACGAGGCGCGGGTGCGTCTGGACAAGAGCCGCAAGTCTGGCTCCGGCGAAGAGGCCAAGACCGGCAAGATCGAGCAGGCTGTGCAGGCCCAGGAAATGGCCGACCAGCTGAAAAGCGTGATCAAGGACCCAGGCTACCTCACGGTGCTGACCGAAGTCGGCGGCCACATCACCAATTTCAACGACAAACTCAATGAGTACACCGGCCTGCTGGCCGACGAAGCCAAGGTCTCCCAGCAATTGGCCAACAATGCCAGGACGGTCGTGCAGCAGGTCAATCAGGCCTATGACGCCGAAGATCAGTCGGTGCTCGGGGAGCTGCAAGCGAACTCGCTGAAGATCATCGGCTCGTCGATTCTGGCCCTGTTCGTCGGCCTGATCGCGTCGTTCGTCATTACCCGCATCATCGTCGCGCCGCTGCGCAGTGTGATCGCCATCGCCCAGCGCATCGCGGCAGGTGACCTGAGCGGCAACGTGCAGGTGACACGCAAGGATGAAATTGGCCAGTTGATGCAGGCGATGCAGCAAATGGGCGCCGGCTTGAGTGGTATCGTCAGCGGTTTACAAGCGGGGATCGAACAATTGGCGACCTCGGCGCACTCGCTCTCGGCGGTCACCGAGCAGACCAATCTGGAAGTCAGCACCCAAAAGGAAGAAACCGAGCAAGTGGCCACGGCCATGAATCAGATGACCGCCACCGTGCACGACGTGGCGCGCAACGCCGAAGAAGCGGCGCTGGCCGCGCAGACTGCTGACACCAAGGTCGACAGCGGCCAGGCGGTGGTGCGCCAGAGCATGCAGCGCATCGAGCAACTGGCGACCTCGGCCAACTCGGCGAGCGACAGCATTGAGAGCCTCAGCGCGGAAATCCAGAACATCGGCAAGGTGCTGGGCGTGATCAAGAGCGTCGCCGAGCAGACCAACCTGTTGGCCCTCAACGCGGCCATCGAAGCAGCGCGAGCGGGCGAGCAGGGCAGGGGCTTTGCGGTGGTGGCCGATGAGGTACGCGCACTGGCCAAACGCACGCAGCAGTCCACAGAAGAAATCGAACGTCTGGTGAGCAGCCTGCAAAGCGGCGCCCAAGCCTCGGTGGCGCAGATCCAAAGCAGCGGCGAGCTGGTGAAGCTGGCGGTGGCCGATGCCTTGCAGACCGAAAGCGCGCTGGGCAGCATTGCCGCCGCCGTGTCGCTCATTCAGCAGATGAACCAGCAGATTGCTGCCGCGGCGGAAGAGCAAAGCTCGGTGGCCGAAGAGATCAACCGCAGTGTCACCAGCATCCGTGCCAGTGCCGATCAGTCAGCGCTGGCGATGCAGGGCAATGCCGCGTCGAGCATTCAACTGGCATCGCTGGGGATGGAATTGAAGGGGATGGTGGGGCATTTCAGGCTATAACAGGATCGTCGACAGACGCTGATACAGTCGGTGCGGCCCGTTATTTGCGGTAGTTAAGAATCACCAACGTCAACACCCCCGCGACAATCCCCCAGAAGGCCGAGCCGATGGAAAACAGCGTCAGCCCCGACGCCGTGACCATGAAGGTGATCAGCGCCGCTTCGCGCTCCCTGGGTTCGCTCATTGCCACGGTCAGGCCGTTGATGATCGAGCCAAACAGCGCCAGCGCCGCAATCGACAGCACCAACTCTTTCGGAAATGCCGCAAACAACGCCGCCAGGGTCGCACCGAACACGCCAGCGATGGCGTAGAACAGCCCGCACCAGATCGCCGCCGTGTAGCGTTTGTTGCGGTCTTCGTGGGCATGGGGGCCGGTGCAGATGGCCGCGCTGATAGCGGCCATGGTGATGCCGTGGGCGCCGAACGGGGCGGTGAGCATCGAGATCAGGCCGGTGGCGGTGATCAGCGGCGAGGCAGGCACCTGATAGTCATCGGCACGCAACACCGCAATGCCGGGCATGTTTTGCGACGTCATGGCCACGACGAACAACGGGATGCCGATGCTGATGGTCGCGCCCAGGGAGAACGAAGGCGTGGTCCAGACCGGCACCGCCACTTCAAGGTTGAAGCCGCTGAAGTTGAGCATGCCGAGCATCGCCGACAGCGCCACGCCCACCAGCAGCGTGACCAGCACGGCGTAGCGCGGAGAGAAGCGTTTGACGATCAGGTAGGTGAAGAACATTCCCAGCACCAGCCCGGTGCGGTGTTGCGCGGCGACGAAAATCTCGCTGCCGATCTTGAACAGAATCCCCGCCAGCAACGCTGCCGCCAGTGAAGTGGGCAGGCGCTTGACCAGTTTCTCAAAACTGCCGGTGATACCGCAGATGAACACCAGCAAGCCGCTGGTGATGAAGGCGCCAATGGCTTCGGGGTAGGCCACATGGCCCAGGCTTGCGATCAGCAGCGCCGCACCGGGTGTCGACCAGGCCACCGTGATCGGCGACCGGTAACGCAGCGACAGGCCGATGCTGCATATCGCCATGCCCATGAACAGCGCCCAGATCCACGAGGAAATCTGCCCCGAGGTCAGCCCGGCGGCTTGTCCGGCCTGAAAAATCAGCACCAGCGAACTGGTGACGCCGGTCATCATCGCAATGAAGCCCGCCACGACGGCCGAGGGTGAAGAGTCGGTCAGCGGGCGCAGCGGCGTGTGGGTCGCGTCAGTCATGCGGTCGGTCCTTGGAACGGCAATGTGAACAGATCAACAAGCCTATACGCAGTCGTCACAGTTCGTTGCGATACAGCCACTCGCACATTAATCGGCACAGTTTCCGGTGGGGTCTTGTTCTCCTGCAAACCTGAAATCAGTCGCTCGAATGTGCAGCAGTCACATACCAGTGTGGGAGTGAGCTTGCTCACGAAAGCTGACGTTTAGACGCTGCATCTGCAAACGCGATGTGTCGGTCGGGAAGGAACCTCTGTGGGAGCGAATTCATTCGCGATGCGTCATTTCACACGATGCCTTGCTAGTGAATGTACCGACGTCTCGCGAATGAATTCGATCCCACAGAAGATTACCGTCATCACAGAGTTTCCACAGGGATGTGTGTGCTTTACGCCAAAGGAGCATTTTCAGCCGCGATTCAAGGTATTGCCCAACGCCTGATTCACCGCAAGCCACCCATCCACTGCTTCGCGTCCCGCCTCGGCAAAGACCCGCTGCAGCAGCTTCACCTGCTCGCGGCGCAGGGATTGCTCGAACTTCGCACCCTCGGCCGTCAGCTGCAGCAAGCGTTTGCGCTTGTCGTCCTCGGGGGCGACGCTGAGGACCAGTTCCATCTCGATCAACTGACGCAGCGGCGTGTTCAGCGCCTGTTTGCTCACACCAAGCACATTGAGCAACTGCTTCACGCTCAGACCCGGATAGCGGGCGATGAAAAACACGATGCGTTGGTGCACGCGGCTCAAGCCTCGTCGATCGAGCATTTCGTCGGCTTTGGCGGTGAAGGCCTGGTAGCCAAAGAAAAACGCTTCCATGGCAATTTGCTGGGTCGATGAATTTTTAAGGTCAAGCATATTGACGTATCCAGGTCTGGCGTCTTAATTTCGGTCAACCAGTTTGACGTATTTCCAATTGTATCCGCCAGTGGTGATCTCATGGCTTTTTCTGAACGCGTGACCCGTTTGAAGAGTTCCCTGATTCGCGAAATCCTCGCCGCCGCCCAGCGCCCGGAAATGATGTCCTTCGCCGGCGGCCTGCCTGCAGAAACCATGCTGCCCCACAGCCAGTGGGCGGACATGCCGCGCAGCATCGGCCAGTACGGCATGAGCGAAGGCGAGCCGCAGTTGCGCGAAGCGCTCGCGGCCCAGGCCCGTGCGCTGGGCATCGCGTGCGAGGCGAGTCAGGTGATGATCGTCAGCGGCTCGCAGCAGACCCTGGATCTTGCAGCCAAGCTGTACATCGACAAGGGCACCGAGATCCTGCTGGAAGGTCCGACTTACCTGGCGGCGCTGCAGATTTTTCAACTGTTTGGCGCCGATTGCCTGACCGTGCCGCTGCTCGCCGAGGGGCCAGATCTCGCCGTGCTGCGTCAGCGTCTGGAGCAGCACAGCCCGTCGTTCGCCTACCTGATCCCAACGTTCCAGAACCCGTCCGCCGTGCGCTACAGCGAGTCGGCGCGGGATGCGGTGGCAGCGTTGCTCGACGAATTCGGCGTGACCCTGATTGAAGACGAACCCTATCGCGACCTCACCTTCGACGGCGGCAGCGCTCGCCCCATCGTCAGCCGTCTTAAAAAGGCCAGCTGGATCTACACCGGCACCGTGTCGAAAACCCTGATGCCTGGCCTTCGCGTGGGTTACCTGATCGCTTCCAAAGACCTGTTCCCGCACCTGCTCAAACTCAAGCAGGCCGCCGACCTGCACACCAATCGTGTGGGGCAGTGGCAAGCCCTGCAGTGGATCGGCAGCGAGCCGTACGAAAAGCATCTGGTCGAGCTGCGGGATTTCTACAGCACCCGCCGCGATCATTTCGAAGCCGCGTTGCAGCGTCACTTCAGTGATCTGGCCCAGTGGAACAGCCCTCAGGGCGGTCTGTTTTTCTGGCTGACACTCAAGGAGAAACTCGACACACGTACGCTGCTCGACACCGCACTGGCACAGAACGTCGCGTTCATGCCCGGTGAGCCGTTCTTCACGGATCCGGACGCCAACCCCGGTTATTTGAGGCTCAACTTCAGTCATATCGATCCGGCGCGACTGGACGACGGGCTGCAACGACTGGCCGCCGTCATCAGACAGGCGCAAGCCGCGCGCGCGGCCTGATACAGTACGCATACGCATCACCGTACCATCCAGGGGAGAGCAAGCAGATGTACAAGGTTTACGGCGATTACAACTCGGGCAACTGCTACAAAATCAAACTGATGCTCAACCTGCTGGGCGCAGAGTACGAATGGGTCCCGGTGGACATTCTCAAGGGCGAGACCGAAACCGAAGCGTTTCTGGCGAAGAACCCCAACGGCAAGATTCCGGTGCTCGAGCTCGACGATGGCACCTACTTGTGGGAATCCAACGCGATTCTCAACTTCCTTGCCGAAGGCACGCCTTACCTGCTCAGCGAGCCGCGCCTGCGTACGCAAATGCTGCAATGGCAGTTCTTCGAGCAATACAGCCACGAGCCGGTCATCGCGGTGGCGCGCTTTATCCAGTTCTACCTGAACCTGCCGGATGAACGCCTGGAAGAGTACCGCGCGCTGCACAAACGCGGTTACCGGGTGTTGAAAGTCATGGAGCAGCAGCTGCAACGCACGCCGTTCATGGTCGGCGAGCAGTTCTCCATCGCCGACATCACGCTGTACGCCTACACCCACGTGGCCCATCAGGGCGGCTTCGATCTGGATCAATTCCCGGCCATTCAGGCCTGGCTTGAGCGCGTGCGTCAGCAGCCAGGTTATGTCGGCATGCTGGATTGATGGGCACCTGTTAAAAAGAACCGGCTCTGGCAGCAGTGGCCGGTTTTTTACTGTCTGAGAACCGTCAATCATCAAGCAGGGAGATTTCGATGCGTTACGCAATGATCGCGGTGGGCATGTTCATGGCTTTGGGCATTGGCTGCTCGGCACAGGCCGAGGATTGCGATGCCACCCAGGCCTCAATGAATCAATGCGCGGGCAAGGAGTACGCGGCGCTGGATGCCGAGCTTAACAAGCAGTACAAGGCGCAGATGGCGTACCTGACAACCCCCGCCCGTAAAAAACAACTGCAGGACGCTCAGAAGAAGTGGATCGCCTATCGCGATGCCGATTGCCTGTATCAGGTTGGCAAGCGCGAGGATGGCGGCAGCCTGTGGCCCTTGTCCCAGACCCAGTGCCTGGCCGAGCACACCAAAGTGCGGGCCGAGCAGTTAAAGACGTTCACAGCGTGTCGTCAGGAAGGATGCCCGCGCTGAGGCGGGCTCCTGAGAGGCAAGGGGTCAGACCCTGAACTGGCGCAGCAGCCCGTTCAATTGCTCGCTCAAACCCTTGAGTTGCGCGCTCGCCGCACTGGATTGCTCGGCGGCGACGGCCGTGCTCTGGGACAACTGAGCGGCCTGGGTGACGTTCTGGTTGATGTCCTCGACCACATGGGATTGCTGTAGGGTGGCGCTGGCAATCGAGGCATTCAGGCCGTTGAGGTTGCGCAGCGCCTGGCTGATCGAGGTCAGGCTCTGGCCCGCCAGATTGGCCTGTTCGATGGTCAGTTGCGAAGAACGGCTGCTGTCGCCGATGACCTTCACGGCGGCGTCCGAGTGTGATTGCAGACGTTCGATCATCGCCTGAATCTCGGCGGTGGATTTCTGCGTGCGTTGCGCCAGCAGGCGCACTTCGTCGGCCACCACGGCAAAGCCACGGCCTTGATCGCCGGCCCGCGCCGCCTCAATCGCCGCGTTCAGGGCCAGCAGGTTGGTCTGCTCGGCGATAGAGCTGATGACCTCCAGCACCCCGCCAATCTGCGTGCTTTCGCTGGACAGCGTGCGAATCACTTCCACGGCCTGATCGATGGTGCCGGACAGGTGGCCGATCTGCTTCAGGCTGCTGTCGATGTTCGCTTGGCCCTGCTGGGCCTGGGACTCGGCGTTGCGCATCTCGCTGGCCGCGTGCTCGGCATTCTTGGCTACGTCCTGCACGCCATAGGTCACCTCGTTGACTGCCGTGGCCACTTGTTCCATCTGCAGCGATTGCTGCTGGCTACGCTCCTGAGCCTGCACGGCGTTGCTGCCCATTTCACTGGAGGCCTGGCCCAGACCCACCGCCGACAATTGCAGCTCGGTGATGACCCGGCGCAGCTTGTCGGTGAAGGCGTTGAAATGCGTGGCCAGTTGGGTGATCTCATCCTTGCCTTGGGTTTCCAGGCTGCGGGTCAGGTCGCTTTCGCCGCTGGCGATATTGGCCATGGCCTCGACGGTGGTCTTCAGCGGCCCGGCGATGCTGCGGCCGATGAGGGTCAGCAGCAGGCCCATGACCAGAATGATCCCGGCGCTGATCGACAGCGCCTTGATCACCTGCTGGCGGAACTCGGCCTGCACGTCATCGACGTAGACCCCCGAGCCAATGATCCAGCCCCAGGGGGTGAACAGGGAGATGTAGGAAGTCTTCTGCACCGCATCGCTTGCCCCAGGTTTCGGCCAGCGGTAGTTGACCATCCCGGCGCCCTTGGCTTTGGCCAGGGTGACCATCTCGTTGAAGACCTGGAAGCCGTCGGGGTCTTTCACCCCTGACAGGTCCTGGCCCACGAGTTTGGGGTTGGCCGGGTGCATGATCATCACAGGGCGCAGGTCGTTGATCCAGAAATAGTCGGTCTGGTTATAGCGCAGGCCACGGATGGCATCCATGGCCTGTTGCTGGGCCTGTTCGCGGGTCAGGGTGCCTGCGGTTTCCAGCCCATGGTAGTAGTCGAGCAGGCCGCTGGCGGTCTGCACCACGTGCATGGTCTTCTGCGCTTTGGCGTCGTAGAGGTCGTCGTGGATCTGCTTGAGCATGGCCACCGCCAGCGTGAACAACATCAACACAGCGACGATGAGGATCAGCCACAGACGCCGGCTGATCGAGAGATTGCGCATATTCATGACCGTCACTCCGTTCATTGATCTTGTTATGGCGCGAACCGTTTCGATGATCGGCTCGCCTGACACCGGATCGCACCGCAAACGCCCTCGGTCTAAAGAATCCTTGTCATAAAGCATCTCGGCGCGGCGCGGGCAAACCTGAGCGTGGTACGGGTATTTCTCCAGCCAGTCGTCGTACACGGCCGAATTGTCGTAGACCATTAACTAACCGTCTAAAAAGTGGCGTCACATTATTAACGCTGTAGTCAAAGGCTTACACGAAAAGGAGAACTTGGCTCTATGTTGGATCCCATTTGCGCAGTACATTGGATCCATCAACTGCAGCGACGGAAAGCTGCAGGATCAGGGACGATCGACCGTTGCCAAGGTATTGGCGGCCGACAGGAAGTTGGACGGTCTTGCACAAACCCGCTTCGGCGGGTTTTTTTATGCCCGCGCAAAGCCCCCGTATCGCACCCCCACGTACCCGTTCGCGACCTCTGGAACACCCGTTTGAAGCAAAACTCCCTGATTGATGGAATTTCCAGCGCTGGCGCCGTTCACAGTACCGACAACAACCCGAGTCCAGGACAGGGCCGGCCGGGAAGGCAATGGGAAAAGAATTATGGTGGGTGCAGCGCAAATGGCAGCGAAAGAGCAACAACAACGACTCATTCTGGTGGTCGAGGACGAGTCGATCATTCGGGATTTCGTGTGTGAAATTCTGGCCGACGAGGGTTTTACCACCCATGCCCTGGAGAGCGCCGACGAGGCTGCCAGGTTTCTGGACGATCACGCCGACCGCGTGTCGTTGCTGCTCACCGATATTCTGATGCCCGGAACCCTGAACGGGGCGGATCTGGCCAACCTCTCGGGCAACAAATGGCCGCAGATTCCGATCCTGATCATGTCCGGCCACGAAACGCCGGAAAGCTCCGGCGTTCAGCACGCTGTGACGTTCATCCGCAAACCCTGGAGCTTCGGTCAGTTGCTTGACGGCGTGGACAAGGCGTTGCAGACCGCGAGCAACTGATCCCGACCCTCAGCGGTCGGGTTCGCACCCCTTGAGTACCAGGCGGATGATGGTCTGGGCGGCAGCTTCGTAATCGGCGTCGTCCAGTTTCGGCTTGCCGGTAACGGTGGATATCTGCCAGTCGAAGTCAGCGTAGGTCTGAGTCGCGGCCCAGATGCTGAACATCAGATGATGAGGGTCGAGCGGTGCGATCAGGCCGTCGTCGATCCAGCCCTGAATACACTCGATGTTATGCCGCGCCTGGCCGTTGAGCTGCTCGACCTGCTCTGGCGTCAGGTGCGGCGCGCCGTGCATGATTTCGCTGGCGAACACCTTGGAGGCGGCGGGCAGGTCGCGGGAAATGCGGATCTTGGAGCGGATGTAGCCGCTCAACACCTCAGCCGGAACCCCTTCGCGATTGAACGGCGTCGAAGCCTGCATGATCGGCTCGATGATGCTTTCCAGCACCTCGCGGTAGAGGTTTTCCTTGGATTTGAAGTAGTAGTAGACGTTGGGCTTGGGCACACCGGCCTTGGCGGCGATGTCGCTGGTCTTGCTGGCGGCGAAGCCCTTGTCGGCGAATTCTTCACTGGCTGCGCGCAGGATCAGTTCTTTGTTGCGCTCGCGGATGCTGCTCATAAAGCGGGATGTCCTTGCCTGTTCGGCGGTGGCGAATGTTAGCACCGGGCTCGCAACAGGCTCAAGATTGCCGCCTTGCCTGTCTTGCGCCCGCCCGCGGCCAAGGCCACTGTAGCCAGGTGCAGGCCGGTGGTATTGTGTGCCGGTGGTATCGAGGCACACACATTCTGGCGCCTGTTCAAGGCCTTTAGGGTATTCGGTGGCGAGGTGTCGGTTATGAACAGCCCTTTGTTTTCCAGCGTGGTCGCCTATGCCCAGCACTGCGAACGTCAGCTGGTGGAAATCCTGCACACAAGGCCCGGTCTTGATCGTCAGCAGGTCATGAATTGGGTCGATGAACAGAGTCATGCGATGAAAGACACCGATCCCCTTGACCTGCTGCGCACCCTCAATGCCAAGGTGAGGGCAGGCAAGCCGTTGCCGTGGGAACATCGCGAATGAATTCGCTCCCATAGGGGGTGTAGGCGGTGTCAGTCATACGTGCCGCTCAGCGTCGCGTAATGCCGGTTCGACACCACGCAGCCTGACCGCACGTCACCTGCACGCCTGTGACGCCGCGTTTGTGTCTAGCCTTTGATCAAGGCTTGGACACGGACGTCGGTACATGAATCTCTGCTCCCATACCCCCATTCTCGTCGTGGCTGACCCGCGCGGTTTGCCCGTTCGCCACATCGAATTTTACCGGGCAGCTGCGCAATCGATCCTCGAACCGCGGATCACCCGGCAAGGGTTTGACCCGGCGGGGCGCCTCTTCGCCACCACCGACCCTCGCCTCGATCGACCCTCGACGTGTACGGTTTTCAGCCTCTCTGGCCAGCCGTTGTTGACCGACAACGTCGATGCGCGATGGCGGCTGACGCTGTTGGGCGAAGCGGGGCAACCGCTGGAAAGCCGCGACAGCCGGGGCACGCTGACGACGGTTGAATACGACGGATTGATGCGGCCTGTGGCGATCGCCGAAACGCTCGATGGCGAACCCGCTCGGGTGTCTGACCGGTTCATCTATGGCGACGCCAGCACCCAATGGGCAGCGCAGAACCAGTGCGGCACGTTGCTGCGACGTGACGATTCGGCGGGCTCTGTGTGGTTTTCGGCGTACGCTCTGACGGGCGCTGTGTTGCATCAAGCGCGGCGATTTCTTGCACAGACAGGCCGCGTTGACTGGCCGCAAGAGCCCTCGCAACGTGACCTGTTGCTTGAGGCGCAGCGCTATCTATCGACGAGTGCTGTCAGTGCTGGCGGGGATGTCATAACGCAGACGGATGCCCAGGAAAATCGCCGGATGCTGGCGTACACCTGCTCAGGCGCATTGGAGAGCACGGCGCTTCAGTCGTCGGGCAGCGATAGGGTTCAGGTTTTGGTGAGCGATATCCACCACAACGCAATGGGCGCAGCCGAACGGGAGGTGGCAGGCAATGGTGTCGTGAGTACTGCCTTTTACAATCCGGCAGACGGCCGGCTGACCCGGCTGTTGGCGCTGACTGGCGAGGGGCAGGTGCTGCAGGATCTGAACTACGGCTACGACCCGGTTGGCAACGTGGTGAGCGTTGAAGATGCTGCGCAGCCGGCTTCGTTTTTCAAGAATCAGCGCGTCGATCCCGTCAGTCGCTACGTCTATGACAGCCTCTATCAACTCATCGAAGCCACCGGACGGGAAGTCGCCCCGGTTTCCCATTTGCCCGGGTTGCCCGACCTTCACCCCCTGCCGTTAGACCCTGGCAAGCTGATCAACTACACCCAGCGCTTTGAATACGACGCAGGCGGCAATCTGCTCGCTCGGCATCATTCAGGCGCCGAGACCTGGCGCATGGCGGTGTCTTCGACGAGTAACCGCAGCCTGCCCCAGCGGGCTGACGGGACGCTGCCGGATGACAGCCAGATCGCTGAAGCCTTCGACGCAAACGGTAACCTGAAGATGCTGCAACCGGGTCAGACAATGACTTGGGATGCGCGAAATCAGCTGAGTGAAGTCACTGCCGTGAAGCGCGAGGAGGGGCCTGATGACAGCGAGCTTTATCGCTACGACGGCGAGGGACAGCGGGTGCGTAAAGTACGTGTCAGTCAGGCGCGCAGCCGCACATTGATGGCTGAGGTGCGTTACTTGCCGGGGCTGGAAATTCATCGCAACGAGGCCACTGGTGAAGTGCGGCATGTGCTCACGGCAGAGGCGGGGCGCCTTTACGTGAAGCTGCTGCATTGGGAATCCGGCAAACCCGATGGCATCGAGAATGACCAGTTGCGCTATAGCCTGACTGATCACTTGGGCTCAACCACCCTTGAACTTGATCAAGATGCAAAGTTGATCAGCCACGAAGGTTATTACCCGTTTGGCGGCACCGCGTGGTGGGCATCGCGCAGTGCTGTTGAGGCCAAGTACAAGACCGTGCGTTATTCGGGCAAAGAGCGGGATGCATCGGGACTTTATTACTATGGCTTCCGGTATTACGCGCCGTGGTTGCAGCGTTGGGTTAATCCGGATCCAGCGGGGGATGTTCAGGGGTTGAACCGGTATGGATTTGTCGGGAATAACCCTATCACTCAGGTCGAAATAAACGGTTGGGTTTATGAGGGTATGAACGATTCCTTCGAAAAAGAAATGGAGCACGACGGGGATACCTTCGTCTGGAGAGATCTGGCCGAGTTGCAGACGCTTTATCCTGACGAGGCCAGATGTATAAGGCTCGCGCTAGCCAGAAACGACGAAGTCTTCTCTGGTGCAATTGCCGCTGCCCAAGATTTGGGCTGGAACTCCTCCAATATCAGTCGTCAGTATTTTGGCTATTATCACGAACAAGCGATGCCTGGCGTGGTGCGCGATTGGGCAAAAACCCAAGCGTTGACGTCAGCCTATCGAAGCGAAAAAGGATATGGGAAGTTTGCAGGGATTATTCCCTACGACACCGAAGAACTTGCAAGTGTGCTACCCGACGATCCTCATGGCCGTATTTTCTTGAATGTTGATAAGCTCGAATCATCAGATTTGCCCAAGACAATCGCCCACGAGATGACTCATTTAGCTATGGTGAGTGGATTCGAATCGCTTTCAGGCGTGGAAAGTGAAGATAATTTTTATCTGGATACAAACTCGGCGCAAGCTTTAGGAGATCATTTGGTGGGGGGAGGGGAGTCTGCTATCTCAGAGGCTATCGTTAATGGAAAGCTGACACTCAGCTATATCCAGATATCGGAAAGTTCAGAGTCGCAGTTCTTGGAGCACGTACGGGTCTTGCACCATCGACGCTCAACTGTGAAGGATCTGCCCTCGGCTATTGATGCGTTTAATGCGAACCCCCACATAGCTTCGGTAATGGCCTCGCGGAACGCGGACAGTATCGTTGAGTCCGCTTATAGCTTTTATCAAGCACGTGGGCGTCAGTTGCTGGCTCAACGAACCAATGGCCGTTGAGGTCATGAGCACATCGGCGTGCGAGTCAATCACCCGCACGCCTCACGCTCTTAGAAAAACACCTTCACCAACAAACTCGCCGTGTTCTGATCAGTATCAAAATAACGCGTGTCATTGATCCCGTATTTGTTGGTCCAATAGTCATACTCGATGCCTACGTACAGCTGCCGCTCCGGCAGGTTCATCGCCTTGCCCAGGTCGTATTTGATCTGCGGGTTGAAGTGCAGGTTGGAGTGGTAGTCGCCTTTGGTGTTGGACTGTTTGTTGTCCACCACCCAGTCCATGAAACCGTCGATCAGGATGTCGGACTTGCCCACGGGAATGGTGTACGACCACACCGGGGTGATCTGCCAGGCGCCGTAACCGGCACGATGACCTTCGTTGTAGCGCTTGTAGAAGTTCAGCTGGAAGTAGTCGAAGCCCGGGATGTTCAAGTCGAAACCAGGACCGATCAGGTAGGACTCCACATCACCTTCGCCAAACTCGTAAGTGCCGGCCAGCAGCACGTCCTTGATCGGGCCCAGTTCGAATTTCTGGTCGAAGATCTTGCCCATCGACAGGCGAGGGGAGAACTCGCCGTACAGGGTGTTGTTGCCCACGCCTGAATCTTTCTTGCCGTTGTAGAAGATGTTATCGACGAACAGGAAGTTGTCGCCGTATTTCCAGCCATCAGCGTGTTCGAAGGTGAACGTCTGTTGAGTATCCGGGTTGACCTCGAAGTTCTGTCCATAGAGGTAGGTCAGGCTGTTGCTCTGCCACTGCAGCAGGTCGCCGGACATCGCCGGGGTGGCGGCAAGCAGGGTGCCTGCGGCCATCAGGCTGGAAAGCGTGCGGTTCATGGGTGACTCCCTTGGTTTATAAGTCGTTGTTGCGGTGATTGACGCTCTGTTTCGGCGCCTTTGTTTTCGCTGATTTAGTTGTCCATTTGGTCAACTAATTGCGGCGTTTCCTAGTTAGCAAGAGCTGCGCCAAGACCCTGAAAAAAGACGAAAAAGTTTCGTCGGCTGTGGTGAACACAGTCGATTGGGGTGTTTTCTGTTGCCTTTTCGAGGATGCAGTCGCTGATCGGTTAGTTGTCCGGTCAGTCAGAATTATTGCGGTGGTGGTCAGACCCTGTTTTTCGAGCTACGGCGAAGCGGCGGCGGAGGATACTGACTCGCGCAGCAGTCCTCAAGTGCTCCGCGACGGAGCACCCGAGTCGAAAACAGGGCAGGTTTGTCAGTGCGAGTGCGCAGGCCCTGCCATGGCCGCGCGTTCGGCACCGCCGAGCACGTTGAACAGCAGGTTCAGCAGCACGGCGCTCAAGGTCGCCATGGCAATGCCGCTGTGGGTGATGGGCCCCATCCAGTGTGGCAACTGGCTGAAGAACTCCGGCCGAACCACCGGGATCAGGCCCATGCCCACGCTGACGGCGACCAGCAACTGGTTGCGGCGGTCAGCGATGTCGGCTTCCTGGAGAATCTTGATGCCGGTGGCTGCGACCATGCCAAACATGGCAATCGCCGCACCGCCCAATACAGCAGGAGGGATCGACGCCACCAGGTACGCGGCTTTGGGCAGCAGGCTCAGCAGCACCAGAAACCCCCCGGCGACCATGGTCACCGAACGGCAGCGCACGCCCGTCATCTGCACCAGACCGATGTTCTGGGCGAAGGAGGAGTGGGTAAAGGTGTTGAGAAAACCGGCCAGGAACGAGGCCGCCGCGTCACACAGCAGGCCGCGGCGAAGCATGCCCGGGCTGACTTCGCGGTCGGTGATCTTGCCCAGCGCCAGGAACATCCCGGTGGATTCGACGAAGATGATCACCACCACCAGGCACATCGACAGGATCGGCGCGAGGCTGAAGGTCGGCATGCCGAAGTGCAGCGGCGTGACCACCTTGACCCAGTCGGCCCCGGCCAGGCCACTCAAGTCGACCATGCCGATGAAGCCCGCCAGGATGTAGCCCAGGCCCATGCCGATCAGCACCGAAATGTTGACCCAGAAGCCGCGCATGAAACGGTTGATCAGCAGGATGGTCAGCAGCACCAGCGCCGCCACGCCCAGGTACAGCGGGTCGCCGAAGCTCACCGCCTTGCTGCCGCCGCCTGCCCAGTTTACGGCGACCGGGAACAGCGACAGGCCGATGGAGGTGATGACCGTGCCGGTGACCAAAGGTGGGAAGAAGCGCACGATTTTCGACATGAATGGCGCAATCAGCATGCCGAAGAAGCCGGCAGCGATGGTCGCGCCGAAGATCCCCGGCAGGCCCACGCCTGGCATGCCGGCCATGGCGACCATACTGCCGACGGCGGCAAAGCTTGCCCCCATCATGATCGGCATGCGAATGCCCAGCGGGCCGATGCCGAACGACTGCACGACCGTGGCGATACCGGCGACCAGCAGGTCGGCGTTGATCAAAAAGGCGATTTCTTCTCGGGAGAGGCCAGCGGCCTGGCCGATGATCAGCGGCACCGCAACGGCACCCCCGTACATCAACAGGACGTGTTGCAGGCCCACCAGAATCAGTTGCATCAGTGGCAGGGGCTGTCGTGGTGGCGCAGCAGGGATGCGCGCGTGAGTTGACTCGGACATGCAACACCTCATTTGTTCTTATTTTTGAGTACGCCCGTTGCGGCTGGGCGGTGGATCTTATGCGTCTGGGTAATGCTGCTTTTGTAGGAGCGCGCTTGCCCGCGAATTGCGATGTGTCATGGGCATGAATGGCACAGCTATCGCGGGCAAGCGCGCTCCTACAGGGTGTTTCGTCAGGCCCGGAAATCGGGGCCTGTTACCTCAGTTGGTCTGCGCCCCCTTGTCAATCCATTGCCCCAGCAGATCACGCTCCTGCTGAGTCATCTGGGTGATGTTGCCCAGCGGCATGATTTGCGCCGTTACGGCCTGGGCCTGGATGCGCGGGGCCAGCTGCTGGATCTGTTGCGGGGTGTCGAACATGATTCCGGCCGGTGCGCTGCTGAACAGTGGGCTGGTCGGTTTGGCCGAGTGGCAGACCGCGCAGCGCTCCTGAATCACGCTGTGCACCTTCTCGAAGTCCACGCCGCCGGCGTTGCTGGCTTGTGCTGGCGCCGCCGCAGGAGCAGGTGCGGGCGCGACTTCAGGCTTGGGCTCGTCCGCGCGATGACCGCCAATGGCCGTGGCCGGCAATGGCTGGTACTCGATCTTGGCGACTTCAGGGCCTTTAGGCATTTGCGCAGGGCCTGTCACATACGCCAGGCAAATCATGCCCAGTGCGCCAACCGGCAAAGCCCAGGCAAAGCGGTTGCTGTCGTGACGGGTGTTGAAATAGTGACGCACCACCACCGCACACACCGCGATCCCGGCCAGGATCAGCCAGTTGTACTGACTGCCATAGGTGCTCGGGAAATGGTTGCTGATCATGATGAACAGCACCGGCAGGGTGAAGTAGTTGTTGTGACGCGAACGCAGCAGGCCTTTGGCGGGCAGGGTCGGGTCCGGCGTGCGGTTCTGTTCGATGGCTGCCACCAGCGCGCGCTGGGCGGGCATGATGATGCGGAACACGTTGCCGACCATGATGGTGCCCATGATCGCACCGGTGTGCAGGTACGCACCACGACCGCTGAACACCTGAGTGAAGCCGTAGCAGGCGCCGATGATCAGCACGAACAGCACCAGACCCAACAGGCCGGGACGCTTGCCCAGCGGCGAGTCGCAGAGCAGATCGTAGATGAACCAGCTGGCGATCAACGCGCCGACACCGATGGCGATGCCTTCGCCGCCGCTCAGGGTGCTGCCGGGGGCCAGCAGGTAAAGGGTCGGATTGGAGTAGAACACGATGCACAGAAGCACGATGCCCGACATCCAGGTCCAGTAGGCTTCCCATTTGAACCAGTGCAGGTTGTCCGGCATGGTCGGTGGGGCCAGCTTGTATTTCTCCAGGTGGTAGATACCGCCGCCGTGGATCGCCCACAAGTCACCGGACAGACCGTCACGGGGGTTGGCGCGGTTGAGGTTGTTCTCCAGCCAGACGAAGTAAAAGGATGCGCCGATCCAGGCGATCCCGACGATCATGTGAATCCAGCGCACGCCCAGATTCAGCCATTCCATCAGATGTGCAGCCACAGTCTTTACCGTTTGCCTGTCGTCACTGGCGGACGCTTAGGCCCTTCTTATTAGTGGGGATCGAGAATCATCAGCTGACTCTCTTCGAAGAAATGCTCATCGCAGTTATTGCCACTGCCACTGCGATCAACCACCAGGAAGTCATCCCGCTTTTCGATCGTCAGCACCGGGTGGTGCCAGACGCCGCGATGGTAATTAACACCCTGCCTGCCATTGGTGATGAAGGCGCGGGTCAACTCTGGTTCAGGCACATCGCCAAATGGCGCGACCACGACCAGAAAAGGGTTGCCGAGCAGCGGAATGAAAGCCTGGCTGCCCAGCGGATGGCGCTCCAGCATGCGCACGGTCAACGGCATGTCCTGCGCGTCGGCGCGGAAAATGCTGATGATCGCGTTATCGTCCGGCGTGGCCGTTTCAACGATCGCCAGCTTGTGAAAGCGCATGGTCGAGCCGTTGTTGATCATGAAATGATCGCTGCCATCGGTTTCGATGACATCACCGAAAGGGGCGAAGGCTTCTTTGGTCAACGGCTCGATAATCAGTGTGCGCATGCGGGGTCTTCTGTTCAAAAAGTTGAAATCAACCTGTAGGAGCGCGCTTGCCCGCGATTGCGATCGGTCTGCGCCATGGATGTTGGCTGACACAATGTCATCGCGGGCAAGCGCGCTTCTACAGGGCCATGTGTTTATCTGGAGACTTTGCCCAAAACGCGCAGCCGGCTCACGCCACCGTCCGGGAACACGTTCAGGCGGATGTGGGTGATTGGGCCCAGCGCCTTGATCTGCTCGACGAAGGTGTGTTCGGCGTGCATTTCCAGCTTCTGGCTTGGCAGCAGTTCGCGCCAGAACAGGCTCTGGGTTTCGATCTGGCTGTCGGTGCCGCCTTTGACGAACGCGCCCTGGATCGAGCAGCTGTCCGGGTAGTTGCCCTTGAAGTGCAGGGTATCGACGACGATCTGCTCGACTTCACCGGCATGGCCCAGCGCGACGATGACCCAGTCGTTGCCAGGGGTGCGACGACGCGCGGTTTCCCAGCCGTCGCCCATGTTGATGCCACGGCCCGGGTTCAGGATGTTGCTCATGCGGCCGAAGTGCTCGTCCGAGCAGGCCAGGGCGCGACCGCCGTTCAGGGCTGCAGCGAGGTCCACTTGCTCGTTGTCGCCAACCGCCGTCCAGTCGCGGTGCGGCACGCCGTACACGCGCAGACGCGCCACGCCGCCGTCCGGGTAGATGTTGAAACGCAGGTGGCTGTAGGCCTTGGCGTCGCTGATCTCGTGGTAGTGGTGGCTGTCGCCCTTGAGTTCCACAGCTGGCAGCACTTCGGTCCACACGGTGTTTTCGTCCGGCTCTCCGGAGGCCAGGAAACACGCTTCCAGCGAGGCAGACGGCGGGTAGTTACCGGTGAAGAACGAGGTGTCGATGTCCACGCCCTTGATGGAGCCCGCCACGCCCAGGCGGATCACCGCGCTGTCATAACCTTCGAAACGCTTGCGGCGCGATTCCCAGCCATCCATCCATTTGCCGTTGTCATCGAACACGCCTTCCTTCCACACCGCAGGGGTGGGCTGGAACAGGCGGTTGGCGTCGGCGAACCAGTCGTCGGTCACGGAAATGATCTTGGTGCCCAGACGGGCGTCGGCCAGGTTGACGAATTTTTCGAAGGGTACGGCGTAAGCTTTCATTCTTTTTGTCTGCCTTTGGTAATGGGCGTGGGGATGGTCAGGGCTCAAAGGGTTTGCAGTCGGAACATCGCGATCTTGTTGATCTCGGCCAGGGCGCAGGCGAATTCGGTTTCGGCCGAATTGTGAATGCGCGTTTCGAAAGCCGCGAGAATCTGATGCCGGTTGCTGCCTTTTACCGCCATGATGAAGGGGAACGCGAACTTGGCTTTGTAGGCGTCGTTCAGCTCGGTGAAGCGTGCGAACTCTTCAGCCGTGCATTGGTGGATACCGGCGCCAGCCTGTTCATTCGTGCTGGCTTCGGTGAGTTGGCCTTGCACGGCGGCTTTGCCGGCAAGATCCGGGTGAGCGTTGATCAGCGCCAGTTGCGTGGCATGATCGGCGCTCAACAGGATGTCGCTCATACGGGCATGCAGGGTGTCGACGTCGTCAATGTCGCTGCCGTGGCCCAGGTCATAGGCTTTTTCAGCGACCCAGGGCGAATGCTCGTAGATGTCGGCGAAGGCTTTGACGAAGTCTTCGCGATTGAGAGAGGAGGGCGTCAGGGTCTGGAAACGGCTCATTTGGCAGCTCCTTCGAACGGGTGCACATCGTGCCAGTGGCGAGCGATCTCGACGCGGCGGGCAAACCACACCTGTTCGTGACCTTTGACGTATTCAAGGAAACGCTGCAACGACGCCAGGCGCGCAGGACGGCCAATCAGACGGCAGTGCAGGCCGATAGAGAGCATTTTCGGTGCCTCGGCCCCTTCGGCGTACAACACGTCGAAGGCGTCTTTGAGGTAATCGAAAAAGTCGTCGCCCTTGTTGAAGCCCTGGACCTGGGTGAAGCGCATGTCGTTGGTGTCCAGTGTGTACGGAATCACCAGGTGCGGCTTGCCGGTGCTGTTGTTCGGCTCCCAGTAGGGCAGGTCGTCGTCGTAGGTGTCGCAGTCATACAGAAAACCGCCTTCTTCCATCACCAGACGACGGGTGTTGGGGCCGGTGCGACCGGTGTACCAGCCCAGTGGGCGCTCGCCGGTGAGTTCGGTGAGGATGCGGATCGCTTCGAGCATGTGCTCGCGCTCCTGGGCCTCGTCCATGTTCTGGTAGTCGATCCAGCGATAGCCGTGGCTGCAGATCTCGTGACCGGCCTGGACCATCGCGCGGATCACGTCCGGGTGACGCTGGGCGGCCATGGCCACCGCAAAGATGGTCAGCGGGATGTCGAATTGCTTGAACAGCTTGAGGATGCGCCACACGCCGGCACGGCTGCCGTATTCATACAGCGACTCCATGCTCATGTTGCGCTGGCCTTGCAGCGGCTGGGCGGCGACCATCTCGGACAGGAACGCTTCGGATTCCTTGTCGCCGTGCAGCACGTTGCGTTCGCCGCCCTCTTCGTAATTGAGTACGAACGACAACGCGATACGGGCATTGCCTGGCCAGCGGGGGTGGGGCGGGTTACTGCCGTAACCGATCAGGTCGCGTGGATAGTCGGCGCTCACTGCAATCTTCCTTATCTACGTGTTGTCTGTGGCGGTGGCTGTCACTGATCGTGCAACGCGGGTGATCGTGATGGGGCACTGCCGCTGCGATGGATCGATTGTATACAACTTTATTCGCGATTTGTAAGCCTGTTTTTTCGCTTTTGTGATGACAGACGCCGCTGCAAGAAACTTGCCTGAGTGGTCAGGAACTGCGGAAAAACCTCAATACATTCCGCAAGACCCGCCACTTCAAGGTTTTTCCGGGATGTTGGAATAGCTGTTCAAGAAAAGTGATTTTTATTGTGTACAACTTTTCCGAAAAGTGTCTTAATCGCTCGTCACTCGTATTTCTGCAGGGCCTGACAGGCACCGAAAGAGTGCGACCTTTTCCTCAAATCAGACAAGAGGCTCCGACAAGCCATGGGACGACTGACCACACACGTGCTGGACGCCGCGCACGGCTGCCCGGGGAGCGCGATCCGCGTTGCCCTGTATCGGGTCGAAGGCGATCGCCTGGAAAAGATCGCCGACACCCTGACTAACAGCGACGGCCGCTGCGACGCCCCCTTGTTACAGGGCGATGATTACCGTTCGGGTGTCTACCAGCTGCAATTCAGCGCCGGTGACTACTACCGCGCCAAGGGTGTGAAGCTGGGTGATCAGGCATTTCTCGACGAAGTGGTGCTGCGTTTCGGCATCGACGCCGAACAGGATCACTACCACGTCCCGCTGCTGATTTCGCCGTACAGCTATTCCACCTATCGCGGCAGCTGAGCAACACGTTCCACCCTCATCATTGCTATGCCCCTGTTCCTCTTGCCCGCCCACACTGCGGGCTTTTTTTTTGCCCGATAGTTATGTACCGCAGGGCCTGTGCCGGCGTGGGACTTCGTGCACTACCGTCAGGGGCGTCTGGTGAAGTGGGTCGGGGTGTCAGGAGCGGCAGCGCTTGGGCCGGTGCGCAGGTGTTTGTGCAGCGCCTGGCCGAAGCGTGAGGGACAGGCCGCTGCCGTTAGGTGGCAGCGGCATTCAACGCATCAATGACTGAGCAGCGCCGCCGTACCGGCGCCACCGAACAGGCCCGCGCTGATTCGGTTGAACCAACTCTGGCCCTTGCCGGTGCGCAGGTAGCGCGCGGCACCCTGGGCGCTGAGGCCGTAGAACAATTTGCAGGCCAGATCCAGTACGGTCCAGGTGATGATCATGGTGATCAACTGGCCAAGGAAGGGTTGATCAGCCTTGAGGAACTGCGGCAGAAACGCGGCGAAGAACAGGATGTCCTTCGGGTTGCTGCCGCCGAGCACAAAGGCGCGCCAGAACAGCGCGGCGAAGCCCGGATCGCTCACTGCGGCGGGTACGTCTGCGCCAACGGCCGGCTGGCGCGATTGCTTCCAGCTCTGCCAGGCGAGATAGAACAGGTACAGGCCGCCAGCGATTTTCAACGCGCTGAACAGCTGTTTCGACGCCATCAGCAATGCGCCCAGGCCCAGGGCCGAGGCGCTGAGCAGGCAGATCGAGGCGCAGACCCCGCCAAGAAATGCCGGGTACGAACGCAGCAGGCCGTAGTTCAGGCTGTTGCCGATCATCAGCAGGGACAGCGGCCCCGGGATCAGAATCACCACCAGCGCGGCGCCACTGAACAGCAGCCAGGTTTCCAGGGTCATGCGGTGTTCTCCTTGTCGACCATCAGAAAAGCAAAAACGCCTTCCGGCGTTGATGTTAGAGCTCTTGTAGGAGCGCGCTTGCCCGCGATTGCGTTCTTGCAGTCACCAGATCCTTGGCTGAAATGACGCATCGCGGGCAAGCACGCTCCTACAGTTGGGTATTCATACGGGCTTACAAAAACACAAACTTGGCAATGAAGATCGCACACAGCGCCCACAGGCTCACTGAAATCTCCTTGTGACGCCCGGTGCCAGCCTTCAGCACGACATAGGTGATGAAGCCCAGGGCAATCCCGTCCGCGACCGAGAAGGTCAGCGGCATCATGATCGCGGTGACGATCGCCGGGATCGCGTCGGTGGCCTCGTCCCATTCGATGTGGGCCATGCCGCCCATCATCAGCATGGCCACGTAAATCAGCGCACCTGCCGTGGCATAAGCGGGAATCATGCCGGCCAGCGGGGCGAAAAACATCGCGGCGACGAACAATACGCCAACGGTCACGGCGGTCAATCCGGTACGACCCCCTGCGGCCACGCCCGACGCACTTTCCACGTAACTGGTCACTGGCGGCACACCGACCATCGCACCGAACACGCTCGACGCGCTATCGGCCTTGAGCGCGCGGGACAGGTTTTCGATGCGGCCGTCGTCGTTGACCAGGCCCGCGCGTTGCGCAACGCCCATCAGGGTGCCTGCGGTGTCGAACATGTGCACAAACAGGAAGGCCAGCACCACGCTGATCATGCTGACGTTGAACACGCCGGCGATGTCCATGGCCATCCAGGTCGGCGCCAGGCTCGGCGGGGTGGAGAAAATGCCGTTGTAGTGCACCAGGCCCAGGCCCCAGCCAGCGAGGGTCACGGTGATGATGCTGATCAGGATCGCGCCGAACACGCGGTGGTAGCTGAGCACGGCAATCATCAGAAAGCAGATCGCGGCCAGCAGTGGGCCAGGCTCACGCAGCGAACCGAGCTTGATCAGGGTGGCAGGGCTGTCGACCACGATACCGGCGGTTTTCAGACCGATTAGCCCGAGGAACAGGCCAACGCCCGCGCCCATGGCAAAACGCAGGCTCACCGGGATGCTGTTGAGCAGCCATTCGCGGATGCGCGAGAGGGTCAGGACCATGAAAATCAGCCCCGAGATGAACACCGCGCCGAGCGCCGTCTGCCAGCTGTAACCCATGGTGCCGACCACGGTGTAGGTGAAAAACGCGTTCAGCCCCATGCCGGGTGCAAGGCCTACCGGCCAGTTGGCGTACAGGCCCATCAGCAGGCAACCCAGCGCAGCGGCGATGCAGGTGGCGACGAATGCTGCGCCGTGGTCGATGCCCGCGTCGGCCATGATGTTGGGGTTGACGAAGATGATGTAAGCCATGGTGATGAAGGTCGTCAGTCCCGCCAACAGCTCGGTTCGAACGGTGGTGCCGTGCAGGCTCAGCTTGAAGATGCGCTCAAGCAGCCCCGTGCGTGACGTGCTGCTTTGGGCATAAGTGGCTTTGGCTGGCGTGGCATCGAGCGGCGTGGCTTCGGTTTTGCGACTTTCCACAGTGAAATCCTCGGGACGTTTTTGTTGTTTTTTTCAGAGCCGGTAACTGCTCTTTGTAGCGAGTCGACCGTCGGTCAATTTGTTGACTGAAAGGTCAGGAACGTGCACGAGCGAATTATCCTTTTGTATACAAAAAATGCAAATAATGTTTTTGATTTTGTCGAACGGATTTCCGGGATTGTGTGCATAACGCGAGCAATAGCGGAAATCTGTTCAGCCGCTGTGCACTGTGTACAATGCGCCATTACTTTTACTGTGACTTTGCACGGATATCTGCTATTGGTTTCACCAACAGCCGCTTGTCATCAGCAGTTACGGCACGGCCCCAGCGCCGGATTCAGTTCTTACGAGTGCCCATGAACGATCAGTTGCAACCCCTCAAGAAACAGCCACGCGCCGCCAAGGCGGGCCGTAGCGGCACCCAGGACGATATCGTCTACGCACATATTTTCGAGGCGATCCTCGAGCAACGCCTGGCGCCGGGCACCAAACTGTCCGAAGAAGCCCTGGGCGAAATCTTCGGGGTCAGCCGCACCATCATTCGTCGCGCGCTGTCACGTCTTGCCCATGAAGGCGTGGTGCTGCTGCGTCCGAATCGCGGCGCGGTGGTCGCCAGCCCAAGCGTTGAAGAAGCGCGGCAAGTGTTTTTCGCCCGACGCATGGTCGAGAAAGCGATCACCGAACTTGCAGTCGAACACGCGACCCCTGAGCAATTGCTCGAACTGCGCAAGATGGTCAGCGACGAGCGCGACAGTTTTTCCCGAGGGGATCGCGGGGCGGGTATTCGTCTGTCCGGCGAGTTCCACCTCAAGCTGGCGGAGGCGGCGAAGAATGCCCCGCTGGTGAGTTTCCAGCGCAGCCTGGTGTCGCAGACCTCACTGATCATCGCCCAGTACGAAAGCGGCAACCGCTCGCACTGCTCCTACGATGAACACACCCAGTTGATCGACGCCATCGAAGCTCGCGACGCGGCGCTGGCGGTGAACCTGATGATGCACCACATGGATCACATCGACAGCAAGCTCAACCTCGACGAAGAAAGCGCCTCGGACGACCTGCACGCGGTGTTCTCGCACCTGATGCTGCCCAAGAAAAAGCCGGGACGCAGTACGGCGGTTTGATTGACAGGCTCGCCGCAAATCCTGCGGCGTACCCAATACCTGTAGGAGCTTGCGGAGGTTACGACGCTGGCGAAGCGGTGTGTCAGACAAATCGCTTTCGTCCGATCGCGGCCCGCACCGTCGTAACCTCCGCAAGCTCCTACAAGGGTTTTGTGTTTAATTCGAAATCGAGCGCTTCCCTCAGCGCTTATGCACCAAAACCCCCGCCGAATACGTCTCGCTCACCGTCCGGTCATCCCCCAGCGTCATCAGCACGAACAGCTGCTCTTCGATGCTGGTCGCCTGTTTCATGCGATAGGACAGCAGCGGCGTGGCGTTGAAGTCCAGCACCACGAAGTCCGCCTCGGTGCCGGCATGCAGGTTGCCGATCTTGTCTTCCAGACGCAGCGCCCGCGCGCCACCCAGCGTCGCCAGGTACAGCGACTTGAACGGGCTCAGCTTGGCGCCCTGCAGCTGCATCACCTTGTAGGCCTCGTTCAGCGTCTGCAGCAGCGAGAAGCTGGTGCCGCCGCCCACGTCAGTGCCCAGTCCTACATTGACGTTGTGCTTTTCCGCCATCGGCAGGTTGAACAGGCCACTGCCCAGGAAGAAGTTGGACGTGGGGCAGAAGGCGATGGCTGAGCCGGTTTCCGCCAGGCGCTCACACTCTTCGTCGCACAGGTGCACGCCGTGGGCAAACACCGAGCGTTCACCCAGCAGCTTGAAGTGGTCGTAAACGTCCAGGTAGTTCTTGCGCTCCGGGAACAGTGCCTTGACCCACTCGACTTCCTTGAGGTTTTCGCTGATGTGGGTCTGCATGTAGAGGTCGGGGTATTCGGTCAGCAACTGGCCGGCGAGGGCGAGTTGTTCTGGCGTGCTGGTCGGTGCGAAGCGAGGTGTGACTGCGTAGTGCAAACGACCCTTGCCATGCCAGCGCTCGATCAGCGCCTTGCTGTCGACGTAGCTGGATTCGGCGGTGTCCACCAGATAGTCCGGGGCGTTGCGATCCATCATCACCTTGCCGGCGATCATGCGCAGGTTGAGCTTCTCGGCCGCGGTGAAGAACGCCTCCACCGACTCCTTGTGGCGACTGCCGAACACCAGCGCGGTGGTGGTGCCGTTGCGCAGCAATTCCTGGATGAAGATGTCAGACACTTCAGCGGCGTGTGCAGGATCTGCGAACTGGCGCTCGACAGGGAAGACGTAGGTGTTGAGCCAGTCGAGCAACTGCTCGCCGTAGGAACCGACCATGCCGGTCTGCGGCAAATGGATGTGGGTGTCGATGAAACCGGCGGTGATCAGCGCGTCCTTGTAACTCACCACTTCGATGTCACTGGCCAGGGTGCTCAGCAAATCTTTTGCGTGACCGACGGCGACGATCTTGCCGTTTTCGACCACCATCAGGCCGTCTTCGAAATACTCGTAGGACGCCTCGATCACCACCTCGGCAGGGTCGGCGATGCTGTGGACGATGGCGGCGCGGTAGGCTTTCTTTGCAGTTGTCATGTTCAGAATTCGTTCTTCAAATGTTCATTGAGCCTGGCTGCGACGGGAGACCGGCATCAGCTTGGCAATGGGTTCGGAGCTGGCGGATGCGCCTTGCTCACCAAAGCTCGCGTTGTAAGTGGCGATGACTTCAGCGGCGACCGAGACGGCAATTTCCATCGGCAACTTGCCCTTCACTTCGGCCAGCCCCATCGGGCAGCGCATGCGTTGCACCAATGCCGGGTCGAAGCCGCGATCGCGCAGGCGGTGCTCGAACTTGGCGCGTTTGGTCTTCGAGCCAATCAGCCCGAACCAGGTGAAGTCGCCGCGCTTGAGGATCGCGGCGGTCAGTTCCAGATCGAGCGGGTGATTATGGGTCATGACGATGCAATAACTGCCAGCGGGCAGGTTATCTACCTCGTCGACCACTTCTTCGTTGACGATTTTGCTCACACCTTCAGGCAGGTGTGTCGGGAATTCCGCTTCCCGCGAATCGATCCAGCGCACGCGGCAGGGCAGGCTGGCCAAAAGCGGCACCAAGGCGCGTCCGACATGACCTGCGCCAAATACGGCAATCTGCGCCTGAGGCTGGCCCATGGGTTCGAACAGCAGCACGTTCACGCCGCCGCAGCATTGACCCAGGCTCGCGCCGAGGCTGAAGCGTTCGAGGCGCGTCTGCTGGCTGCCGCTGGCGAGCATCTCACGGGCGATTTCCATGGCCTTGTATTCAAGATGGCCGCCGCCCACGGTGTCGTAGATCCGCTCGGCGCTGACCACCATCTTCGAACCCGCATTGCGTGGCGTCGAGCCACGCTCCTCGATGATGGTCACCAGCACGCAAGCTTCACCCTGGTTTTGCAACTCGGCGAGGGCGCTGATCCAGTTGTTCATGTGTTTCTCCTGATCGAGTCAGACGATCAAAATCCATGTTGTCTGTGGCATCGTCTCGCGAATCAACTCGCTCCCACAGGTTGGTCACGCACCCCTGTGAGAGCGAATTCATTCTGGGCGGCAATCCGACGATGACGTCGGTTCAAACGCCGCAATTCTCTCGGCCGGTCCCTATCCTGTGAGAGCGAATTCATTCGCGAGAGGCCCGTTCATCCGACGCCTTTGTGTCGTCTGATCCATTGCATCGCGAATCAATTCGCTCCCACAGGTTTCGACCGCCTATGGCCTCTAAACCGGTGAAACCGTCAACTCATGGGCCACACCGACGGCCTCGGACCTGGCCACCTTCAACTTGCGCATCTGCTCGCACCCCCACAACACCCGCTCCGGGGTCGCAGGCGCGTCGATCTTCGGCTGATGCCTGTAATCGCCCAGACTCGCCACGGCATCCTTGATCGCGCACCAAGCCGCAATCCCCAGCATGAACGGCGGCTCACCCACGGCCTTGGAATGGAACACCGTGTCTTCCGGGTTCTTGCGGTTTTCCACCAGCTTGACCCGCAAATCGGCCGGCATGTCTGCGACCGCCGGGATCTTGTAGCCGGCCGGGCCGTTGGTCATCAGCTTTCCCTTGGCGTTCCACACCAGCTCTTCGGTGGTCAGCCAGCCCATGCCCTGAATGTAGCCGCCCTCGACCTGGCCGATGTCGATGGCCGGGTTCAGCGAGGCGCCGACGTCGTGGAGGATGTCGGTACGCAACATTTTGTATTCGCCGGTCAGGGTGTCGACGATCACTTCAGTACACGCCGCGCCAAAGGCGAAGTAGTAGAACGGCCGTCCCCGCGCCTGGCTGCGGTCGTAGTAGATCTTCGGCGTCTTGTAATAGCCGGTGCTCGACAGCGACACCTGACCCATCCACGCCTGCTGCGCCAAGGTGTCGAAGCTGATCACCTGCTCACCGACGCGCACGTGGCCGTTGCGGAATTCGACCTGAGCCTCTTCGCACTTGTAATGCTTCGCAGCGAATTCGATCAGCCGTTGCTTGATGGTTTCTGCCGCGTTCTGCGCCGCCTTGCCGTTCAGGTCCGCGCCGCTGGAGGCTGCGGTCGGCGAGGTGTTCGGCACTTTGTCGGTGTTGGTCGCGGTGATCTGCACGCGGTCGATGCTGACCTGGAACACCTCGGCCACCACCTGCGCGACCTTGGTGTTCAGGCCCTGGCCCATCTCGGTGCCGCCATGGTTAAGATGGATGCTGCCGTCGGTGTAGATGTGGATCAGCGCGCCGGCCTGATTGAGGAAGCTGGCCGTGAAAGAAATGCCGAATTTTACTGGAGTCAGCGCCAGGCCTTTTTTCAGGATCGGGCTGTTGGCGTTATAGGCCATGATCGCCTTGCGCCGCTCGGCGTACTGGCAGCTTTGCTCAAGTTCAGCGGTCATTTCTTCGAGCATGTTGTGCTCGACTTCCTGGTAATAGTGCGTGACGTTGCGCTCGGTCTTGCCGTAGTAGTTGGCCTTGCGCACGGCCAGTGGGTCCTTGCCCAGATGACGGGCGATGGCGTCCATCACTTCCTCGATGGCGACCATGCCTTGCGGGCCACCGAAACCACGATAAGCCGTGTTCGACGCGGTATTGGTCTTGCAGCGATGGCCGTTGATGGTCGCGTCGCCCAGGTAGTACGAGTTGTCGGCGTGGAACATCGCGCGGTCGACGATGGAGGCCGAGAGGTCCGGCGAGCAGCCGCAGTTACCCGCCAGCTCCAGCTGAATGCCGTGCAGGCGGCCGTCGTTGTCGAAGCCCACGTCGTACTCGACGTAGAAGGGGTGACGCTTGCCGGTCATGATCATGTCTTCCATGCGCGGCAAGCGCATCTTGGTCGGCTGACCGGTCAGGCGCGCGATCACCGCGCACAGGCACGCGGGGCTCGCGGCTTGCGTTTCCTTGCCACCAAATCCACCGCCCATGCGGCGCATGTCCACCACCACCTTGTTCATCGACACGTCGAGCACTTCGCTGACCAGCTTCTGCACTTCGGTGGGATTTTGCGTGGAGCAGTAGACGATCATGCCGCCATCTTCGGTGGGCATCACCGAAGAGATCTGCGTCTCCAGATAAAAGTGCTCCTGCCCGCCAATGTGCAGCGTGCCCTGAATCCGGTTGGGTGCCGACTCCAGCGCGGTGACCGAATCCCCGCGCTTGTGGGTGTGGCTGTCGAGCACGAAGTGTTTCTTGCGATAGGCGTCGACTACATCGAGTACCGGTTCCAGGTCCTCGTATTCGATGATCGCGGCCATGGCCGCCTTGCGCGCGGTTTCCAGATCGCGCGCGGCCACAGCGATCACCGGCTGGCCGACGAACTCGACCTTGTCGATGGCCAGCAACGGGTCGCCGGGCAGCAGCGGGCCGATGTCCTTGAGGCCGGGAATGTCTTCGTGGGTGATGGCGATGCGCACGCCTTCGAAGTCGTAGCACGGCGACACATCAACGCTGACGATCCGCGCGTGGGCCCTGTCCGACATGCGCGCATACACGTGCAGCTGATTGGGGAATTCGAGCCGGTCATCGATGTAGATTGCCTCGCCGGATACATGCTTGTCGGCGCTGTCGTGCTTGACGCTGCGGCCGACGCCCGAGGTGAGGTCTTGCTGAAACAGGGCGACCAGTTCTTCTTGAGTCTTTTGCGGGGCGTGATTAGACATAAGCGGTCACCCGAGTCTCGATGTGTGGCGTTTGCAGCTCGATGAAGTATTTACGCAGCAGGTTCTGCGCGCTCAGCAAGCGGTATTCCTTGCTGGCGCGAAAATCCGACAGCGGGGTGAAGTCTTGCTCCAGTGCTGCGCAGGCGCGCTCCACTGTGGCCGAGGTCCAGGGCTGGCCGATCAGGACTTTCTCGCAGTGGGCCGCGCGTTTCGGGATCGCCGCCATGCCGCCAAACGCTGCACGGGCGTCGACGATGGCGCCGTTTTCCACCTGCACGCGGAAGGCTGCGCAGACCGCCGAAATGTCGTCGTCCAGACGTTTGGACACTTTGTAGGCGCGGAAGGCCTGTCTGGCATTGGCCTTGGGCACGATGATCTTTTCGATGAACTCGCTTTCCTGACGTGCGGTGACGCGGTAGTCGATGAAGTAATCTTCCAGCGCCAACGTGCGCGTTGTCTCGCCTTTGCGCAGGACGATCTTCGCGCCCAGGGCGATCAACAGGGGAGGCGAGTCGCCAATGGGTGAGGCGTTGCCGATGTTGCCCCCCAGCGTGCCCTGATTGCGGATCTGCAACGACGCAAAACGGTGCAACAGTTCGCCGAAGTCCGGGTACTCGCTGCTCAAGGCTTCGTAGCAGTCGGTCAGCGCAGTGGCGGCGCCGATCTCGATGCGGTCGTCGAAGTGCTCGATTTTCTTCATGTCGGCGACGTTGCCGACGTAGATCATCACCGGCAGGGCGCGGTGAAACTGCGTGACTTCCAGCGCGAGGTCAGTGCCGCCGGCCAGCAGGCGCGCCTGAGGGTAGGAGTCATAGAGGTCGGCCAGATCGGCCACGGTCAGCGGCACCAGGCAGCGCTTGTCGCCGCTGTTCAGCTCGGCGGTCTCGGAAGGCTTGATGGCTTTGAGGCGAGCGATGGTGCGCGCTTTTTGCGCATCGAACTGATCGGGCTGGCGTTGCGCACCACAAGCCTGTTCGGCGGCGGCGAGAATCGGGCGATACCCCGTGCAGCGGCACAGGTTGCCGGCCAGGGCTTCGTGGGCCTGAGCGGTGTCTGGCCCTGTGCTGTTTTTTTGCAGCGCGAACAGCGACATCACGAAGCCCGGCGTGCAGAAGCCGCATTGCGAACCGTGACACTCGACCATGGCCTTTTGCACGCCGTGCAGCTGGCCCTGATGCTTGAGGTCTTCGACGCTGATCAACTGTTTGCCGTGCAGCGAGGCCACGAAGGTCAGGCAGGAGTTGAGGCTGCGATAGCTCAGATGATCCTGGCCATCGTCGTCGGTGCTCAATTCACCCACCACCACGGTGCAGGCGCCACAGTCGCCGCTGGCGCAGCCTTCCTTGGTGCCGGATTTGTGCAAATGCTCACGCAGATAGTTGAGCACCGTCATGTTGGGGTCCAGAGCATGCTCGGTTTTCAGCTCTTGGTTCAGCAAAAACTGGATCACGGGTCGCGCCTCGTCTTCTTGTAATAGAAAGCTGTCGTAAAAGGTGTAGCGGAATTCGTCATCGAACCTGTCGATGAATCTATCAGTTCTGACTATCGGGTCAATTAAAATCTGACCTTTAAGTCAAGAAAATCAAATTTCTCTGCTCCACCCGATTAACGGCGGCATGCCCTTGCAATGAATCGCTGTGGCGACGCTCAAAGTTTTGCTTATTTCGTGCCAGTTTCCGTGACATGGCCCTGCGCCACAGGTATCCAGTGCGATACACTGCGCCGCTTGTGTGCAGCTAATGGTTGAAAGGAAAGAAATGACGTTCAAGGCACCGGACAGCCTCGCTGAGCAGATCGCTCATCACCTCGCCGAGCGGATCATTCGCGGCGAGCTAAAGCCAGGGGAGCGGATTCAGGAGCAGAAGGTCACGCAGGCGCTTAACGTCAGCCGCGGCTCGGTGCGTGAAGCGCTGTTGATCCTCGAACGCCGTCATCTGATCGTGATCCTGCCGCGCCGTGGCGCTCAGGTGTCGATCCTCACCCCGCACAATATCCAGAGCCTGTGCGCCCTGATGAGCGAGCTGTACATTCTGCTGGGCCTTGCGGTGGCCAAAAGTTGGGAGCAAGAGCTTGATCTGGCGCCGTTCCTGCAAATTCAGCAACGTCTGATCGCCAGCTGTGAGCGGGGCGATGTGAAGAGCTTCGTCGAAGACAGCTTCAACGTGATGCGCGCGGCGTATTCCTTCGCCAACAACCCGTACCTGGAAGAGACCGTCGAGAACCTGCAACCGTCCATGAGCCGCTTCTACTATCTGGCGCTGGATCAGCGTCAGGCCGAGATGAGCGAATACCTGACCCTGTTCGGCCAGTTGCTGGAAGCTGTGGTCGCCCGTGACCTAACGCGCATTCGCGACGTACTCACCGCGTACGCCGAGCGCAGTTGTCAGTCCATTTTGTCTGCCCTGGCGGCCAGCTGATCCATGCGTCTGAAGTGCATCAGGCTGGCCGGGTTCAAGTCGTTCGTCGATCCGACGACGGTGAACTTCCCCAGCAACATGGCGGCCGTGGTTGGCCCCAATGGATGCGGCAAATCCAACATCATCGACGCGGTGCGCTGGGTCATGGGCGAAAGCTCGGCCAAGAACCTGCGCGGCGAGTCGATGACCGACGTCATCTTCAACGGCTCCACCAGCCGTAAACCGGTGAGCCAGGCCAGCATCGAGCTGGTGTTCGACAACTCGGACAGCACCCTGGTCGGCGAATACGCCGCCTACGCGGAAATCTCCATTCGCCGCAAAGTCACCCGCGACAGCCAGAACACCTACTATCTGAACGGCACCAAATGCCGGCGTCGCGACATCACCGATATCTTCCTCGGCACTGGCTTGGGTCCGCGCAGCTACTCGATCATCGAGCAGGGCATGATTTCCAAGCTGATCGAGGCCAAGCCTGAGGACCTGCGCAATTTCATCGAAGAAGCGGCGGGCATCTCCAAGTACAAGGAGCGCCGTCGTGAGACCGAGAGCCGAATTCGCCGCACCCATGAAAACCTCGCGCGCCTGACTGACCTGCGCGAAGAACTCGAACGCCAGCTGGAGCGTCTGCATCGCCAGGCCCAGGCCGCCGAGAAGTATCAGGAATATAAAGGTGAGGAGCGCCAGCTCAAGGCGCAGCTGTCGGCCTTGCGCTGGCAGGCCCTGAATGATCAGGTGGCCCAGCGCGAGTCGATCATCGGCACCCAGGAAGTGAGTTTCGAAGCGCTGGTGGCTGATCAGCGCAGCGCCGATGCTTCTATTGAACGGCTGCGTGACGGTCATCACGACCTGTCCGAGCGATTCAATCTGGTGCAGGGCCGCTTCTATTCGGTCGGCGGCGACATCGCCCGTAACGAACAAAGCATCCAGCATGGCCAGCAGCGCCTGCGTCAATTGCAGGACGACCTGCGTGAAGCCGAGCGCGCGCGGCAGGAAACCGAGTCCCATCTGGGCCACGACCGCACCTTGCTGGCGACCCTTGGCGAAGAACTGGAAATGCTCGAGCCCGAGCAGGAGATGACCCTCGCAGCCGCTGAGGAATCAGCCGCAGCGCTGGAAGAAGCCGAATCGTCGATGCACGGCTGGCAGGAAAAGTGGGACGCCTTCAACCTGTCCTCCGCCGAGCCAAGGCGTCAGGCCGAAGTGCAGCAGGCGCGCATCCAGCAGCTGGAAACCAGCATGGAGCGCCTGGCCGAGCGCCAACGTCGCCTTGGCGAAGAACTTCAATTGCTGGCCGCCGATCCGGAAGACGCTGCGATTCTGGACCTCAGCGAAGACCTCGCTGCCCGCGAGATGGCCTTTGAAGAACTGACCGCCGAAGAAGAACAGCTCATCGAGCGCCTTGAGCAATTGCGCCTCGAACTGCAGCAGGCCACTCAGGCCCAGCAGCAGGCTCAGGGCGATCTGCAACGCCTCAACGGCCGTATCGCCTCGCTCGAAGCCCTGCAACAGGCCGCTCTCGATCCGGGCACCGGCACCGCCGAGTGGCTGCGCAATCATCAATTGAGCGAGCGCCCGCGTCTGGCCGAAGGCTTGCGCGTGGAAGCGGGTTGGGAGCTGGCGGTGGAAACCGTGCTTGGCGCCGACCTGCAGGCGGTGCTGGTCGATGACTTCGCAGGACTCGATCTGGCCGGTTTCAGCCAGGGTGATCTGCGTCTGGTGAGCCCTGCGACGGACGTCACGCGCGTCCCCGGCAGCCTGCTGGACAAGGTCGAAACCCGCGTCGATCTGAGCAGTTGGCTGGGGCAGGTCAAACCGGTGGAAACCCTCGACGATGCCTTGTCGATGCGCGGGCAACTCAGCACAGGTCAGAGCCTGATCAGTCGCGATGGGTATTGGGTCGGGCGCGACTTCCTGCGGGTGCGTCGTGCCAGCGAAGCCGAGAGCGGCGTGCTGGCCCGGGGGCAGGAATTGCAGCGTCTGGAAGCCGAGCGCGAAGAACGTGAAGCCACCCTGGCCGCGCTGGATGATCAACTGCTGACCCAGCGCGAGCAGCAGCGCCTGCAGGAAGACAGCCGCGAGCAATTGCGCCGTCGCTTGCAGGACGAAGCCCGTCAGCAAAGCGAACTCAAGGCACAGCTGTCCGCCGCCAAGGCCAAGGTCGAGCAGTTGACCCTGCGCCGCACGCGCCTCGATGAAGAGCTGACCGAACTGGGCGAACAGCGCGCCATCGAGCAGGAAAGCCTCGGCGAATCGCGCCTGCAATTGCAGGATGCCCTCGACAGCATGGCGCTGGACACCGAACAACGCGAACTGCTGCTGGCCCAGCGCGACAGTCTGCGCGAGCGGTTGGACCGGGTGCGTCAAGAGGCCCGACAGCATAAGGACCACGGCAACCAGTTGGCCGTGCGCCTGAGTTCGCTGCGTGCCCAGCACGACTCGACCCGTCAGGCGCTGGAACGGCTGGAGATGCAGTCCGAGCGTTTGACCGAAAGGCGCGAGCAGCTGAATCTGGGCCTGGAGGAGGGCGCAGCGCCGCTGGAAGAGCTGCGCCTGAAGCTCGAAGAATTGCTGGAAAAACGCATGGTCGTCGACGACGAAATGCGCACGGCAAAAAACGCCCTGGAAGACGCCGACCGTGAATTGCGTGAGGCGGAGAAACGTCGTACCCAGGCCGAGCAGCAAGCGCAACTGCTGCGCGGACAACTGGAACAACAACGCCTGGAATGGCAATCGCTGACTGTCAGACGCAAAACCTTGCAGGAGCAATTGCACGAAGACGGCTACGATTTGAATGGCGTGCTGGCGACGCTGACGCCCGAGGCCAGCGAAAAAGACGCCGAGGAAGAACTGGAGCGCATCGCCGCGCGCATTCAGCGTCTGGGCGCGATCAACCTTGCGGCCATCGACGAGTATCAGCAGCAGTCCGAGCGCAAGCGGTACCTGGATGCGCAGAACGAAGACCTCGTCGAGGCGCTGGATACCCTGGAAAATGTCATCCGCAAAATCGACAAAGAGACGCGTAATCGCTTCAAAGAGACCTTTGATCAGATAAACAGCGGAATTCAGGCACTTTTTCCAAAAGTTTTTGGTGGTGGCAGCGCTTATTTGGAACTGACGGGCGAAGATTTACTCGATACAGGGGTGACGATCATGGCGCGTCCTCCCGGCAAGAAAAACAGCACGATCCATTTGCTGTCCGGCGGCGAAAAAGCCCTGACCGCACTGGCGCTGGTTTTTGCCATTTTCAAACTCAACCCGGCGCCGTTCTGCATGCTCGACGAAGTCGACGCACCACTGGACGACGCCAACGTGGGCCGCTATGCCCGACTGGTCAAGGAGATGTCGCAAACCGTGCAGTTCATCTACATCACCCACAACAAGATCGCCATGGAAATGGCCGATCAGTTGATGGGTGTCACCATGCATGAGCCAGGGTGCTCGCGCCTCGTGGCGGTGGACGTAGAGGAGGCGATGGCGCTGGTGGATGCATAGCGGACTGCCATGCGGTCGAATGGATGGGTCAGGGGGAAAGTGGCGTTGTGATAGCTCAGTACAGAAAGTTCTCGAGGGACCTGACGGAAGGTCGCGACATGCCAGATGTAACAGACGGTGTAAAGTTACCTTTGGTCGTGCTAGCTTAATGTCCACTTTTTCATTTTGCGTGGGTAAAAGGCCATTCAGAACATAGAGTTGGCTCCACGTTTTAAAGGGGTTTACGCCCTTAATTTTCAGAATTTTCATTAGAGGCACGGGATTACATGGAAATCGGTCTGCGAGAGTGGCTGATCGTCATCGGCATTATTGTCATTGCCGGTATTCTTTTTGATGGCTGGCGCCGGATGCGCGGTGGCAAGGGCAAATTGAAATTCAGGCTGGATCGCAGCTTCTCCAACCTGCCGGACGACGAAGAAGGCTCGTCCGCCGAGGTACTGGGGCCTGCGCGTGTACTGGAAACCCAGAAAGAACCGCAGCTCGACGAGCACGACCTGCCGACCATGAGCGCGGCGCGCGAGCGGCCTGAGCGCCCCGACCGTGGAGAAAGCAAGCGCAACAAGCGCAAGGACGAGCCCCAGCAGGGCGACCTGAACCTGGACGCCGATGGCCCGAGCCTATTTGGCGCCCGCGACGAAGACTTCCCGGACGACAAGCCGGCTCAGCGCATCACTGAAGACAAGGATCAGGCGCCGGTTGAAGAAGTGCTGGTGATCAGCGTGATTTCCCGCGATGAGAGCGGCTTCAAAGGCCCGGCTTTGTTACAGAATATTCTGGAGAGTGGCCTGCGTTTCGGCGAAATGGACATCTTCCATCGCCACGAAAGCATGGCCGGCAACGGCGAGGTGCTGTTCTCCATGGCCAACGCGGTCAAGCCGGGCGTGTTCGATCTGGACGACATCGACCATTTCAGCACCCGCGCGGTGAGCTTCTTCCTTGGCTTGCCAGGCCCGCGTCACCCGAAACAGGCTTTCGACGTGATGGTCGCTGCGGCCCGCAAACTGGCCCACGAGCTGAACGGTGAGTTGAAAGACGATCAGCGCAGCGTCATGACTGCGCAGACCATCGAACACTACCGCCAGCGCATCGTCGAATTCGAACGCCGCGCGCTGACTCAGCGTCGTTGATTGCGAACGACGCAGCTTCTAATTGTAGGAGCGCGCTTGCCCACGATGACTTTCTGTCAGTTGGCCTTTAGGGTGCTGACACCTCTGATCGCGGGCAAGCGCGCTCCTACAGGTTAATGCAACATCAGATGAGCAGCTCCGGCTGCTCTTTTGCATTCTGAGAGAACACCGTATGAACGCCGCCGAAACCCGAATCCTGGAACTGCGCTCAGAGCTGGATCAACACAACTACCGCTACCACGTACTGGACGAGCCGAGCATTCCGGACGTTGAATACGATCGCCTGTTCCATGAGCTCAAGGCCCTGGAAGCGAAAAACCCGCATCTGGTGACCCCGGATTCGCCGACCCAGCGCGTCGGCAGCGCGGCGTTGTCGGCGTTCACTCAGGTACGCCATGAAATCCCGATGCTCAGCCTGGGCAACGCCTTCGAAGAAACCGACCTGCTGGAGTTCGATCGTCGTGTCACCGAAGGCCTGGACCTGCCGGTGGGCGATCTGTTCGGCGCGGGCGCGAAGGTCGAGTACAGCTGCGAACCCAAACTCGATGGCCTGGCCGTGAGCCTGCTGTACCAGAACGGCGCATTGGTCCGGGGTGCCACGCGCGGCGATGGCACCACCGGCGAAGACATCAGCGTCAACGTGCGCACGGTGCGCAACATCCCCCTCAAGCTGCACGGCAAAGGCTGGCCCGAAACGCTGGAAGTGCGCGGCGAGGTGTTCATGTCCAAGGCCGGTTTCGAGCGCCTCAATGCCAGCCAGCTGGAAGTTGGCGGCAAGACGTTCGCCAACCCGCGTAACGCCGCCGCCGGCAGCCTGCGTCAACTGGACTCGAAGATCACCGCTAACCGCCCGCTGGAATTCTGCTGCTACGGCATCGGCCAGGTGTCCCACGACATTTCCGATACCCACATCGGCAACCTCAAGCAACTCAAGGAATGGGGCATGCCCATCAGCCGCGAGCTGAAAGTGGCCCAAGGGATCGAGGACTGCCTCAAGTACTACCACGACATCGGCGAACGTCGCCTGTCGCTGCCGTATGAAATCGACGGCGTGGTGTTCAAGGTCAACAGCATTGCTTCCCAGCGCGAACTGGGCTTCCGCGCCCGCGAACCCCGCTGGGCCATCGCCCATAAATTCCCGGCCATGGAAGAGCTGACCGAACTGCTCGACGTGGAGTTTCAGGTGGGGCGGACCGGCGCGGTGACGCCGGTTGCGCGCTTGAAGCCGGTCAAGGTCGCGGGCGTGACCGTGGCCAATGCGACCCTGCACAACATGGACGAAGTCGCGCGTCTGGGCCTGATGATCGGCGACACCGTGATCATCCGCCGCGCCGGTGACGTGATTCCGCAAGTGGTGCAAGTGGTGGTGGAGCGCCGCCCCGAAGACGCGCGCAAGGTCGAGATTCCGCAGACCTGCCCGGTGTGTGGCTCGCAGGTCGAGCGCACGCAGCTGATCAAGCGCAGCAAGGGCAAGGAAACCGTCAGCGAGGGCGCGGTGTATCGCTGCGTCGGCCGTCTGGCCTGTGGCGCGCAGCTCAAGCAAGCGATCATCCACTACGTGTCCCGTCGCGCGATGGACATCGAAGGCCTGGGCGACAAGACCATCGAGCAACTGGTGGACGAAAAGCTCATCGGCTCGCCTGCCGACCTTTACAAGCTCGAATACGAACAAATCATCGACCTGGAAGGCTTTGCCGAGATTTCCAGCAAGAAACTGCTCAAGGCCATCGACGACAGCAAACAGCCGACCCTGGCGCGCTTCATTTATGCGCTGGGCATTCCCGATGTCGGCGAGGAGACGGCCAAGGTGCTGGCCCGTTCGTTGGGTTCGTTGGAGAAAGTCAAAGTCGCACTGCCGGAAGTGCTGACCTACCTGCCGGACATCGGCCTGGAAGTGGCCCATGAAATCCACAGCTTCTTCGAAGACGATCACAACCAGAACGTCATCGGCGCGCTGCTGGGCGAATGCCAGATGCAGTTGCAGGACGTGGGCGAGCTGGGCGCCGAATTCGCTGCCAGCGCGACGTTGGGCGGCATGCTCGACAAGCTGAACATTCCGTCGATCGGGCCGGGCGGCGCACAGAAGCTCGCCGACAAGTTCGGCACGCTGGAAGGGGTGATCAAGGCCGACTGGTTGGACATGCGCCAGACGTTGCCGGAAAAGCAGGCGCAGTCTGTCAGAGCGTTCTTCGATATCGAGGAAAACGCCGACCGCGCCCTCATGATCGAGCAGCAGCTCAAAGATTTCGGCATGCACTGGCAGAGCGAGAAGAAGGTCGTCGAAGGCCTGCCTTTAGCGGGCCAGACCTGGGTGCTCACTGGTTCGCTGGAACTGATGAGCCGCGATGTGGCCAAGGACAAGCTCGAAAGCCTGGGCGCCAAGGTGTCAGGCTCGGTGTCGGCCAAGACCCACACCGTGGTCGCAGGGCCGGGGGCGGGGTCCAAGCTCACCAAGGCCAGCGAGCTGGGGTTGAAGGTGCTGGATGAAGAGGCGTTTGTGGCGTTCCTTAAAAAGCACAACGTTGCTGTCGAGTAGTTGCTGTTGCTGCGTGCGCGGCATTGAAACGGGCGCTGACCTGTAGGAGCGCAGGAGCCGTGCGAGGTCGCGATCTGGCGCGCAGCGGCAGCAGATCCTGAACATGCGGTCTGTCAGGTTTCCTGTTCGCCATTCTGCGACTGCTGCGCAGCCGATCGCGGCCTCGCGCGGCTCGTGCGCTGCTACAGGAGGATGTGTGACTCGCAGGTCAGTCAAAACTGTATTTCCATCACAGATTCCACCCTTCAAAAAATATCCGGAACCCCCGCAACTGCCGGTGATCTAGTGCTTGCAGCCCACTTTGGAGATCACCATGTTCCAGTTCTTCGAGCAACTCAGCACACGGATCGCAGCGCCATTCGGCGGGGACAGCAAGCGCAACAGCAAGGTCTGGCAATGCCGTTGCGGGCAGTCGGTGTTCTTTCGCAACAGTCAGTGCCTGGCCTGTTCGGCGGCCCTGGGCTATCTGCCCGAACAGAGCCGGATCTCTGCCCTGGAACCTGGCCCGGAGGTTAATACTTGGCGTCTGAGCGACGAACCGCAGGCCGGGCTCTATCGCCGCTGCGCCAACCTGGACACACCCGCTGCCTGCAACTGGCTGTTTCCGGCGTTGAATGTCGGAGATTTCTGCGTGGCCTGTAGCCTGAACAGAACCATCCCCGACCTGTCCGTCCCGGAGAACCCTGAACGCTGGCTCAAGATCGAAACCGCCAAACGCCGTCTGGTCGCTCAATTGATCACCCTGGGGCTGCCGGTGATTCCCAAATCGGTCGATGAAGAAAAGGGCCTGGCCTTTGAATTCCTTGGTGTCGACCTGCAAGGCAATCTGCCCACCACCGGCCATGCCAATGGCCTGATCACCTTGAACGTCGAAGAAGCCGACGACGCCATTCGTGAGAAGGTTCGCGTGCAGATGCACGAACCCTACCGCACGCTGCTCGGGCATTTCCGTCATGAGGTCGGACATTACTACTGGGATCGTCTGATCGCCGGCACTTACTGGCAGGACGGTTTCCGCAACCTGTTTGGCGATGACCGCGCCAGTTACGCCGACGCGCTTGATCATCACTACCAGCATGGCGCCCCGGCGGACTGGCAGCAAAACTACGTCAGCGCCTACGCCACCATGCACCCATGGGAAGACTGGGCCGAAACCTGGGCCCATTACCTGCACATGATGGACGCTGTCGACACCGCGCTGAGCCTGGGCATGAGCGCCCGCGACATGGACCTCGACTACCAGCCGTTCGAGCTCAACACCCTCTACGATCCGCAGCATCCGGGCGGTCCGGCGTTTCTGGCCTTCGTCAACGCGTGGATCGAACTGGCAGGCATGCTCAACGAATTGTCCCGTGCCATGGGGCAGCCGGATTTCTATCCGTTTGTGGTGCCCGCGCCGGTGATTACCAAGCTGCATTTCATCCATTTGGTCATACAAGGCGCCGGCGGCAAGGCCGATCAGGTGCTGCAGGTGCAGTGATCCACTCGTTTGGGTGAAGCGCTCGAAGGCTGCAACTTTGCCCTTCACGTTCTGTCATCGCCGCTGGTCCGCGAACGCCTGCAAATGCCTGGATCTCCTGCTACTTTGCCTAGCAGTGTCGTTTTGATACTACTGGCGTAGAGCAGTTGCACAGGGATCCGCATATGGCCAATAGCGCTCCACTTCCGTTGAACGAGGCCTCGCGCCTGTCCCGGATTACCCACATGGGGTTGCTCGATTCAACCTCCGACGAAGTGCTGGATCACATCGTCGACATGGTGGCTCATTACTTCGATGTGCCGATCGCGCTGGTGTCGATCGTCAGCGAGCATCGACAGTGGTTTCGTGCCGGGACAGGGCTTGATGAGCGTGAAACCCCGCGGGAAATCTCGTTCTGTGCCTATTCGATCCTGACCCCTGACGTGTTTCAAGTGCCCGACGCGCGGCTCGATCCGCGCTTCATGGACAACCCCTTGGTCACTGGCGAGCCGCATATCCGCTTCTATGCCGGCGTGCCGCTGGTAACCTCCGACGGCTTGGCCCTCGGCACCTTGTGCATCATCGACAGCGAAACCCGCGCGCCGCTCGAGCCGCGCGACATCACCATGCTGGAGATGTACGGCCAGTTGGTGATGAAGCGCCTGAACAACCTGCGCAAGGCCTGCTACGTCGATCAACCCACCGGACTGTTCAATCGCCTGCGCCTGGAAAAAGACATTCTAGCCCTGAGCGACCATGACGATCACGCGCTGGTGGCGCTGGACATGGTCAATCCGGTGTTTCTCGACAGCATCATCAAGGCCCTTGGCTACAACTTCGCGCAGGAACTGGTGCGCTGTATGGTCGACGCCTGCCGCGAGCAACTGCCGGCCGATACGCCGCTGTACAAGGTCAGCCCGACCCGCATCGCGCTGCTCACCCGGCATACGGGGCCTGAGCAGGCCGAGTTGCTGTTTTGTCGGCTGATCAAGCATTTCCAGCGCCCGCTGGTGTGCCGCAACATTCCGATCCAGATGGACCTGGGCATTGGCGTGCTGCCGCTGGGGTTGGGTCGCTGCGACGAAAAGGACTGGATCCGTCTGGTGGTCGGCGCGGCTGACGAAGCGCGCGGCAAAGCGCCTGGCTGGCGCTGGTACGAGCCGCATCTGGACTTCGCCCAGCAGCGTGCATTTCTGCTGCTTGCGTCATTGGCCGAGGCGGTGCTCAGTCCGGATCAACTGTCCCTGGCGTTCCAGCCCCGGCTTGAGGTGAGCACTGGACGCATCGTCACCGTCGAGGCGTTGCTGCGCTGGCAACACCCGGTGCTCGGCCCGATCAGTCCGGCGGAGTTCATCCCGCTGGCGGAAAAGACCGCACTGATTCGCACACTGAGCCTGTGGGTGCTGCGCCACGCGGTCGAGCAGGCCCGCACCTGGCAGCGGCAGGGCTATGCGTTCAAGGTGGCGATGAACGTTTCGGCCATTGACTTGGCCAATTCGCATTTCAGCGACGCCTTGTTCGAGCAACTGGCAATCAGCGGCCTCGATCCGGGGCGCTTCGAACTGGAGTTCACTGAAAGCGCGCTGTGCGACAACCCCGAGCTAACCCGTCAGCAGCTCGAACGCCTGCGTGCGCTGAATATTGACATCGCCATCGACGACTTTGGCACCGGCTACAGCAACTGGACCTACCTGCGCCAGCTGCCCGCCACCACCGTCAAGCTCGACAAATCGCTGGTGGAAAACCTCGACGCCAACGAAAAGGACCGCCGCCTGGTCGAGGCCATCGTCGATCTCGCCAGGCGCCTGGGCTATCGCGTCGTCGCCGAAGGGGCGGAGACCGAAGACGTCTACGAAATCCTCTGTCAGCTCGGCTGTCACGAAGTGCAGGGCTACCTCATCGCTCGCCCCATGACCGCCAGCGCGCTTGAGCACTGGGTCAACGGCGAGCACAACAACAAGGTCAGCCAGCTGCGTGCACTGGGGCGCTGACGATGCACATGCATCGCTCAGCGCAGGCTGAGCATCATGCGTTTTTCGGGATCAGCCGGCAGCGACGGGATGTCGTCGCAGAACGCCCAGCCCACGCCTTGATACAGCGTCAACGCGGTGGTATTGGCGGGATGCACAGCCAGCATCAAGTGCTCGATTTCCGGCCACAGGTTCGAGACCAGCTGCGGCAGTCGTTGTACACAGGCTCTGCCCAATCCCAGCCCTTGATAGCGATGATCCACCATCAGGCCATGCAGCGTTGCCGAGTGAGCCTTTGCCCAGCGGGGCAGCAATGAACGGCGTTTGAGAAGCAAGAAGCCCCTTGGCACTTCGTCGACCAGCAGGGCGTAGCCCTGAATATCGGACGCAGGACGAGCCGTTAATGCATGCAGCGCTCCGTGAATATCTCCCGTCCATGCTCTTTGTTCTTCCCGCACCTCGATCCGCAGCAACTGCTGGCGCTGCGCCTTGCAGAGAAGTTCGTATCTCATCAAAAGGCTTTTCATGCCTGTCCCCTTGCTCGGTGCCGCATCCATGAGTTTAGTGCGAGCGATCATCACATGGAGGCCGCCAGCCCTTATTTTCCGGGCCATGAGAGCGAGCGCGGCGGTCGTACTCAAGTGCTTGAGCGCCCACGCATTTTTTATATGACACCAGAGGTTGTAACTTCGCGCCAGACCGGTACAATGGCGCGGCTCGCCGACTGGCGAGTGTCGTTATGGTGACCCCATCGGTCCCCCCGCAACGATTACCCGTTAACCTGGTCAGGCCCGGAAGGGAGCAGCCACAGCGGGAACATTGTGTGCCGGGGTGTGGCTGGTGGGGGCACCACCTATCTCTAAATCCTTGATTTTACAGGGATTTATCAGTTCAAAGTCTCGAAGTGTGGCAGCGTTTAGGTACACCTAAGTGGTGCACTGTGCAGGCAATGTTACCTCTTGCTCATCCTATATCCAATTCTCCAATATTCTCCTCTGGCCGATATCTCAATTTGATGGTGAGCACGCTGGCTTGATCCCGCAGCCTGTCCTGTGCGCTGAGTGTTGGCGGTGATGGCAAAATGGCTCGCGTCCCGGTATTGTCAGGTCTAGACCTGACTGCCATCGAGGGAATGATGAGATTTTCTGAGCACTTCAAGCTTGGGCTGACGCAGCCCTATTTAGATTTTGTTGATATTCGTTTGGATACTGACGTTCCTGTATTCTTGGAGCCAACTGCAATCAAGTCGTTAAGTAGTCCATGGGGTAACGAATTATCATCACTCCTCCAGACTTTCTTTGAAGAAGTTTTGACCTTAATCCGCTCTGGAAATAATGATAAAGCACAAAGGCTGCTCTCATCACTGAACGAACGAAATGAATTTCATTTGGGGTACTCGGCAAATGAGTCTCGAGGGCATGGGTTTGGTAGTGGATCAGCCAAGAGCGTATGGGGGGCCCTCAGTCAAAGTGACGCTGTAAAAACCGGCCTGCTAAGAGACCTTGAGGACACTGCATTGCTCATTCCGGGTATAGGGACGGACATGATATCTGATGCAGTGTGCAATATCTTGCGTGGTCCACTTATAAGATATACGCAGGATATGTGTTCTTTTTATGGTATTCCTTTAACTCCTGATGTTGATTCTGGTCCTATATGGAATGCAGAGACAGGAAGGTGGGAGACTGCTCTCGTTCCGTTGCCCATTACTCCTTACGGTAAAGTGATTTTGGTTCCTAAGCTTCTAGTTCGTCAGCGTCTTAGCTATCGATTTGATGAGTATTACCGAAATTATTTGTTACCTCAAATGCAGCAGGAGCACCTAAGCGCAAGGTCAAGTCTTGTAGAGGTTTTGAGTAATGGTCGAGAGCGAGTTACGAAGAAAGCTCTAATGGAAAAGTATGGGCGTGATAAATTAGCTGCTGTAAGAGAGACTCAGTTGCGTCCTAGGGTTTTGGATGAATATAGGGAGTTCAAAGGAAGTAATGTTTCTCCACCGTTGTCTCATGAGCAGCTTTCCGAGGTGGAGGGAATTGAGCCTCCTGATCTAGATTCGTTAGTTCTTGAAATGAAAGCCTTGGCTTCGGGGAGAAATGATGCGGACGCTTACGAAAAAGTAATTGAGAAAATATTCTCTGTTATTTTTTATCCCTCTCTTTGTAATCCCAAGAAGCAGACTGTTTTGCACCAAGGTCGAAAACGAGTTGATATCACGTATAGCAATGAGGCAAAGAGTGGCTTTTTTGCATGGCTGTCTCTTCATTACTGCGCTCCTTTGATATTTGTTGAGTGTAAAAACTACGGGAAGGAAATCGGAAATCCTGAAATTGATCAGTTGTCCTCTAGGTTTGGGCCAAGTAGAGGGCAGGTCGGTATTCTGGTATGTCGATCTCTCGATGATAGGTCGCTATTGTTGGAAAGGTGCAAAGATACTGCTAAGGATAGGCGGGGTTATATGCTTGTGTTAGAAGATAATGATATCGAAAGTCTGGTGAAGATTTATAATAATGACCGTGATAATATTTTTGCGGGCTTTAGGCGGCAGTGGAGTGATTTAATAAATTGATGCCATGCTACCGTCGATGCTTACGGAGGTGGATGGTGCGGCTTCGAAATGCTAGGGCTCTATAGTTGCTACTATTCGGGGTTCTTGATATATGAAGTGTAAGGTGCGGCATGGCAAAGATTTCAGATAGTAAATACCTGTACCGTATTATGAGGTTTGATCACGCTGTGCAGGTGCTGAAGGGGGAGCTTTTTTTTTCGCACCCGTCTCAGTGGGAAGACCCGTATGAAACGCATGTAAAACATAGCTACGACCATGCGATTTTTGCTCAGTGCTGGACTACAGCAAGTATGTCAGATGCAATGTGGAGGATATACTCCCCTAATTTTCTTGGTGTTCGTCTTCGCACTAGGGTGGGGAAGCTAACTGAAGCTATGCAAGTCTATACTGCGAAAAATAGGGGTTTTAAAAGGCGGTTGGAAAAAGTTAAATATCTAGACCAAGTGGAGTATAAGAAAGAAATCGCACAAATAGAGGCTCTCATGGGGGATGCTGATTTTAGCAGTCCTTCCCTAGGTGCTGATTTGCTTTGCATGAAAAGATTGGCTTTCGAACACGAAAATGAAGTTAGGGCAATTCTATTTAATTCGGATGCTAGCCGAGGAGATAGTGGTTCATTGAAAGGGGTTGTAGTCAATTTCGAAGGTGTTGATCTGGTTGATTCCATATTGTTTGATCCTAGAGCTCCGGATGAGCTTTGTAACGCCATGCGTCACTATATTCAAGATATCTTAGGGTTTACGGGTACGGTTAGGAAGTCGAAGCTTTATACTGTAAATTCTCGTTAAAGAAACTAGATGTGTTGCTGGATATTGAGTTTGTGAAATGGTGTGGATGTATGTGGATGTGGATGTGCATAAGCGGTTTTAACGATATTAATCCCTAATTCGTAATGGAAAATTGGGTGCCGAATGGTGGAGCAGAAAATGGTGAAGCTTGGACACGATTTCACTAAATTTATCGATCCAAAATATTACGCGGACATAATTGCTTATAATGATGACGTAGGCAGTATCCTGCGCCTTCAACTGATTTCCGAAAGATTTCTAGAGGTTTATCTTTCGGAAAGAGTGCCTGATGAGAGTAAGAAGTTTTTCCCAAAGGATAAGAATGGTACGTTCCTAAAATACTTTAACGAAAAACTGATGGTTGCGATCGCATATGGATTACCTACTAAGCTCGGTGAATCGCTGAAGTACCTGAACAGGGTCAGAAATGATTTCGGGCATGATTTCGAAAAGCAGCTCAGTCAGTCAGAGCTTGATGGTTATATCGTCCTAGTCGAAAATTTTAAGCATAAAACCGCGGTGCCGTACTTAGGAGGCGGACCCATTAAGGAGATGGTGATTCAATCTGATGGAAAGCGATTGACCATTGCTGATGGGTTGGCAGTTGGTTTTGTAATAGCTACTTTTTGCTTAATGACCAAAGCGGGACTATGGCTGGTAAGCGATCTCCAATCGCGAGGAAAACTGAAGCTCGGCTAGCCATGTTCCTTGCTCGGCAGGGAGGTGAGGGCATGTGAGTGGGCAGAGGTGTCGATTGCGGGTGTGTCCCATGCCAACCTTTTCTGTACAGATTTCAAATCCCGCGCCAAAAAATCTAGCCTTACGTTTATAAAGCTGGAAAACCAAGCCAGAAAAGTAATTGAGGACGGAGTGTCTGCAAAGGGAGGTTTCACCTGCACTGCTTAACGCAGTGTGACCGGCCAAAGCAGAAAGCTGGGCTTTTTCAAAGTAAGTCTGTGTTCCTCTGAGAGCCACGTCACCTGATGGAAGTCTCAAGCCATCTCACGTTTGATCCGGTAAACGGTAGCGACACCACAATCAGCCAGTTTGGCAATCTGATCAGCTGACATTGTTGGATGCTTCCTCATCAGCGCCTGTACCTCAGACCATTTCGCAGTGTTCCTTCCCTTGCCTGCTGGCTTCCACTCAGGATCAGCAGCTTTCTTGTTCTCCAAGCCCTGTTTGATACGCTCCACGCGTTTCTCTTGATCCAGTCGGGCCATGGTTGCCATGAGGTCAATCAACATGTTGTTGATCACATCCATGATTTGACCGGTGATTCCTTTTGCTTCAACCAGCATGTGACTGGTAGGTAGATCAGCTACAACCAGACGCAATCCCTTGGCCTTGATAGTGGCCTTGAGAGTGTCCCAGTCAGCTTGTGAGAGACGGCTCAGGCGGTCGACAGACTCAACCAATAGCACGTCTCCACTCTCGGCAGTATCGAGTAAGGTAAGCAGCTCAGGACGGTTGAGCTTGGTTCCACTGATGTTTTCTGCATACACGCCGACGATGCTCAATCCTTTCTCGGCAGCGAACAACTCAAGGGCGACCTTTGCACGAGTGGCATCTTGGTCTTTGGTCGAGGCTCGGAGGTAAAGGTGGGCATTCATGGCTGGCTATCCTTTGTCATTCGTTTTGATAGTTAAATTATAAATTAATCATATAGCTTTCTGCAATAGCCTATTGATAGTGATTTCGCTGCGGCTATCGCGCTACCAGATACGTCTACTTCTTTGATAGCTGAGGGTCCGGTATGGAGGGGCTGGTCGGGGATGTGAACTGTTGTCCGGTCAGTCCTCAGGCAAGGACTTTTCGAACTCTGCAATCAGGTCTTGCAAAGCAACCCCCAGAACCTTGCACAGGTCTCGTAGCTGCACGATGTCCAAGCGGCGTGTCCCACTCTCAACATCACTCATAAACGACTGTGGACGACCCAGAGCCTTTGAACACTGGACTTGAGTCAGACCAGCCGCCTTCCTATGTTTCTTCAGGATAGTGAGGAGGACTGTGTGTTCGGGTTTGTAGATGGTCTTGGGCATGGCTGGGGCACTGCATGATAAGCAGCGTCCAACCTATATCTGGTTTTCAGATATCTGAATTTGGGATATTATCCCCGTTCTCTGCACCACCCAAGGAATGCTCGATGAACACCGTAAGTCGTTTGCTTTGCGTGCTCCCTTTTCTCACATCTGTCGTCATGGCAGACACCTACCCCAAACGGACACTCGTCGCTGGCTCAATGGTCTGCTACAAGGCTGGTGACTGGACCAAGATGGTGGAAGCTTCGCTTGATCAGGACGAAGATGAGGCTGGCCGCCTGATTGAGTCAGGTAAGTGCAGAACGATCTCAACTGCTACCAAGGTCAACTTCATCGAAGGTCCCAAGGACGGTGACAAGTCAGCATTGATTCAGCTTCCTAGTGGTAAGACTGCCATGACGGCCAATGGTTGGTTACGTTGATATCAGGAAAAGGAAAGCACATGAACCGTATGTTTCTGACAATTGCACCCTGCGTTGCGTTGCTATCTGCATTCGCCTATGCGGGAGAAAATCTAAGTTCAAAGTACTGGTCCCTTGGCTGGTCTAATAAAGCTACTGTCGTCAGTAAAGAAAGCGAACACGACTACATTCGAGTCATTCCCTACGGGCAGGATATGCGCTTAGCGTACCTCATCAGTGGTGAGGGTGCTTGTCCTGAAGGGGAGTCGACTTTTAAGGTTCAGGGAAAAGTTAACGGTAAAAGCCTGAGTTTTACTGGTATGTGTACGGACGAGTACTACAAAGAACTTGCACCAGCAACGGATCAAGATCAGTCAATACTAAAACGTGAATTTTTGAACACAAAGGCAGTGATGCTGAAGATCGACACTCTGCCCAAGAGAACCTTTGCGACTGGCAGATTCAGGTCTGTCACTCAGTCAGTTGGGCTTGCTATTGACGAATAGTCAAGAGATTGACCTTTCAAACTTCGTTTGGAATTTCGCACCATCAACGTCTGTTTTCAACCGTACTCAGCCACGGCGTGGCCGCCGATTTTCCATCGGATGTACTCTAGTAATAAAAAGCTTTACCCAAATCCTGCTCTTGGCTTGTGATTTTGATCTTGCCATTATCTGTTGGTGCGAAAGTGAATACGGATATATTCGGTAGTGTCTCGTCAGTGGATACTGCCAATGTTGCGCACCTTCGGTGGATCAGCTCAAGAACAAGAGCTTTGATTTGGATGTGTGTTGGTGTTTTACTAATTTACTACTGTGCTGGTCCTCAATCTGGATGCTACTCTAGCGGAATCAGAACTGCACATCTTTCCTAGTAGTCCTTTTAGGATCAATGTGCAAATTTATTTTCTGCAGGTGTATGTTAGGGTTGCGATGTGCAGTGGTGTTTAATTCTATGCCGCTTGGCCTAGCTTCCAGTCCTCTCTCCAACTCGGTAACGTGTTTCGATGGACGCCGGTGAGACGAACAATCTCAGCGTTTTTCTTGCCTTCAGCGAACAGCTGATACACTTGAACCCTACGAGGGTCCTGTATCTTTCTGCGGTCTTCTCCCACTGGACATATTTCAGCGGCGCTCCAATCGATCACAGCGTTTGGCATATAACTAGACACAAGATACTCAGCAACTCGCCCATCTTGGACAAACAGTTGTATCGGTTTGGTATTGCTTCTGTCTCGTACCGCTGTCCGAGTCACTGCTTGCAAGCTTGGCTCCAACAGTCTGGTGACCATGAAACCTTGGTGGAACTCTCGGCCATATTTTTCTGACAAAAACTCCAATGCCAGCTGATCGGAGGGCGATGGATTGCCACCAAACAGGAGAATGGCATCAGTTTCGCCCTGATATTCATTCAGTCCTCGGCTGTCAATCAAGCAGCGATGCACAGTCCCTCGTGGCAACCACCTGAAACCTGCCCAGCTATTGCTAAATAGTAGTGGCGTTCCGCTAGTTCGCTTAAGGACTTCCCTCAAAATTTCATCAATTACCAGACACTCTCCCTGCTTCTGCTGATCTATGACACTGCCTTCTTGGGTAGCCATGAGCATTGCGGACTTGCTGTAGTTACGCCCCTTGGGCATGACGGGGTAGATCGTGACAATAGATGTGTAGCCGTCAAACGCAGGCGTGAAATCAGACCTTACGTATGTGAATCCATGCACCTGAGCAAAATCATCGAACTGAGTACCAACTACGCTGGCCGCAAGAACGTGGACCTCTTCAGCCGCAGCGAAGGTATCCCAGCAGTTGGACTCGACTACTGATCGAACATACCTGTTTCCATTGGGTATCTTGGAGTCAATGAATACTGGATGCCCATCCTTAAGGCACTCGAAGATACGAGCCCCTTCCTTGCTCAGCATCGACGTGCGTTCAGCTCCTGCTGAGACCGCCTTGAAAGTCGCTAAGGATGTCTCAATCGCACCAGCACAACCTTCCCGGATGTATAAACGCCCATCACGCTCCATTGAATTCACGAACAGTTGAGCAAGTTCTGACGGCTCGAATGGGAAGGCTGGAAAATCAACCACAGGAGGTAGTTCGTCGACGACTAACGTCCAGCCCCTGAGCAAATTAGCTCGTACGGCGAAAATGCTCTGATGTGTCGTGATTATCACAAGGCTTTCTTTCTTTTTCAAAGCAGCCATCAGCTCCGTGCCTACGTGATCGCAGGTAGTGGAGTTGATAACGCGGTAAGGCAAACTGGCGGGTAACCGGCTGACAAAGCTTTCGGTGAGGCCAAGGGTTGGTAGTGCGAGAACGATGGAGCGTCCCGCTGACAACAGAGACGGAATCTGGGCGATGAGTGCTTGAGTCTTGCCCGCTCCTGGAGCGGATACCGCGGTGTGGATCACTTTATTCGGGGCGATATTGATCATCTTAAATCCTCCTGTTAGCTCATTTCGATAGGCGTTACCTCGGGTATTGCCGGGATGGTTTGGTAAATCACAGGCGTGAAAAAGCCCCCTTGCAAGGCACCGATTCGGTGGTCGCGACGGAGGCTTCTAAATGTCTGTCTACCTGCTGGGTAGGCGGCGGATTATACACGATTTCGATGATCGGTCAAGATCGGCTATTGACTTTTGCGACGGCCCGTATTCAAAAAACTGTTTTCCAAAGCGGAGAACGCGCATTGCTTAGTCCAGACCACTCATTCGCCCCGTAAACGTTGGTTTGGAATGAAGAGTGGCTGGATAGCATCGGTTTGAAGGCAAGTCTAAACCGAGGTTTCCTGAAGGTTATTCGGGGTTATTGAATGTGCCCCAGCGCCTCGACCATAGCCTTGAATGGCGTCCTGCTACCGTAGATGCCGAAGGTCACGGAGCTGTCTTCATGGCCCACCATCCGCTTGATAAGTGAGTCCTGCACGCCAGCATCACGTAGGTCATCGATGAAGGTGTGACGGAAGCTGTGGAACGTTTTGCGTGGGTCGGTGATACCCAGTTTCATTTTATAGCGGCCAAACCATTTCGATGGTGCATGGCCAAGCTTTCCTCTCACGGCATCCAGTCCGGGGAACAGGCGATCAGCCCCAGCTGTCCTTACCGACTCAGCGAACTGCAGCAATCCCAGCTCAATCAGTGACGGGTGCAACGGAAGCACTCGGCGGCTGCTGGCGTTTTTAAGGTTCTGGCCTTCGCGGCTGTCATCAATACGGATGCACTGGATGCCTTGTTGTTCAATCAGATCATCGACACGCAACTGGCACAGCTCTTCCAGTCTTGCCCCGGTCACTCGCCCAAGAAGCGGCAGCCAGAAGCGCCACGGGTGCTTGCGAGCTTCCTCTCGCAGTGCATCATGGTTCAGTAGGGCAACTAGGTCGTGCCGTTCAAAGGACAGCCGAGCCTCCTTCGCTGATCCTGTCATGACTTTCATGCCCGCCAGTGGGTTGTTGGAAATATACCCGTTCGCCTTGCACCAGTTCATGAAGGAGGTGAGCTTGCGGAGGCGGTTGTTCACTGTGACCGCAGTGATGGTCTTGTAAGTGCTGCCTGACTCAACCACCTGTTTCAGTGTCTTTCCCTTGAACTCGGGGCGTAAGCCGAAGTACTGCGGGCATAGGCTTAGCCGCTCCTTTAGTAAACGAGCTTGATGCACATCGAAGGCTTTGGCGGGCATGTCACCCATAAGCTCAAGTAGGTGAGATAAAGCTCGCTCGACTTCCTCTGTGCTGACTTGTCGCCATGTGCCTCCGCGTTTTCCTTCTTCTTTATAGAGTTTGGAGAGCGCAGCTAGGGTAGGGCTGTCGCTGCTCCCTTTCACTGTACCCGCCGTAGCAGTCCGTGGGGCGGTTTTGGTACAGGGTGTGGGTGTTGAGTCCCGCCACTGCGAACATAACGTGCGAAGCGTCTGAAGGTCTGTTAGAGGGTGCTCGCCGAGGTGGTGATGCAGCCGCTGCACCAGTGATGTGGCAATGAACAAGGCGCTCTGACGATGCCGAATGTTTAGGCTCAAACGCAAAGTGTTACACCTCGGGAAGAGGTGCTTCGGCAGCTTGAGATTCAGGTAGTAGAGCGCCCCGCGCTTGATGATGTAGGCCATAGGTGTGACACCAAAGTGTTACAGCAAAGTGTGACAATGCTGGCTACACCCCGGAGTTTTGAACGCCCGTGTTGAGTGTTCGCACGGCAGATATGTTGCACCCTCATCAGCCTGTAACCCTTACCCCATTAGGCCCGCAACGATTCCCGAGCATGCTTGCATGCCACCCGGTCAGGCCCGGAAGGGAGCAGCCACAGCGGGAACATTGTGTGCCGGGGTGTGGCTGGTGGGGGCACCACCCAATCTCCTGGTCTTGAGTTCTCAAGGCTGTCCAAGTAAAAATCGCCATCGCTACAGCTTCCAGTCTTGTGAAGTCGCTGTTTTGCGCGCGTTACCCCTCGAACCCACCGGCTCATTCAGCCCCACCCCCAATCAGTGGCATACTCCCGCCCCATGCAATCAGAGGTGGCGCACGTGGACAACATTGATGACCTGACCCGAGGCAAACTGCGCGAATGGCAGATGCGTCGGCTGGAGATCAAAGACCGGATGCAATCGCAGCCCGAGAAGACCCTTGAGCTGTCGCGGGTGCTGGACCTGATGGACGAGGAGCATGCCGAGATTCTGGCGGGGTCGACGCGTCAACCGGTGGATGATCCTGAGCCACTCGAGGAGCTGGCGACCGCCAATGAGGCCGACACGGTTAGCGTGCAACTGAAGGTCACCGCGCACAGCGTCGAGGATCTGCGCAGGCTGCTGGGCATGGCGGTTCATGAGCTGCATCGCGAGCTGGAAGCGGGCGACAAGCGACGACCTTCGGGTGGGATGTCGGGCTCTTTGGGCTACTATCGTTTCGAGCTGAGTGCCCCAAATCCCGCTGCGAAGATCGGCAATGCCCCTGATTCAAATGACAACCCTGGCCAGGATTGACCCCGCGCCGTGTTTTCCCTGGCTGTGAGGCTGTATGCAACCTGAGCACCTTGATTTAGCGACCCCGGTTTTCCTTCCCGTCACCGCCGACACCTGCGAGGGACTCAAAGCCGACGGCGTGAACGCCCTCGACTCCCTCACCGACGCGGAACTGGCGGCAGTGCTGGTCATCCAGAACCTGGCGCAGGCGTCGGAAAAAGACCTGACCTGCGAAGCGGCGGAGAAGATTCTCGCGCGCCTGATCGGTTGGTCGGTCGACAGGCGTGCTTCTTTATTGTCGGAAGCGCGTCGTCTGTTCGATCCACGCAAGCTGTACTTCGGCCTCGATGCCATCAAACACCTGAACCTGCGTCTGCTGCTGGCCGAGGAAGTGTCGGCGGGGGATTACCTGCTCCCCGATGGCAAGTGGGACGTGGAGTACAAGATTCGCCATCATCAGCGGCACAACCCCTTCAGCCAGCAGATGGTCACGCCGCGTTATCGCGAGCGCTGGTTGAGTGCGGCTCAGGACAAACTGGTGCGTACCTTTCGCGCCAATCTCGACGAAGACCTGCACGTGCAGGGCTATGCGGGCATCGGCAAGAGCCATTTGCTGGGGGTGCTGATCGAGTGTTTGCGTCCGGAGCGCACGCTGTTGCTGGCGCGCACGCCCGGCAAGCTGAACACGCTGCGGGCGCGGTTAAAGGGTGGGCATGGCAAGGGCAAAGGGCCGGGTTCGACGTTCAAAGCCTTCGCCCAGGCGTTGTTGCGCGGTCCACGTGCGGCGCCTGAGGCCGCAGTGTTTCGCGGGCCGAGCAAGCAGGCGCTGGCCGAGGAATTGAACATCCTCGGTTTTCGCGATCATGGCGCGCAGGCCACGCTGGACATCTGCCTCAAGGTGCTGGAGGGCTATTGCCAGTCGTGGGATCACAGCCTGTCCAGCAAACATCTGCCGCATTTCAATCAGCCGCTGGGCAGCGTCGACAGTCAGGTGTTGCTGGAGTATTCGAGCCGCCTGTGGGTTTACCTTGAGGCCAATCCGACGTGGGGCGGGCAGACCGGGTTCGAGGCGCTGTGGATGATCAAACGCGCGAACCTGCAGGGCTGTTCGATGCCCGACCGTTACACCCATGTGCTGATCGACGAGAGCCAGGATATCCCGCCGGCGCTGCTGCAGATCATCGAGCGCGGGCGGCAGGTGCTGATCACCCTGGGCGACGAGTATCAGCAGGCCGGGCGGGTGATGGTCAAGCGAGAGCGCACAGTGCGCCAGACCGACATCAGCTTTTCAGTGCGTTCGGGGCCGAGCGTCGAGCGCTTGGTCAATCCGCTGATCTACCAGCACTCTGAGAAGGGTAAGGTGCCGTTCGAAGGGGCGCGGGATGCGGATGTCAGTGTCCAGACCTACCCCGAAGGTTTCGTGCCACCGCAAGGCTGCGTGGTGCTGACGGCATCGCCTTGGGACACGATGAAATGGGCCATCGAGCTGCGTGCCGCGCAATGCCCGTTCGGGTACCTGGATGCCGCGAGCCAGCGCAGTATCGAGCACTTCATGAGCACGGCGGTGGGGCTGTCCGATCCTAGCTACTACGCGCCCGAGCGCAGCGCATTGGGGCTGCATCCGTACTTCAGCGACATGACCGACTGGGCTCAGGTGCGTGCGGCGAACCGCTTCGACGAATCGTTTCTGTGGATCGAGGCGTTGCTTGAAAACAAGGATTTCAAGGTCGCCGATGTCACCCGCATTAACCGGTTGCTGGGTGACCCTGGCAAGCGCTGCATCCTGATGCAGGCTGACGAGGCGGGGGGCATGGAGTTCGATCAGGTGCTGCTCACGCCGGAACTGCTGACCAACGTCAAATTCAAAGACGCCTACGCGTTCGATCAGCGCATCTGCGCGGTGTACATCGCCCTCTCACGGGCCCGCCGTCAGCTCTATGTGCCATTTGATGTGGTAGCGTGGATCGAGTACCACAACTACCAGAAATTCCGCGAATCCCACGGCTACTGATGCGACCTTCAGCGACACCCGGCGCGCTCGCTGGCGAATTGTTTCCCGGCGGGCGTGCGGCCAGCCACCACGTGACCATTGACCACTGACACATCAGCATACCCCTGATCACGCAGGTACAGCAGGGCCGTGAAGTCCAGCGGATAGATCCGCGAGTTGACCTCGTCCGTGAGGGTGGCAAGCAGTCGCAGAGCCAGGGATTCAAGCCGCATCGATAGGCGCCTCAAGTGGTCGTGGTGAATGATGGCTATTCGTCAGCAGAGGGCCATCAGGAGTTCCATTTATTTGCGATGCAGCCGAATGTCTGAAAAGCCAGCCCCGTTTGCTCACAAAGGGGGGCTGTCATGTCAGAAGGTGGCGGGGGGAGGGGTGTCGAGCATTTGCAGGATCGCCAGGTCAATTTCGTGACCGTCCCGAATCAAATCGGCGAACCGCAGCAACATCTGCGGCCCGTTGTCGTTAACCAGCGCATCGCACAGCCAGCGCCTGACCGGCTCGCTTTTGGGGAGTTGGCATTCAGCGTCGGCTGCGTCCGGTTGCAGCAGTGTCAGCCGCTCAAGCACCTCGATGCCCGGCGTGTCTTCATCGATGCCGAACAGCTCCGTGAACAGCATGCCCAGCGCGCCGGACGGTTGGTGGTCGGGGCGATCCCATTTGCGAATGATGGCGTCCTGTTTTTCGATCTTTTCGAAGGTCCTGCGAATTTTGCCGGGCAGGGTCGCGGTTGCCCGGGCCGCTGAGTAGTACACCAGCCGGGCAAGGCTGGCGGCGTCTTTCACGTTTTTCCAGATCACAAACCAGGCCTGCGAAACGCTATGGGTTTTCAGGGCTTCGCGCAGTGTGTTCCTGATTTCACCGAGTTGTTGCTCGTTGAGGTCGTGATCGAAGGCCGTGCATTTGTCGATCAGGTAGCGCATGGCGTCGGCGCAGGCAAAATCCAGCCAGAGATCGAACAGCGCGGCGGTGTCCGTATAGCGCCTTTGCATCAGCGTCGACAGTGCTTGCTCACCTGTGCCTAAGTGCACATCGGGGGCCAGCGTGTAGGTAACGGCACGGGTGTGGATCATAAGCTCGCCGTTTTGCAGGAAGTACGTGCCCGGCATGGCCTGATGGGGGTCTTCCCTGATGATGCCTTGCGCTTGCAGCTTGAGCATGAACGATTCGATATCCATGGGCGCCAGCGCTGTGCAGTCGTGGCTGCTGAACGCGGTTGAGCACGAGCCGGGTGAGCGTGCGACGTTCAGCGCCAGCACCAGCAGGGCCTGGTCGTCGCTCAGGCGGGAGTAGTCGATGGGGCCTGATGGTAATTGGCGCATATAGGCGTCTATCTGGATGTCCAGTTCGGCGGCCGCTTTGGCACGAGCCTCTCGTTCGCGCCGTTCATGCACTTGCTTGCAGGCCGGGCAAGGCCGTGATGAGGTCTGTGGGAATTTCTTCGCCATCGACCGGCTTTTGACTTCGAGCGAAGCACCGCAGTCTCGGCACGTCAGGTTTGTATCGTAGGCGCAGCACCATTGGCGAACATGGGCGGCCAATGAGCCGCCATGGCTGATGTCGCGAAACGGCACCAGATCCGTGACTTTTTCAACAAACTCGCCGCTTTCGCTCATTGCCCAGTAACGCACGGCAAGCTGGCGTTCTTCGGGGTCATCTGTCTTCATCTCGAGCTCTATAGGCATGCAGGTCAATCCATTACTTATTGATCAATTAAAGGCAGAGGCGCGTCGGCGTTATGCAGCGACGTTCCCTGTCGGTGGCAGAAACACGCTGTAACTGCCTACGCCATGTTCCGGGAGTTGCGGCGAGCGCATATGTAGGGCGAGCGTTTTCTGGCGTGTAGGTCGTTTCCGGAAACTGCCCCGATGGAGTGTCTGAATCTGTATGGGTGGCGTGTGAGAGGAGACGGATGGACTTGTTTTTTCACCGGGAGGTGCCCAGAATCGCGCTTCATATAGGGAGGGGGGGTATGGTATGGCGCATTTACACGCCGAGAAGGATGACTTGCTCAAGCGCGTGCGACGCATCGCCGGGCAGGTACAGGCGATCGAGCGGGGGCTTGAGTCGGACGCTGACTGCGCCAAGACGCTTCACTTGGTTGCGGCCACGCGCGGCGCGATCAACGGCCTGCTGGACCAGATCATCGAAGCCCATGCCCGCGAGCATGTGGCGCATCCCGGTCTGAGCGACGAGGAACGGGCGCAAGGCCTGGAAGACCTGCTCGAAGCCATTCGCCGCTATTCGAAATAAGGAGGCCTCATGGCCACTGCGCAGCAACACACTCATGAGCATGTGTTCCTCAGTCAGTCCCACGACGACAACGCCCGGCGCACGCTGTGGGTGGTGTTGCTGACGTTCGTCATGATGGTGGGTGAGATCGCCGCCGGTTACGTGACCGGCTCCATGGCCCTGCTGGCCGACGGTTTTCACATGGCGACCCACGCCGGGGCATTGGGCATCGCAGCAGCGGCCTACTCGTTTGCCCGGCGCAACGCCAACAACGGCCGCTTCAGCTTCGGCACGGGCAAGGTGGGGGACCTGGCGGGTTTCGCCTCGGCGCTGATCCTGATGCTGGTGGCCGTGGGCATTGGCATCGAATCCCTGCTGCGATTGTTTCAGCCGACTCAGGTAGCGTTTGGTGAAGCCACCCTGATCGCGGGGTTGGGGCTGGCGGTCAACCTCGTCAGCGCCTTCATGCTGGCGGGCGGTGGGCATCATCACGGTCATCATGCTCATCACAGCCACGATCATCACCACCACAGCCATCACGAGCATGCCCACGGCGGCGACAACAACCTGCGTTCCGCCTACGTGCACGTGCTGGCCGATGCCCTGACCTCGGTGCTGGCCATCGCCGCCTTGCTGGCGGGGCGTTATCTGGGCTGGGTCTGGCTCGACCCGATCATGGGTGCAGTCGGCGCTGTAGTCATCGCCAAGTGGTCGGTCGGCCTCATCCGGCAGAGCGCCAACGTGCTGCTGGACGTCACCGATGAGTCCGTTGCGCAGGAAATTCGCGAAGTGGTCGAGGCGGGAGGCGATGTGCAGATCACCGACCTGCACGTCTGGAAAGTAGGCCCGCAGGCTCGCGCGGCGATTGTCAGCGTACTGGCCAAAGCCGAGACCACGGCTGAAACGATTCGCGAACGGCTGGGCGTGGTGCACGAGGTTTCGCACCTGACCATCGAGTACCGAAGCGCGTAACGCTCGCATCGAGCAGCACCTTTGATCTGGCGCAATAATCGGCGCCGGATCAACGTCTTTTGCGCCAATAATGCGTGGGAAATCAAAGAAATCTGCCCCGTTTTTGGGTCAATACGATAGTCTTCGCACCATTGTCGATACCGACACCTGATTGGAAGGCTATAGATGGCGCCTGATGACTATCTCGTAATGACCAGCAAGGAGTGGGCGGGGCTGCGCGCCAGCACGCCACTGACGTTGTCCGAAGAAGACCTGGCGGCGTTACGAGGCGTAAACGAAGATATTTCCCTGGAAGATGTCGTCAACATCTATCTTCCGCTGTCGCGCCTGATCAACCTGCATGTCAGTGCCGCGCGCAATCTGGCCAGCATCAAGGATACCTTTCTGGGCCGTCCTGCCAAAAAACAGACCTTTGTCGTCGCCGTCGCTGGCAGTGTCGCGGTGGGCAAGAGCACGTTCGCCCGGGTGTTGCAGGCGCTGATGGCGCGCTGGCCGGATCATCCACGTGTCGATCTGGTCACCACCGACGGCTTTCTGCACCCCAACGCCAAACTGGCGGCCGAAGACATCATGCACCGCAAGGGCTTTCCGGAAAGCTACGATCGCAAGCGCATGGTCAAGTTTCTCTCGGACCTCAAGGCGGGCGTCGCGAAGATCAGCGCGCCGGTCTATTCGCACATCAGCTACGACATCGTGCCGGACAAGGTGCTCGAAGTCAGCCAGCCGGACATCCTGATTTTCGAAGGCCTGAACGTGCTGCAGACCGAGGGCAACGACGGTCAGAAACCGGGCACCATCGTGTCGGATTTCTTCGATTTTTCGATTTACCTGGATGCCGCCGAAGCCGATATCGAGCGTTGGTACGTCGAGCGGTTCCTGATGCTGCAACGCACCGCGTTCCGCGCTCGCGGTGCCTATTTCCGCGAGCTGGCCGACCTGCCACCGGAAAAATCCCCGGATGCCGCGCGCAAGATCTGGCGCGACATCAACCGCCCCAATCTTCTGGAAAACATCCTGCCGACCCGCGAGCGTGCAAGCCTGGTTGTGCGCAAGGCGTCGGACCATTCGGTCAAGGAATTATGGCTGCGCTGATGGTCAAGGCCGCCCTTGGCTGTTCTGCGTTGTTGGCCCTGTGCTGTAGCGTCGGGGCCATGGCCGACGGCAACAAACTGTTGCTTGAATGCCAGGACGGCATCAACAGCATGAGCGGCGGCGCGGCGAAGAACCCGGTGGGCGTGGGGCATTGCGTCGGCGTCTTGCAGGCCACCATGGACACCCTGGACATCCTTCATGAAGCGGGCGGAACGCCGAAGTTTGTCTGCGTGCCAGAAGGCGGAATTCCCATGGTGCAGTCGATGCGCGTGGTGGTGCAGTCCCTGGAAGATCACCCACAAAGCCTTCATCTGAATGAATCCGTGCTGGTGGTCGCTGCACTGAAGAACGCCTTTCCCTGCCGCTGATTCCTCGTGTCGAGGAAGTGTGAATGCACACTGATCGGGTCGGAAAATTTACGGGCTCGATCGGGCCAGGTAGAAGCACGAAGTGTTTGATTTTGTTGTGCTTTTGACCGGCTCGTGGGCAGCGTCAGACACCTCGTGGGCATGCGCAGTGTTTGCTGCATAGTGCTGCTCATGAGCCGTCCTGCAACGAGACGCGTATTGCCAATAGTCCGTCTTGAATTTGTTGTGGTCCGATTCACTGCTCATCGTACGGCTCAATCATTGCCTGCCCCTTTTGATTCTAGGGGCGGGCAATGAGCGGTGTTAGATGCATTGGCGATGAGCGCGAGAGTTATAGGTCCACCCGGCCAACGATGCACTTCTGCACGTCGCCGCCGATCCAGATCCGCTCGCCGATCTGTTCGACGCTGATCTGCCCTTTGTGACCTATGACCGTCCCCTGCCGCGCGGTGTATTGGCTCGGCGCCAGTCCCGCGCCGATCAGCCACTGGGCGAGGCTGGCGTTGAGGCTGCCGGTGACCGGGTCTTCGGCGGCGATTTCGCTGATCAGTGCGCGGACCTCGAAGTCGGCCTCGGCATCCGGGCCGGTCCAGGGCGCGACCACACCGACATTAAAGCCTTTGAGCGCTTGATAATCCGGGCGGATCGCCAGCAGTTCTTCGCGACTCTGCAGCATGACTGCGACCCAGCCTGGGCCATTGTCTGCCCATTGGCTGGCGATGATGCGTTCAGGGGCCACAGCCAGGCCGGCTGCGAGGGTGCGCAAGACCTCGGGCTCGACCGGGCCATCGCGCAGCAGTGGCGGCGCGGAGAACGCCAGGCGCGCACCCTCGCGACGCAGGCGGACCAAACCCACCCCGCATTCCTGGACGATCTCGTCGTGCTTGGGCGTTCCGCCGTTGTCGAGCCAGACGAAGCAGCTGCCCAGGGTCGGGTGACCAGCGAACGGCAGCTCGCGGGTGGTGGTGAAAATGCGCACGCGGTAGTCGGCGTCGGGGTGTGTGGGACGCAGCAGGAAAGTGGTTTCGCTGAGGTTGGTCCAGCGGGCGAAGGCGGCCATTTGTTCATCGCTGACGTCGTCGGCAGCAATCACCACGGCCAGCGGATTGCCTTGGGTGGCGGCGCTGGAAAAAACGTCAACCTGCTGAAAACTCAAGGCTTGGGGCATGGCACTCTCCTGTTTGTGCGATAAGGCGCGGTCACTCTAAGCAGGAGCGACCACGCTGTACAGGCACAGATCCACGCTCATTCTCAGTCGATGTGTGTGGTCTGCCGAGGCCTGAAATTCAGGAGGGGCAGCCGTTTGCGAGCCACGTGGCGACATCGAACGACGGGCAGGCCTTGATGAATTCGTTGGGGCTGATGACGCCGTCGCCGTTAAGGTCCGGCGACAGGTCTCGATGGCCCAGGACTCGCGCATCGGGATAGCGCTTGCGCAGCTCGCCGAGCAACGTGTGCAAGGCGACGAATTGCGCGGCGGTGAAGTTGTTGGCCGGTTTCCCGGCGCTGTCCACGCCACCTGCCAGGCAGATGCCGATGGAGTTGGCGTTATGCCCTCTGACGTGGGCGCCGACGGCGTTCTCCGGGCGCCCGCGTTCCACCTCGCCGTTGCGGCGGATGACGTAGTGATAGCCCACGGTGTCGAAGCCGCGCTGGATATGCCATTGGGTGATGTCCCGCACGCCGATGTCCTGGGTGGGGCGGGTGGCCGAGCAGTGCACCACCAACAGGTCGGTGGCGGTGCGCCATGTCGGTACGTAATCAGGAGATGTTGCATTCATGATGTTGCTTCCTTGCAAGGTGATTGGAACCTTGAAAGGAATACGTAGCGCGCGGGCGGGTCAACCGGCCAAGCGTTGCAGAACGTCTCGGGACGCCCTGCAACGTCCTACAGCTCATGTAGGATCAGGCGGGGAATCGCAACGCGTTGGTCAGGTCACCCATCGGCACCTGGCCGCGCGCGATCATGGCATCGTCCCGTTCCTTGAGGCCGTCGAGCTTCTCCAGACCGTGCACGCGGGTGATCAGGCGCAGGATCGACGCCGTGTCGTAGACCGTATGGTCCACGGTGCCCTGGCGTGCAAACGGCGAAACCACGATGGCCGGAATGCGTGTGCCCGGGCCCCAGCGGTCGCCCTTGGGTGGCGCCACGTGGTCCCACCAGCCGCCGTTTTCATCGACGGTAACGATCACCACCATGTTTTTCCATTGCGGGCTGTTGCGCAGAACCTTCACCGCGCGGTCGATGTGTCGATCACCGGCCGCGACGTCGGCGTAACCGGCGTGCATGTTCAGGTTGCCCTGAGGTTTGTAGAAGGTCACCGCAGGCAGCTTGCCCGCTTCGGCGTCGGCGAGGAATTTGTTGGTGTTGAAGTCGTCGCCCAGCCCGCCGTCGCGCAAGCGCTTCTTGCGCTCGGCCGGGTTCTCAGGGCCTTGCTGTTTGAAGTAGTTGAACGGCTGGTGGTGGTACTGAAAGTTGGGGATCTTGGGGATGCCCGCCGAATCCTTATACTCATCCAGCGTGACCTGCCAGGCCCCGGCGTACCAGGCCCAGTCGACGTTCTTCTTCGACAGCTTGTCGCCGATGTGGTCGTGGCTTTGCGGGACCAGCACGTTGGCGAGGTTCGGTTGCGAGTAGTCGGGGTTCTGCTTGTCGCGCAACCAGGTCGGCCAGTAGGGCGGGGCCATGGTGTTGACTGCGTAGCCATCCGGCGTCAGGGCGCTGGGGCCGAATTGCGGCGGGCCGGACATGGCGCTGGCCGGAGATTTCTCCAGTGGCTTGAGGCGGTAGTCCAGCGGGTCATTGCTTTGCAGCGTGGCCATCTGGGACTTGGCCGGGGAATTGGCAGCGTCCGGGTAGTACGGCACCTTGGCCGAAATCAGGTACTGGTGGTTGAGGAACGAGCCGCCGAAAGCGCCCTGGAAGAAGTTGTCGCAGAGTACGAATTCCTTGGCCACGTCCCACAAACGCAGGGAATACTGGCTCTGGCTGTAGTAGCCCATGGTCAGGCCGCCGGAGTCGCCCCAGGCGACGAAACCGTCGTTCTTGCCGCCATTGATCTGCATCTGGTTCTGGTAGAACACGTGCCACAGGTCGCGAGTGACCACGCCCAAAGGCAGGTCTTCACCGCTCGGGCCTTTGAGGGCATAAGGCGTGTTGGGCAGGTTTTCCTGATACTGCACGCCGGTGGCGTAGGTCACGCCGTCCAGGCTCTGCGGCCCGACCTGGCAGACGCCGCCCCAGCACGAGGGCAGGGTTTCCAGCATCTTGCCGTCGCGGTCGCGCTGGCGATAGTCGTCCGGTCTGGCGGCCGAGAGGGGCTTTTCCACACCGGGGAAGTTGGCGAACAGGTTGTTGAAGCTGCGGTTCTCGGCGTAGATCACCACGATGGTCTTGACGTTGTCCTGCAACGCCTTGTCCAGCGCCGCGCCGCTAAGGGTGGTTTCCAGTACGCTGGATTTGCCTTCTGTTGTTTTTTCACTGGCCGCCACGACGCCGCTCAACGTGGCGCCTGCACCCAGTACCGCTACGCCGCCGAGAAAGCGGCGTCGGCTAGTGTCTTTGGGGAAATCGGTGGAAATGTCGCCGGCCAAGGGCTGGCTCGGATCTTGTGGTTTATCGCTCATCACGGCTCCTGCTCGCTGACGAAAACATGTAACAAATTATGTCGACGGAGCCTAATCCCGCATTGTGACGTTAATGCTACAGCCCTGAGCGCCGGTGCCTGAGTGCTTGGGCGAATCAGGGGGCTGCAGCCGGTCGGTCCGCCGGTAAGCCAGAAACCGTGTTGTAGCGGCTCATGATTCGATCTATCTCCCCGGACATGCGCATGCGTAGCACAATGCGCATCAGCCGTTGTGCCGGGATGTCGGTGTCGTTGCGCACGATGCAGCCCACCGGCTGCTCGTCGATCACGGCCACGCCGCGCAATTTCTGGTCGTCAGGCAGGTTACGGTTGAACCAGTCCAGCGACCATTGGTTACCGACGGCGTAGCGATAGCGATGAATCTGAAGTTTCTGTAGGACCTGCACTTCGCTGCGGGCATCGTCGCGACGTAGCTGACGATTGTCGAAGGCGTTCTGTAGGGTGGGGTAGACGTAACCGAGCACCGCGCCGATGGTCTCGTTGGTCAGCGATTCCGGGGCTCTGAGGGTGGCGTTGTCCGGCGTGCTGATCAACAGGTCGCGCTGGATCAACAGCGGCAGGCTCCAGGTGTAGTCGCCGGACAGGTTGGGCATCCACGATTGCGCGGCATAACAGAGCACGTCGATAGCCCCGCGCTCCAGGGTGCGCTGCACGCGCTGGATTGGCACCACGCGGTACTGCGCCGACAGGTTGGCTTGAGCGGCCAGGCTCTGCATGATGTCGAAAATGATGCCACGGGTGGGCTGGTGATCATCGATCTGCACCAGCGGCATGGCCCAGGCGTCGGCGATGGAGAACCGCAATGGGGCTTGCTCGGCTGCGACACCCCCACTCATCAGCAACACAGCGCTCAATGTCAGCAGACGCATTGGGTCCCCTTTGAGAGCAATCGGTGCTATCGGGCGGTGATGGCAGTTTAGCGCCAGATCATGTGAATGCGTGTGTTGATATTGCCCGGATGCAATTTTGCCCCCGCTCCGCTAGCATTAGCGGTCTTCCGCAACCCAGTCGCGACGGTTTTCAATGAGTTATCAGGTTCTTGCACGTAAATGGCGTCCGCGCTCGTTCCGCGAAATGGTCGGCCAGACCCATGTGCTCAAGGCCTTGATCAACGCGCTGGACAGCCAACGCCTGCACCACGCCTATTTATTCACCGGCACCCGCGGGGTCGGCAAGACCACCATCGCGCGGATCATCGCCAAATGCCTGAACTGTGAAACGGGTATCACTTCCTCGCCCTGCGGCGAGTGCTCGGTGTGCCGGGAGATCGACGAGGGCCGGTTCGTCGACCTGATCGAGATCGACGCCGCGAGCCGCACCAAGGTCGAAGACACCCGCGAGCTGCTCGATAACGTGCAGTACGCGCCGAGCCGGGGCCGCTTCAAGGTCTACCTGATCGACGAAGTGCACATGCTGTCCAGCCATTCGTTCAACGCCTTGCTCAAGACGCTGGAAGAGCCGCCGCCCTACGTCAAGTTCATCCTCGCCACCACCGACCCGCAAAAGTTGCCGGCGACTATCCTGTCGCGCTGTCTGCAGTTTTCGCTGAAAAACATGACGCCGGAGCGCGTGGTCGAGCACCTGACCCACGTGCTGGGCGCAGAAAACATCCCCTTCGAAGACGATGCCTTGTGGCTGCTGGGTCGCGCTGCCGACGGTTCGATGCGCGACGCCATGAGCCTGACCGACCAGGCCATCGCCTTTGGTGAAGGTAAAGTGCTGGCCACGGACGTGCGGGCCATGCTCGGCACGCTGGATCACGGCCAGGTCTATGACGTGCTCACCGCGCTGATCGACGGCGATGCCCGCGCACTGCTGGAGGCTGTGCGCCACCTGGCCGAGCAGGGCCCCGACTGGAGCGGCGTGCTCTCGGAAATTCTCAACGTGCTTCACCGCGTGGCCATTGCCCAGGCGCTGCCCGAAGGCGTCGACAACGGCCATGGCGATCGTGATCGCGTGTTGGCGCTCGCTCAGGCATTGCCTGCCGAGGACGTGCAGTTCTATTACCAGATGGGCCTGATTGGTCGCCGCGACCTGCCTCTGGCGCCGGACCCGCGCGGCGGCTTCGAAATGGTGCTGCTGCGGATGCTGGCGTTCCGCCCGGCGGACAGCGAAAACGCCCCGCGACAATCGCTAAAGTCAGTGGGGATCAACCCGGCCACGGTTGATTCCCAGGCAGCGGTGGCCGGTGCGGCATCTATTGCTCCGGCACCGGCTTACGTTCCGGCCCCGGTCGCGGCTGAGCCTGTCGCCCAAGTTGCAGCGCCGGTTGCTGCGCCTGTTACGGCTGCGGCGCCCGTTGTCGAAGTCGAAGTCCAGGCCCCGGCAGCCCCTGCCGAGGAAGTCGATCTGCCGTGGAACGAGCCGAAAGCGGCTGCTCCGGCCATCGCAACCGAACCTGAGCCTGTCGCAGCGCCTGTCGCCGAAGAAGTCCCGGAGCCCGTGCTCGACACCGTCGCCGAGCAGCCCGAGCTGACGCCGATGCCGGCGCCCGCGCCTGCCAGCCCCGTGCCGGACGCGCCCGAGGAGGTCTCGCCCGAGCAGGTGCAGGCCGCCGCTGACGTGGTGACCCCCGGCATGCTTGAGCACGTGCCTGATGCGGTGGCCTATGTGCCTGCGCCGATGGAGCGCGACGACGAGCCGCCAGCGGATGACGATTATTACGAGCCGGACGTAGACATCGACCCGGCGTCGTTTGCCTATCTCGACGACTTGGCCCATGACACCGTCGAAGCCGTGGAGAAAGAGCCTGAGCTGCTGCCCGCGGCCAAGCCTGCCACGGGCCTGGCCGCCGAATGGCTGGAGCTGTTCCCGAAACTGCCGATCTCCGGCATGACCGGCAGCATCGCCGCCAACTGCACGCTGATCTCGGTGGAGGGTGACAACTGGCTGCTGCACCTGGACCCGGCGCACAGCGCACTGTTCAACGCCACGCAACAGCGCCGTCTGAACGACGCGTTGAACCAATACCACGAGCGTACCCTCAACCTGAGTATCGAGCTGATCAAGCCCGAACAGGAAACCCCGGCCCAGGCGGCGGCGCGCAAGCGGGCCGATCGTCAGCGTCAGGCGGAGGCGTCGATTCACAGCGATCCGTTCATTCAGCAAATGATGGAACAGTTTGGTGCATTTATTCGCGACGATACGATCGCCCCGGTGGATGCGCCCGTAACCCCTTAATGACCGCAAGGCGCTAAGCTTGATTGGCGCCGCGCAATTGACCCCATCGACTTTCGAGGAGAACTCCCATGATGAAAGGTGGCATGGCTGGCCTGATGAAGCAGGCTCAGCAAATGCAGGAAAAAATGGCCAAGATGCAGGAAGAACTGGCCAACGCCGAAGTGACCGGCCAATCGGGCGCAGGCCTGGTGAGCGTGGTGATGACCGGTCGTCACGACGTCAAGCGCGTCAGCCTCGATGACAGCCTGATGCAGGAAGACAAGGAAATCCTGGAAGACCTCATCGCCGCCGCCGTCAACGACGCCGTACGCAAGATCGAGGCCGCCAGCCAGGAAAAGACCGCCAGCATGACGGCCGGGATGCAACTGCCGCCAGGCATGAAGCTGCCGTTCTGATCGAAAGGTCGCAGCAACACCTCCAATGCCGGGCCCCGTGCCTGGCATTTTTGTTGGTGGGCTCATTCAGACCTCGTCTCACGCATCACCTGTGGGAGCGAACTCATTCGCGAGAGGCCAGTACATCCAGCACCTATGCATTGGCCGAACCGTTATTCGCGAATGAATTCGCTCCCACTTAAAATCTGCAGTCCCCTGCAGTATTGCGTATGTCATATGGATCCCCTGCATCCGACCGAACGCCGGCCGACAGCCACGGTCTGCTCCTTATAGCCATTCAAGGAGCCGCTCCCGATGTCGCAAGAACTGATCCTCAACCAGCGTATCGTCCTGGCTTCACGCCCACAGGGCTCACCCACCCCGGAAAACTTCCGACTCGAACGCGAGGCGTTGCCTGACCTGCAAGACGGTCAGATTCAACTGCGTACGCTGTACCTTTCCCTCGACCCTTACATGCGCGGTCGCATGAGCGATGCGCCGTCCTACGCACCGCCCGTGGAGATCGACGCGGTCATGGAAGGCGGGGCAGTGAGCGTGGTCGAGCAGTCGCTTAACCCGACGTTCAAGGTCGGTGATCTGGTGGTGGGTCAGACCGGCTGGCAGAGTCACAGCATTTCCGATGGCAAGAACCTGCTGCCGGTGCCCAAGGACCTGCCCAGCCCGTCGATGGCAGTGGGCGTGCTCGGGATGCCGGGTATCACCGGCTACATGGGCCTGATGCACATCGGTCAACCCAATTCGGGGGAGACGCTAGTGGTCGCGGCGGCTTCCGGCGCCGTCGGGTCGGTGGTCGGTCAAGTGGCCAAGCTGCACGGCCTGCGCGTGGTAGGGATCGCCGGTGGCATCGACAAATGCCGGTATGTCATTGATGAACTGGGGTTCGACGACTGTATCGACCATCGCAGCGAGCACTTCGCCGAGCAACTGAGCGAGGCCTGCCCCAGCGGCATCGACATCTATTTCGAGCTGGTCGGCGGCAAGATCTTCGAGGCAGTGATCCCGTTGCTCAACGAGCGAGCGCGCATTCCGCTGTGCGGTGTCATCGCGCAATACAACGCCCAGCGCCTGCCCGAGGGGCCGAATCACCTGCCGCTGCTGATGCGCACCCTGCTGACCAAACGCGCGAAGATTCAGGGCTTCATTGTTTATGAAGAGTATTACCACCGCCTGGACGAATTTATGCAGGCCATGGTGCCGTTGGTGAAGAACGGCCAGGTCAAGTTCCGCGAGGATGTGGTCGACGGCCTCGAACATGCCCCGGATGCGTTCATTGGCATGCTCGAAGGCAAGAACTTCGGCAAGCTGGTGGTCAAGGTGTCCTGAGTGTGATTTGACGCTTGTCAGAGGCGCGGGTATAAACCGCGTCTCGTGTTTTTGTGAGACTTTTCCTCAATGAGCTTCAGCCCTCTGATTCGCCAGTTGATCGACTCCCTGCGCATCCTCCCAGGCGTCGGTCAGAAAACCGCTCAGCGCATGGCGCTGCAGCTGCTTGAGCGCGATCGCAGCGGCGGCTCGCGTCTGGCGCAGGCCCTGAGCCAGGCCATGGAAGGTGTCGGCCATTGCAAGCAGTGCCGCACCCTGACCGAAGACGAACTCTGCCCGCAATGCGCCGACATCCGCCGCGACGACACCTTGCTGTGCGTGGTGGAAGGGCCGATGGACGTGTATGCGGTCGAGCAGACCGGCTATCGCGGTCGCTACTTTGTGCTCAAGGGGCATTTGTCGCCGCTGGACGGCCTGGGGCCTGAGGCGATCGGGATCCCGCAATTGATGGCGCGGATCGAGGAGCAAGGCACTTTCACCGAGGTGATTCTGGCGACCAACCCGACCGTGGAAGGTGAAGCCACCGCGCACTACATCGCCCAGTTGCTGAGCGAGAAAGGCCTGGTCACCTCGCGTATTGCCCACGGCGTGCCGCTGGGTGGCGAGCTGGAGCTGGTGGATGGTGGCACGCTGGCGCATTCGTTTGCGGGGCGTAAGCCGATTCAGCTCTAACCCCATCAGGCTAGCTGGCGGAGTAGCCACTGTGGGAGCGAATTCATTCGCGATAGGCCGGTACATCCAATAGAGATGTAGTGCCTGGAATATTGCATCGCGAATGAATTCGCTCCCACAGGGCCCGGTTCGACGTTATCGGTTACGTGGCGAGTTACTTATCGCTCAACGCAAACTGCGTCAGGCAAAAGGTCGGGATTTCCATGTCTTCCAGGCGCTGCGAGCCGCCGAGTTCAGGCAGGTCGATGATGGCGGCCGCTTCGTACACCTTGGCGCCCATGCGGCGGATGAGGTTGGCCGCAGCGATCAGCGTACCGCCGGTGGCGATCAGGTCATCGAACATCACCACCGAATCGCCGTCGCACAGGCTGTCGGCGTGCACCTCCAGAAACGCTTCGCCGTACTCGGTCTGATAACCCTCGGCCAGCACGTCGGCGGGAAGCTTGCCCTGTTTGCGGAACAGCACCAGCGGCTTGTTCAGTTCATAGGCGATGATCGAGCCGATCAGAAAACCCCGCGCGTCCATGGCGCCGACATGGGTGAAATCCGAGTCGATGTAGCGCTGCACGAAGCTGTCCATCACCAGGCGCAGGGCCTTGGGCGACTGGAATAGCGGGGTGATGTCGCGAAAGATCACGCCGGGCTTGGGAAAGTCCACGACAGGGCGGATCAGGGATTTGAAGCTGAATTCGTCGAAAATCATCAGGCGCTCGGGCAGGAAGGTGACACAAAGAGCCTAGTCTAATTCCGCCCGAACCCGGATGCATCAGCTTTCCAGCGAGCCACCGGCCAACGCACACAGCTGGATGGGGTCCAGAATGTGGATTTCCTTGCCTTCGGCGGCGATCAGCTCGTTCTGCTGAAACCGCGTGAACACTCGCGAAACGGTTTCCACGGCCAGGCCCAGGTAGTTGCCGATTTCGTTGCGCGACATGCTCAGGCGAAACTGATTGGCCGAGAAACCACGGGCACGAAAGCGGGCTGACAGGTTGACCAGAAACGTGGCGATGCGCTCGTCGGCGGTCTTCTTCGACAGCAGTAACATCATTTGCTGATCGTCGCGAATCTCCCGGCTCATCACGCGCATCAATTGACGACGCAATTGCGGCAATTGCACCGACAGTTCGTCCAGACGCTCGAAAGGGATTTCGCACACCGACGTCGTCTCCATCGCTTGGGCAGACACTGGATAAGCCTCGGCGTCCATGCCCGACAGGCCGACCAGCTCGCTGGGCAGGTGAAAGCCGGTGAGCTGTTCCTCACCGCCATCGCTGAGGCTGAAGGTCTTCAGGGCGCCGGAACGCACGGCATAAACGGAATCGAACGCGTCGCCCTGACGAAACAGAAATTCGCCTTTTTTCAAAGGGCGGCCACGTTTGACGATGTTGTCCAGTGCGTCCATGTCTTCCATATTCAATGAAAGCGGGAGGCACAACGGGGCCAAGCTGCAATCCTTGCAGTGGGCCTGGGTATGAGCACGGAGTTTGACTGGCTCAGGCATGGGGGGTAATTCCTTGTGAGAAAACACACATCAGTCGTAAGGGTAGCCCACGGGTCGGCCCTCAGACCAGCACGCGCCCTCCGTGGCGTGAAAATGATTCCTGCCGCCTTCACGCAAGTTTCCTAGATCACTCTGGAAAAACGCTGACGGTTTTGTAGGTCCAGATAGGCGTCGAACACCATGCACACCGAACGCACCAACAGGCGGCCGGCCGGTGTCACGCGGATGCCATTGGCATCCAGATGAATCAGCCCGTCTTTGGCCATGTTCAGCAACTTCGGCCAAACGTCATTGAAGTAGCCGCGAAAATCGATGCCAAAGGCGTTTTCGATACCGGCGAAATCCAGGCTGAAGTGGCAGATCAATTGCGAGATCACCGCCCGGCGAATCCGATCATCGACGTTGCACACCAAGCCTCGTTTGGTCGCCAGCTGGTCGCTGCCCAACAGGTTCTGGTAGTCGGTCAGGTCGCTGCTGTTCTGCGAATACAGATCGCCGACCTGGCTGATGGCGGAGACACCCAGGCCGATCAGATCGCAATGACCATGGGTGGTGTAACCCTGGAAATTGCGTTGCAGCGTGCCTTCTTCCTGGGCAATGGCCAGGTCGTCATCCGGCAGCGCGAAATGATCCATGCCGATGTAGCGATAGCCCGCGCCGGTCAGTTGTTCGATGGTGCGTTGCAGCATCTGCAGCTTGTCTTCGGCACTGGGCAGTTGCTGGGTGTCGATGCGCCGTTGGGGCATGAAGCGCTCGGGCAGGTGCGCGTAGTTGAACACCGACAGTCGGTCCGGTTGCAGGGCAATGACTTCGTCCACCGTGCGGGCGAAGCCGTCCGGGGTCTGCAGCGGCAGGCCGTAGATCAGGTCGATGTTCACCGAGCGAAACTGCAGGGTGCGCGCGGCTTCGATGATGGCGCGGGTTTCATCCACGCTTTGCAGACGGTTGATTGCGCGTTGCACCAGCGGGTCGAGATCCTGCACGCCCAGGCTGACGCGGTTGAAGCCTAGTTCGCGCAACAGACCCATGGTCGACCAGTCGGCTTCACGGGGGTCGATCTCGATGCCGTAGTCGCCGGAATGCTCGTCCAGCAGGGTGAAGTGTTTGCGCAGGTGAGCCATCAATTGACGCAGTTCGACATGGCTCAGAAAGGTCGGCGTGCCGCCGCCAAAGTGCAACTGCTCGACCACCTGACGACCCTCGACATGGCAGGCGATCATCTGGATTTCCTGCTCCAGACGCTGCAAATACGCCTGGGCGCGGCCGCGATCCTTGGTGATCACTTTGTTGCAGGCGCAGTAGTAGCAGATGTTGGCGCAGAACGGGATGTGCACGTATAGCGACAACGGACGCTGAGCCTTGCGGCTGTCGCGCAGCGCATGCAGCAGATCGAAGGCGCCAACCTGTGTGTGAAATTGCACCGCCGTAGGATAGGACGTGTAGCGCGGTCCTGTCAGATCGTGGCGGCGGAGGAGTTCTGAGTCCCAACGAAGGTCGTCGAGCATGGGGGCATTCCCGAAAAGGCTGGCGGTAAAGGCAGTCTAGGGAAGGCGGGGGTGGGGTTTATTGATCTGGGTCAATGCAGCTGTGGGCGCATTATTTTGTAGGAGCGCGCTTGCCCGCGATCGCGTCGTGTCATTCAGCACAGCTGTAACAGACCTATCGCCATCGCGGGCAAGCGCGCTCCTACAGGTTTTGCCCTGCCGTTCAAAGGTTCCGCGAGCAAGCACACCTCGTCAGAACGAATGCTGACGATCCAGCTCGATGGCCTCGTCCAGGGTCTCGAGGAAATCCTTGCGCACCTTGAGTTTGGTGCGGTAGTGGGCCTTCATGTTGATTTTCTTCAACTGCAGGGCCACGGTGCGGGCGGTGTCGGCGAGTTCTTCCGGGGCCACGACCTTGTCGAGGAAGCCGGCCTGCAAGGCGCCTGCGGGGTCGTACATTTCGCCGTTGATCACCGAGCGGCCAAACGCGGCCTTGCTCAGGCGGTCTCGGGCCAGTTCGATACCGGCATGGTGCATGGTCATGCCGATCTGTACTTCGTTCAGGCCGATGCTGAACGGGCCTTCGACGCCGATGCGATAATCAGCCGAGAGCAACAGGAACGCGCCTTTGGCCACGGCATGGCCAGTGCACGCCACGACAACCGGGAAGGGGTGCGAGAGCATTCGGCGGGCGAGGGTCGAGCCAGCGGCAACCAGGTCCATGGCAGCTTCAGGGCTCGATGTCATGATTTTCAGGTCATAGCCACCGGAAAGAATACCGGGCGCGCTGGTGATGATGACCACGGCGCGGTCTTTTTCAGCCTGATCCAGCGCGGCGTTGAAGGCGGCGATCACCTCATTGCTGATGGCGTTGACCTTGCCGTTGCTCAGGGTCAGCGTGGCGACGCCGTCGTCCAGCTGATACGCGACCAAATCACTCATGGAGCGAGTCCTTTTTTGTTTTGAAGTGGCGCAGACGTTACCCACCCGCAGGGGCCAGGTAAAGCGCTAAGGGTGACCGGCAAGTCAGGGTTTCGGGCCGCGTGCGGGGTTGTCGCGGGCGCTGCCCGAGGGAGGAGGGTGTGGTGCCTTACTCGGAAATGGCGTTTTCGGCGCGGTATTCTTCCCAGTCGATTCCCAGTGCGTCAGCCGCTTCTTTGTGGGCTTCCAGGCGCAGTGCCTTGAGCTGCTCGGGGGATTCGGCGATGAAGGTCAGGGCCAGTTCCCAGGTCTCGATGCCTTGGGCCTCCGCCTCGTCTTCAAAAGCCCAGCGGATCTGGTCTTGCTGGTCTTTGGGCGAGAGATTTGCGATCTCTTCCTTCAACACGGGATTGGTCACGATGTATTTCGCCAGGGCAGCTTCGGTCCAGTCGTTTGCGTTCATGCGAGTATCTCCAATAGAGCGAGCTGACGTTTTCTGATTATGGGGGCTGATACACAGGCGATTGTGCGGGATGTGTAATGTTGATGCCACCCGCCAATGCGCCGTCGGTCGTGCCTGAAAAGGAAAAGGCTCGTCATGATGGCGAGCCTTTTATGTGTGGCTGATTCGCGCTTACCCGATAGTCATCGGCTTTTTCACGTTGCGGTGGGCGTTGCTGCCCAACAACGGATGCGGCCCATAATCACCATAAACGCCGATCGGCTCCGGGAAGGTGCGCAGCAGGGTGATGTACAGCAGCGCCGCCAGGCCGAGGGTGATCGGCAGGCTAATGTCGATGCCGCCCGCCAGGTTGCCCAACGGGCCGACGAACTGACCCGGCAGATTGACGAAACACAGGCCCACCGCCGCGCTGGGGATCCACGCGCCCAGGCCACGCCAGTTCCAGCCGTGTTCGAACCAGTAGTGGCCACCGCTCTGGCCGCGTGTGAACACCTGCAGGTCGGCCGGGTGGTAGAAGCCGCGACGGATGATCAGCCCCAACACCATGATCACGATCCACGGCGAGGTGCAGGTGACGATCAGCACCGCGAAGGTCGACACGCTCTGCACCAGATTGAAGGCGAAACGGCCGATGAAGATGAAGGCAATGGCCGCGATACCGATCAGAATCGTCGCCTGAGCGCGGTTCAGCAGGCGCGGGAACATGCTCGACATGTCCAGGCCCGTGCCGTACAGCGAGGTGGTGCCGGTAGACATACCGCCGATGATCGCGATCAGGCACACCGGCAGGAAGAACCAGCTCGGCGACACCGCCAGCAGGCCGCCCACGTAGTTGTTATCGGTGATGTACTGCGGCGCTTGGGTGGCGACGATGGTAGCGGTGCACAGGCCGAACAGGAACGGAATCAGGGTGCAGACTTGCGCCAGAAACACCGACGCCATGATGCGTTTTTTCGACGTGTGACGTGGGATGTAGCGCGACCAGTCGCCCAGAAAGGCGCCGAACGACACCGGGTTGCTCATCGCCAGCAGTGCGGCGCCAATGAACGCTGCCCAAAAGCCTTCGCTGCCCTGATTCACGGTGCCAGCGAAGCCTGCGTCGAAACTGCCGCTGAAGGCGAAGATACCCAGCAGGAACAACAGGCTCGAAGCGAACACTGCGATCTTGTTGACCCACAGCATGAAACGGAAGCCATAGATACACACCACCAGCACCAGCACCGCGAAAACCCCGTAGGCGACGGCTAGGGTCAGGTCGTTTTCAGGCAGGCCAGCCAAGCGTTTGGCGCCGCCGATCAGTGCGTCGCCGGAGCTCCATACCGACAGCGAAAAGAACGCCACGGCGGTCAGCAACGACAGGAACGAGCCGACGATCCGGCCATGCACGCCGAAGTGCGCACCTGACGACACCGCGTTGTTGGTGCCGTTGAGCGCGCCGAACAGACCCATTGGCGCGAGGATGATCGAGCCCAGGACGATGCCCAGAATGATCGACCAGACCCCCGCCTGGAACGACAGCCCGAACAGCACCGGGAAGCTGCCGAGCACCGCCGTGGCGAAGGTGTTGGCGCCGCCGAAGGTCAGGCGAAACAGGTCGATGGGCGACGCATCGCGTTGAGCGTCCGGGATTTGTTCGACACCGAAGGTTTCGATACTCGTGGTGGGATGTGACATGACGGTTTCCTGCGCGCTGTCGTGTTGTTATGAGGCGGGCACCCGAGTGCCGCCTGTATTGTTCGGCCGGATCGTGTCTGGCCTTGGCGTTGGCAGTGGTCGGTAGGCCGACCGGGAATGCGTAAATGTTGTCTTTGTTGTGAATGAAGCGGTGTGGCGACGGGCTCTAGGTGGCCCGTTCGCCGGGATTATTCAGGCCGAGCCGCCAGATGCTCATGGCAGGCCAGCCAGCGCTTGCCGTCGTGGCGGAAGACGATGGTTTCCTGTTCCTGAAACTGATTTTCTTCGGTGCCGAAGCGTACACGGGTGCTCACATCGTGCATGAAGATCGCGACGTCACCCTGCAGGTTGATGTGCGCGTTGCTCGACTGGCAGTCGAGCACGGCAAAACCGTCGGCCTGCCAGCCCGCCCACACTTCGCGGTAGGCGGCGCGGGACAGCAGCGGAGCCGGGAGGGTGTAGAACAGGAAAGTGGCGTCCTCGCTGAAAGCGGCGAAGTAGGCGTCGGTGTCGTTGCTGGCGAAGGCCACGACAAGGTCGTCTGCCGCTTGCTGGACGTGTTCTTTGAGGTGCGCAGTGGAGGTCATGGCCGTCTCGTTGTTGTGATTCTGGCGATGGGGCATGACTTTAAGCAGCTCTTACATTCGGTCACATCGTTGTCGATAAATATTCACTTCAGAGATTTCGTAACTATCTCGACAGGTAGGTGCAGAGCCGATTTCCCCTCAGTGGAAGAGGCTGCCCTTCACCGGCTGGCGAATTTTCCCACCGGAGGGGTCGAAGCAGGCGCTGTTATACACCGGCGCCACACAATTGGACGGCACGCCAGGCGGCGGAGGACGAATGGCCTGCATGTGGTCGGAGATTTCTTTTTCGTTGGTAATGATGATCCTGCGCCGTCGGCTGACCTGCAGGATTTCAGTGGCGTTCTGGTTGACCCGGTGCGGGAAGTCGGCCTCTTCCCAGTCACTGGAAAGCCGCTGGCCGTGACGCTGCAGCATCGACTCGCCGACGTAATCCGGGCACGGCGTCGAGGCATAGCTGACCTTGCCGTCGTGACCGACGCACTTGAACACCTCGGCATGGGCCGCGCAGCTGATACCCAGTGCGAACACCGTCAGCGCAATTGCACATCCTTTCATCGAAGCCCTCCTTAGGTGGCGCAAGGCTACCATTTGCCGGGAGGGCTGTCAGCGCAGGAACGGCTGAATCAATGGGCTTCGTGACTGGATTTCTGCACCTTGGACAACGCGAGCGCGACGAACATGTCGGCATCACCCTGCAACACGCGCAGATGATCCTCGGCGTGATCGCCTGTGTCCGGTTGCTCCCGGGAGTCGATCAACCGAGTCACCTCGCACAGGGCGTTGGCCGTGACCCACAGGCTCTGACGCAACTGGCCGATAATCTTGACCACGCTTTCGGTGCTGTCGAAATCCTCATCGTGGGCCAATGCCGGCAGCACCGGCATTTCCAGCCGATTGTTTGAATCGATGCCAGTCACCACGCGGGTAATGTCGACACCCGCCGCTGCGATCCTGAACAGATAGTCAGCCCTGGGCAGGCGCTGTCCGCTCTCGTAATGACCTTGGGCATTGGCCTCCACACCCCCGATGGCTCCCAGGGCGCTTTGTGTCAGCTTCAACCGCTTCCTTTCCTGTTTCAGACGTTTGCCAATACCGTTCATCAACCTACTCCTGCGAAATCCGCGTTCTGGAATTCGTATAGTCGAACGCGCAATGGGGGCTGGAATACGGGCTGGGTGATCGTGTGTCGAACTAGCCTCGTACTAAGTTGTTACTCCTAAGTTGGAGGAGTACGCATAGACATTAGCTGTTCAATTGACTGGATGAAGAGGTTTCCGATGTTCTGCGGCAGCTAATTCAACGCAATCGTGAGAACAGTAGCCGCAAACACCCTGATTGGATGAATGACCTGTCCAAATGGGTGAGTAATGCGTACACGAAGGAGGCGGGCTCAACGAAGAGGGTGCATCTGTGAGGCATTCAAACGGGTGATCAGCGGTTCGATAGCCGGACGGCGTTCGAGCCATTCCTGTCGGGTGATGCCGAGCAGCACGACATTCACGCGTTGGTCGTCCTTGATGATGTTCTGTCGACGAACGCCTTCGATGCTGAAGCCGAACTTCTGATGCATCTTGATCACCGCCGCGTTCATCTCCAGCACTTCGCAGTTTAGCTTTTCAAGCCCGGCCTCGCCGAAGGCATGTTCGAGCATCCAGAACTCCACCCGACTGCCCAGGCCTTTGCCGCGAAGACTCGAGTCCAGATAAAACGCCCAGTCAGCTGTCTTTTGCGTGGCGTTGATGGCGTTAAGCGAGACGACCCCGGCCAGCGCGCCGGCGAGCATCGCCACGAAAACAGACTGACGAGGGTTACCAACGAGAGACTTGAGCCACTGCTCATGCTCCTGCTGGCTGATTTCGTGGGAGGTGTACATGTATTTGCGCACGTTCTCTTGATTGCGCAGGGTGCGTACGGCGGACTGAATGGCCGGGCTCGCTTCGGTCAGCGGCAGAAACAGCATGGGATGACTTCCTTGCATCGGCTGGTATGCGCAGATGATAGCCGCCTTGCAGCGTAAAGACTTGCGCGAGCTGCTGGCGCTTCATTCACCATTCGTCCAAAGCTTGGCACCCTCGGCGCTTGACCGCGTCTCAAGCTTAGGTGTGGATTTCCCATGCGATGAGAAGGGAGAGACAAAATGGAGATGAATCACGATGCACCCGGCAACATTTCGCAAAAGGGCGTGAACAGCCAGGCGGACAACGAAACCGGGTTCGATCCGCGTCCGCGGGATCAGGTAGGGCCCGAAGAGGTTCTGCAGCCTTCGGCAGAGTCGGGCGAGAAGGAAGGGGTGGACGACGAACTGGGCTTCGATCCCGACTCGCCCGATCTTGCCGACCCGCAAATCGACCCGCCGCACCCGGCCAGAACCAGCAACGACCCGGTGCCTTCGCAGCGCAGGCCTGCAGATGAGGAAGAGCCAGCCAAGGGCGGGCAAGGAATCTGATTGAGGGCGGGTTTGACATACAGCCGCCATAAACACAAAACCCCTGAGACTTCGCAGTCCTCAGGGGTTTTGTTTACATCGAATGTGGCGGTGAAGGAGAGATTCGATTCTTAGGGCGTTTTCGACCAGTAATGACCGTATTGCGGGGCTTTCGGCGTGCATAGTAGTACAATTGAGTAGTACAATCGGCTGTATCACTCTCTGTATTATGGCAATGTGATGGCAGACAATCTGATCCAGAAAAAAGGTGAATCAACATGGTATGTGAGGCTCGCCGTCCCTGCTGATGTGCAGAAAGCCATCGGCTGCAAGGTGTTGATTCAATCGCTGAAGACCGGACTGCGTAAGGAAGCAATGGAACTCCGTCTTCCCGTGCTGGCTCGGTGGAAAGCCGATATCGAGACAGTCCGGTCAGTCCGTAAGGTCAATCGTGAAGGTTGGCAAGACAAGGTACAAGCAAAGGCGGGGCGTCATCGTCAGCATGCTGATGTCATGCTTCTTGATGCTATCCGTAACCCACCCAAAGGGTCAGCGAACCCCACGGTTGAGAGCGTTCGGCAACATCTTTTCCGTTTGGAGTATGAGAAAGCCTACCTCTTGGAGCAGGTCAAACACTATGAGCACGTGACGGGAGCAACAGGTGTGTCTGATCAAATTCAGGCTTCATTTGACGCCCCGCCCGATTCCTATGTGGAGGGTGTGCAGTTGGCTGATGGAATCACTCAGCACTTCATTGCGGAAGGTGCACGAACGGCTTACCAACTCTCATCAATTGAACAAGCGGAAGCGCAGGCGATCATCGGGAACCCTACTACCTATAAGCCGCGTTCGCCCATCACACCAGCACGATTGAAAACTTTCCGTGGATTTAGGGAGAGCCGTGGGGGTGCCCCGAAACACATCGATCAGCAGGTTGGGAAGATGGAACGTCTGTCGGAGTTTCTGAAGAAAGACGGCCTGCCCCTGACATTCGACAGTGTAGACGCTTGGTTAAAATCTTTGGACCGGGCACCCGCGACACTGAGTCAGTACCTGATGGCGGGCACTGCATTTTGGAAGTGGGCGACGAAGTACGATGCGGGTTGGCGTGACCAGTACAAAGATAAAGTGAATCCGTTTGTGGGCCACGATCTGCCGCAAGGTGGGGGCGCTGAATCTGCTGGTAAGGACAGAGAAATATACACGAAGGCTGACACCTTGAAGCTGCAACGAGCGGCTTTAGATAACAATGACAAACCACTTGCCGATCTGATCGCATTCGCTTGGTACACCGGGGCCAGGATTGAAGAACTCTGCAAACTGACCAAAGACAACGTGATTGATATTGATGGCATCAGGTGCTTTGACTTCCCAAGGAGCAAGAGTAAAGCGAGCAAGCGCGTGGTGCCGATTCATCCGAGTTTGTTGATCAGTGTGGATCGACTCATCAAAGAAAGCACAGATACCTTCCTCATCCCTACCGAATCAGGTGATCAGTACGGTAAGCGTTCACATGCTATATCCAAGTCTTTTGGCAGACTCAAGAGAGCAGCAGGTTTCAGTGCTCTGCATGTTTTCCATGGTTTTCGTCACACAGTAGTAACCGAATTGATTAGAGCAGATGTGCCTGACGCACTCGCTAAAGAATTGGTGGGGCACGAAACGGGGTCTGTCACACACGATGTATATTCAAAAGGGGCGAGTACTGCGCAGAAATATGCAGCAATCTCGAAATTAGCCAGTCTTTGATGACGTGTCTGACGATTGACAAAAAGACAAATTAAATGATTGACAAACACTTCTAACGTATTGACAAATGCACTATTAAATGGGATAATAATTATATAACCAACGAATACTCTTGGTTGTTACGGGTTTCTTCTTCTTACCGTAGCAGCCCGCGGACTCATGTCGTCATTTCCATGAGTTTGCACATATTTCTTTGTCAGAGTTCAATGGGTGTCTCTGATGAAGAACCTCCCCAGCGTCAACTGGGGACTTATTTCCTTCTGTGCAACATTGGCCTTGATCATGACCACAACCATGATCGAGGCTTTTTTGTGTTTAAAATTTGATGAGGTGTTATATGAAAACTGAAGATCACTTTTGTGTGATTTGTTCAAAGAGTTTGGCTGGCAAAAGAAAGCATGCCAAAAGCTGTAGTATTGAGTGCCGCAATCGGTTGTTTAGAATTAATCGGGACCGGTCAGCGTTGCTTAGTGTTCGATTACCTTTAGACGTGTACGTGAAGTACACGGCTGCTGCTTTGAAGGGGGATGTGAGCGTTAATGCCTACGTTGAAGGTTTGCTAACGTAACCTTGCTCGTTAGGTAAAGTTTGCTCACTCCTGTATATAGGCAATATGTGTATATAGATATGGGCGAAAAGTGATGTAAGCTATAGGCAGATTTTGCATAAAGCTATGGGCAGATTTTGCCCACTAGTAAGAATGGACAAGAATAGAAAGAATGATAAGAACTATACCTGAGTGGGCTAAAGAGCCGCCTGCGTCTCTACAGGAGTTAGGTGATTTTGAAAGCGACGATGATGAATTACATTGGTTTATAGGAGGTCGTAAATGAGTGAGTATGTTCGGTCAGCACAGCAAACAAAACAACACGGCGGCGTTGAACTTTATCGTCGTCGCTTTTACTTGAGCAAAGAAGCACTTGATTCGATTGACTCCGCAGCCGCCACGCTCGGTATCTCTCCAAGTGAGTATGTATCAAAGATTGCAGTTAACTTAAAGAAGGAATAAATAAATGAATGAATCCAGCGAAGTAAAAAAGATACGAGCGTCTACGGCTCGATTACAGCAACGTAAACCAGTAATTGATGCCAGCGTTAAGCCCAAGGCAGTAAACGCCTTACAATCGATTGTAGAGCCTCTGGAGGCTGTTACAGAACCTGGTATTAAGACAGTCCATAAACCGCTGGCAAATGGCGGGATGACTGAGGCTAGCTATCGATTAGCGATCTTGATGCACACGCGAGAATATCAACAGCGAAAGAAAGGAGTAACAACCAATGAGTAAACAAGAAAAGATTGTGATTAGCGGCGTCCCAAGTAAATGGAGTGATGACGAATTCAATGAGCGTTTGGCTGTGCAGGTTCACAAATATCGTGGAACTCGCGACTGTATGATTCAGGTGCACCATGCCTTGGAGCATGAGTATCTTCAATCTGTACATGACTACATGAGTAATGGTTATACATTGGCTCGGGCATGGTTCCCGTCGCATGGCGCTGATGGTCATTCGACATGGCTTGTTAAACCTGAAAGCTTGCAGGAAGGTGATATCGAAGTGCTTAAGAAAACTTTAAAGGATGAGTATGTAAACTTTCTTCAACAAGAACGTGCTAAGTATCAGGATATGCTTCGAGAACAACTTAAGCAAAAGCAGCAAGAAAAAGATGAAAAAGCTGAGCAAGCGAAGAGAGATAAGATTCTTGCTGATATTGAAAGTCAGGTTCAGAACTGCTGGTCTCCACTTTTGATACCAGAGGATATTTAATATGCTGCTGCGAGAACATTTGTCGTACACAGCCAGTCAACAACTTGATGAGATTGTAAATTCAATGGGTTTCCAAAAACATAGGTGCCCTATTCAAAGTTGTCTGCAAGTGATGATCCATAATACTCATCGTAACTTGGATGGTCGCGGGCTCATTAATAGACCTTATAAACAGGCTAAAGCTTCTTGCCCTTAATCGGGTAGGAGGCTTTTCTTTTGCCTTGAGTGTGTTATCAGTACGATGTTCATTGGGTTTCGTCAATTTTTGGTTAAGCACAATTGATTTCCTCGCTGAAATCTCAGTAGCTCTACGCTTTCATCAGTATTAGGTAAAGAAATCCCCCAGCGTTTGCCCAGGCATGCGCCTGAGGCTTCACAGGAGGCAATTACAACGGCTTTCTAATCGTCAGCTAGGCAAGCTGTCAGGTATACGCGTCCATCCCGCTAGTGAGCGGTGAGTTCGTTTTTAAGGTGCAATTTCTTCTTGATGTAAAAGGCAGTTATTCTGAGATATCACTTTATTTCCAATGTGCTATCAGTGATAATGGCACTGCCTAAATTGAGAAAAAGGAATTCACATGAAACAGTCCGCACTGAAACTCAACGCACTGGCCGCTGCCTTGTTATTTTCAAGCATGACGTACGCTGCCACCAAAGAAGCAGTAAGTCCGAAGTGGCAGCAAGAGCCGACCACGTTTTTAGGAATAAATCTGTCAGGCAACCTTAAATCTGATGTGAGGCCATGCACTGTAGGCGACGCCCTTACAGAGATTTGTTGGTATCCGGTCACGGATGATCTTTACAATGTTTGGGGGACTCCGAAAATTGGCATAAGCAACCCCAAGCTCTCAGTAAAACTTAAAGATTCCAAAATACAGTCCATTACGCTTCAGGCGTACGAATATCAGTTTCCAAAACTGCGAGATTTGCTAGTTCAGAGGTATGGCAAACCAACGTCCAGCAGTAGTGAAGTCGTAAAGACTAAAGCTGGTGCTAGCTTTAACAATGAGCGGCTATTCTGGAAAGGCGAAAAGATATCAATGATACTTAGTCATTATGGGATCGATATCGACACCAGTTCTTTTACCATCTTCAACGACTCAGTTACTGAGAAGGCTAAGATTGATGGAGAAAACAGTTTGAAAGAGGCAGCGTCCAAACTTTAGAATGTCAGTGCTGGACTGCACCTTTAGCTTTCAAGAAGCGGTAGCCAACAAGTTAGCCGTCGCTTCACCATGTTCATATTCAGCAATCTAAGCTCGTGCTGCCTCAGCCGGGTTCGTGAAGTTTGGAAGTGAAATAACATTCTTCTTCACTTCTTCCTCAAGGGCGGTCATTCGGTCATACACAGCTGCCGAGATTGCTGCCGAGTAGGACATAGCCATCAATGTAGCTTCACGTTTTGGGAAAATGTACATTGGTCGAGTCTCACCATTCCCGCCTGTATAGACGGAGGAAAATTTCCCCTCGTCTCCCGAAAGCACATCACGTGCCTTTTTAAGGAAATCATTGTGCTTAAGCTCAACATATTCTCTTCGATTGACCATTTGCGAAAAGCGAAGCACGTTCCTTGTTGATCAGGTCAACGATTTCCAGCGAGGTCATGGTTTGTACGGTGTTGGTAGATAATGCATTCCGTGCACAACACGACTCGATATGCATTCCTGAATACCCTTTGGATCGCCTGTGGTGCGTTTTGAGCAACGATCTGCCATAAACTCATCCAACGCGCGGTAGGTGTAGGACGCTGTAATGCCCCTCCTGTGCCTTTTGAGAGCTTGCTGATACATTGAGCTTGATGATTGAAATGATAATAATTCTTGACAATGGTGATGAATAGGCGTATAAGACACACCTCTCAACGGAACACCCATAGCATCCTCCACGTGACCACCCTATTCCAGAAAAGGGTGCTTCGCAGGAGGTTTTGTCTTGCCTGCGATTTATCAACCAACCGGCAATACCTGAGGTAACGCCTATTGAAACGAACTAAAAAGGAGAACCACGCCATGGAACAAAATGAACGTAAACGCATTGCACGCAAGAGCACTCGCATCATCGATGGATTGATTTTTGATTTATCTACCGGCGAAGTGGTGGGAAGCTACACCACCCATGCCCTAATCCCAGCCCCCTACGACTACAAAATACCGACCCGTATCGGTAAGACCTCAGCTGAACAGCTGGGCTATGAGCTTGACCCCGCGCCACGCCCTGACGTTATAGAAGTTGAAGTGGAAACTTTGCCTGCGGGTTTGATTGACCTCGATGCGCAACGCATTAAACGTGGGCCAAAGCCCAAGGTAACGCCAAACCCGCACTCTCGCCATTTCAAGGTGGCCCATGCTGATAGCCTTGACTGGGTTGACGATTACGTTTTTGGTGCCTGTATGACTGCGGGTCAAATCAGTGATGGCAAGATGAACGTTAGCCCATCCCATGTACTATGGGCTTGCATGCTCAACGAGATCAGCACCGAGATCGTTAAGAAGGTGATTCGCCTTGAGGGATTACGCACGATGAGTGATCCGCAAGCGCGGAGAATCTGCCAGTGTGCCCGGCTCGCCATCGGTGGAATGGAGTTCTACCTTGATCGGAACCCGTCAGTACGGCGGCGTCTCCAGTTTGAAGTGGATTTTGCCGATTCGTACTATCAAAACAACGCCGGACTGCTGCAAAGACTGGCGTGATTGAATTACGCTCGGATAAGAAAAGCGAAGCGAGGCAAGCGTTCTTCTCGGGTCAACCCGAGTGAGGTTCTTCTTCTGTGGAAGCATCCACAGTGAGGTTCTGAAGAAAGTAGGAGAGGATGAGGCATCATCCAAACTCTTAGGAAATGAATATCATGGTCGTATCGACCATAAGAGGATGATCCTGTGGTTTACCACAGAAGAAGATCAAGAGCGAGTCGGGCTATCGCTAATCCTCCTTGTCAAAAGCATGCGGGGCACGGCGACCCCTTACAGAAGCTGCGTACACTGGTTCTATGTAGAGATTGAAGCTCGATAGTCAGTCTGTACAGATTCCGCTACACCATCCTTCCATAATGCTCCCCAGTTGATTTCCATTCTCAGACAATCCGTGTCAGCTGAGCACGCAGGTGCGAGCAGTGAGCCGAGAGGCTAACGCTCTCAGTGGGTTACGGTCTGGTGTCGGCATGCCTTGGTGTCATCAAACGACCGTTAAGCGATACCATCCAAACCGCTGTGATACTGGTGTCATCAAATTAGGATTTACACAGTTTGTGATACTTCGTATAGTGATACCACCTTAAATGATGCCAAGGATCACCAGATGTCACGCACTTTCCTTTACTGCCGTGTTAGCACCGTCACTCAGTTCACTGAGAACCAAGTGCAGGAAGTGAAAGCCGCCGGTTTTGTTGTACAGGCCAGTCGGGTGGTAGAAGAAACCATCAGCGGTAGCACCATGGCGTGTGATCGTCCGGGTTTTCAGAAGCTGTTAGAGCGTATGGAATCCACTGATGTACTGATCGTAACCAAGCTGGACCGTCTGGGCCGTAACGCCATGGATGTGCGTCAGACAGTTGAACAGCTATCGACCATGGGTATCCGTGTTCATTGTTTGGCCCTTGGTGGTGTAGACCTCACCAGTGCAGCAGGGAAGATGACGATGCAGGTGCTGGGCGCTGTCGCTGAATTTGAGCGTGATCTGCTGATTGAACGTACACAGTCGGGTTTGAAGCGTGCGAAAGCAGAAGGTAAGAAGCTGGGGCGTCCTGAAGCAACAGGCACTACAGCCAGTGTGCAGGCATGTAAGGCTGATGGTATGAGTCAGAGTCAAACGGCAGATAAGCTACAGATCGGCATAGCCACTGTTAAGCGTCATTGGAACAAAGCTTAACCACACCCTTTAGGGACACCATTCAGAATCAATTACTGACGCCCTGTCGAGCCATCAGAAGCTTGTCGGGGCGTTCTGCTGTCTGTCGTACGGATTTGGTAGAAGTTGAGCACCTTGGTGCTGCTGCAAGCCTGCCGGGCTAAGCCCTGTCGATAATGTGCAACGGATTATGAGGTAGAAGAAATTATACGCTTTGTGGAAACCGGATTTTGAAATACGGTGGGGCAGGATTTTTTCCGCATATTGTTTTATGCTGATTTACACTAATATGCCTGCTGAACACATGGGAAGCGAATGATGGGTGACTATAGTAAGAAAATGACCGAGCGATGGAAGCATGCTAATATTTCAGAAGGGTACTGTTTGATTTGCGGTGTATACGGCAGACTTAGCTGGGATCATGTACCACCCCAAGGTAGCGTGTCGATTAGCAAGGTTGAGCAAGTACATCTGACAGAAATAATGGGGGTCGATCCGGTTCCAGTTAAAGGTATTAAGTCAACGAATGGAAGTAAGTTCAAAACTATCTGTAAGGACTGTAATAGCAAACACCTAGGCCGAAACGATGATGAGGTTGCGAGGGTATACAAGGGCTTAACAAAGCTCGTGGTCCACCATTTTAAGCATGCAAGTAATCCTTTTAACTACGTGACTATTCCGGTTGATGCTGTAAGGTTTAGTCGAGCTATGATTGGTCATATACTGTCGGCAACAACTGTCGATGAATGCAGGAATGAGCCAATAGAAACGCCGTATTTCACTCCCTTGCAGAACTTTGTAATGGGAGACGACTTTGCTCTAAACGAATCTCATGACATCTATTGCTGGTTTTATCCGCATAGGCATCATCTAAGTGCTAAGATGTTTGCATTTAGAAATCAGGGCAATATTTGCACTATTAGCGTTCTGTCATTCTTTCCTCTCGCGTTTTCCATAACCGAAAAGGGAAGGGGAATCTTTCCTTCTGGAGCCACTAAGCTCGCTCTTACAGATGATAGACTTACTGTAGACTTGTCATCAGGCCACTTTCCATATTCCGGTTTTCCATACACAGGTTTATCGGGGGATCAAATGATGGCGATGGTGAGTGCTCAAGCTATTGTTAGCTATCCTGTTAAAGATTGAGTGCAAGGTAGGTTATTTAATTTTAGTGGAAAAAGGCGCAGAGTGCGTTAGCTAATATCGTGGAATGTGCGCATGGTGGCCTGAAGGCAATTGGTACGGATGAAAGAATGGAAGCTAACCGCACTTGCTTCTCTGGTGTGTGGGGTCCGATCATCGTACGAATTTACCTATTCAGACAGTTCCCTTCGATAACTTAGCTTCTGCCGACTATCGAATAGGCAATGAACGCCGCGAACAGCACATATGATATTACACGAACTATCCAAAGTATTGTTCTTTCAGTGTCTGTGGACTCGACTGGCGAGAAAACTTTATCGGTCGTTTGAACACCGACACGATTCACATCGGCACCACAATGTTTGCATTTGACAGCTGCGTTTTGAATGATCTCCGCACAATCAGGGCATGTTCGGGAGCCTGCTAAGGCTACCTGCCTTGATTTTCCTGCATTGATCATAACCACGCCGACAAGCAGTGCTATTCCACCAAGGAGTATGTAATTCTGCCTGTCAGCGATTAATCCGATATTTTTAACTCGTCCCGATCAGTGGAAACAGAAACATCCATTCCTAACGCGAAAAGCAGTGCTCCTACTCCCAGGACCATCAGGTAAATGCCAAGCTTTCTCATAAAAATTCCCTGTCTTGTGGACTCTCAAGGCTCAATGATTGGCGCTGCGGATTGATCTGTCGCTCTCGTGGGGGTCTACGGCGACTCGACATCGTACAAATTCGTGACCTTTGCAGAGTGTTGGGAACGACCTTGCCGGAGCTCATTGCCCAATTTGAGAAAGCCTTGAGGGAATGAGTTCGCGCAGTTTTAAGGCGCTTGTTGTTGGATACTGCGACCGATGGTGACGTAGCCAAGCTTGATCATTGCGGGCGTTGTCATCTTTGGCGATCACGGCCCCCTAATCGAACGCTCAAGCGGCATCACCACACTCCCGCTAATAACCGGATGTGGCAAGGGGTCGGGTTAGTTCTAAATCATTGAGCGTCCTATCGAGGCCGAGAGTTGCCTGCTAAATGATGCGGGTAGAGCTGACGATTACGTCTGTATTGTTTCCATACGAGAGTAAAAGCGTTCGACGACTCGCAACTGCTTTTCGGGAGCGAGAGCGATTCCAGCACATCGGGATGGGAGCCCAGCGGGGATTAGCCGCTGAATGCTTGCCACAGTTGGTATCCGAAGCCTCCGAGAAGGAGGGCACCAGCGCCCAGGCCAGTTAGCAAGGTAGGAACGAGAAAGCACAGCCAAACGCGGTGAGTCTTGACGCTAAACAATTGGTTCGCCGCATCCCATAATTCAAGGTGTCTGTTCTTCACTTTCGGGTCAGTGAGGAGGGTGTTCGTCTTCCTGAGATGAATATTCGTCCATACCATCTTCACGATTTCCCAACCTATGAAGAGGATAAGGGAGGCAATCGCGAGTAACCCGGTCAATGCATAGACCTTGCCCGGTAATCGATTGTTCAGCGTGGTCCAGAATCCGAAAAAACCCGCATACCCCGCCACAAGGATGAGGTTTGTGTAACTGGACGCATGATTCATCTGCTTCTCGTTGAGTTGCATCAGCAATCCGATAGCCTTGTCTTGCTCGCTCGCCTCCTGAAATGCTTTGATCTTCTGCACCTCATCGCTCAGCGTGTTAACCGCATTCGTAACTTCCTCATGCCACTGCTCAGGGGGGATACGCATCACATCGTCCTCGGCTCAAGAAAAGCCCCGCTTCCGGGGCTCTCATGCATCAGTGCAGCGTGCGTCCGTTCAAGTGCGTCTCAAGCCAGTCGTTCACATCTGAGTCTCCGTGCCCGACCGTCGATTGGATTTCCGATACATACAAGCTTTCATCGTGCTCAATATACGGTTTGAGACGCTTGAAGATTTCCTTCGGTGTGCAGTCAGTACGTATTGCGTAGACAGCTGGCGTGAGTCGCGTTGCCGCGAATTTGTATATTTCAGCAATCAAGCGTTGGCGTTTGGTGCCCAGTTTGCCTGCGTTACAGGCGATTAGCAGTGTAGCCATGAGGATATCCCCGTTGCGGCGTGTTGTGAGCCAGCCGTCAGGGTCATTGATCAAATCGTGATTACCTGTTGCTAATCACTTTCACATTTGGCTCAATGAATGCCCGTCAGAGCTGACGATTCGTTTCGGTTTTCGGTTCTGGATTGGTGCGGATGGACACGGTTAAGTTTGGCGACCGTCATCGTGTTCATTCGCAAGCTTCTCCTTCCCTCTGCCTCTTTCAAGGCCCGAGCACCGCACCTCAGACCCCATATGTAGGGTTCCTCGCTGCGATGAGGTACAAGATAATGCGACTACAAAACGAATTGCAACGTCTGGCCTGTGGATAACCCTGTGTATAATTGTGTGGGAATAGGGGAAATCGCGCGCAGGCCGCATAGTTACTGAGATGGGCCGCTAATCACTGTTTTTTCCGCCCCGAACAAATTGCCCTCAGCAGCTTGGCGAGGATTTTACCGTCAGGCGTACGGGTTTCATAAACGTTTGGTATTAGGTGGCCGATTCGCCCGCATGGTCAAACAAAGGTGCTAACCCGCCGGGGATTTTGAGTCAGGTGATGAGGCGAGGAAATGAAAACGGGTAAAAATGTGAGCGGGGCGTGTGATTCCAAATGGCTATCGTGCGGTGGTAGCATAAAGGCACTACAAATCGCATGGAAAGGCGTTATGGCTCACGAAGTAAAAATCAACCTTCAATCAAAATTGGTGCAGCACCAAGATGTGGAGATTGAAGTGAAAAAGGATGGCGGTAAGCTTGGTACCATTTTGATCAGCAAGGGCAATATTGAATGGGTACCTTCCGGGAACCACGTTAATAAGCATCACCTCACGTGGACACAGTTCGCCGGGTTGATGGAAGAGCATGGTAAACAGCGCAAGATAAAATAACACGAGCACGCAGACAGCCCCTCATTGGGGCTTTCTTTTTGGTCAGCAAAAAACGCTTTGCCGCAGAGCGGTCCTCGGGACAGGTTCAGCTGCCGTGACCGAGATTTGAGTGGTACAAGTGAGTAGTACAACTGAAAAAGAAAAAGCCCCGTAACTCATTGAATTACAGGGCTTTTCAGAATTTGGCGGTGAAGGAGAGATTCGAACTCTCGATACAATTTCTTGTATACACACTTTCCAGGCGTGCTCCTTAAGCCACTCGGACACTTCACCGTAGCTCTTCAGACGTTCAGTCTGTCGAGGCGCGCTAATGTAGTCGAAGTCTCTTTCGAAGGCAAAGCTTTTTTTCAGATTTTTCATGCGCTTAAGCAAAAAGCGCAAAGCCCCGGCGTCTTTTCAGAGCCGGGGCCTTTTGTTACGGGGCCGAGGCGAGGGGATCAGGCGCCGAAGCCGCCGTCGATGGTCAGGCTGGAGCCAGTGACGTAACCCGCTTCAGGGCCGGCCAGGTAGGCGACCATGGCCGCGATTTCTTCGGACTTGCCGTAGCGCGGCACGGCCATGAGGCCCAGCAGGGTTTCGGCAAAGTCGCTGTTGGCCGGGTTCATGTCGGTGTCGACCGGCCCTGGCTGCACGTTGTTGACGGTGATGCCACGTGGGCCCAGGTCGCGGGCCAGGCCTTTGGTCAGGCCCACCAGTGCCGATTTGCTCATGGCGTACACGCCACCACCGGCGAAGGGCATGCGGTCGGCGTTGGTGCTGCCGATGTTGATGATGCGACCGCCTTCCTTCATATGAACGGCCGCGGCCTGGGTCGCGATGAACACGCTGCGCACGTTGATGGCCAGGGTCCGGTCGAAATCTTCCAGTTTGAACTCTTCCAGCGGGGCGATGGCCAGCACGCCAGCGTTGTTGACCAGAATGTCCAGGCCGCCGAACGCTTTGACGGTGCTGTCGACGGCGCCACGGATGTCCTGTTCGCTGGCGCTGTCGGCCTTGATCGCCAAGGCCTTGCCGCCGGCAGTGGTGATGCTGTCCTGCAGGGCACGGGCCTTGTCTTCGGAGCTGACGAAGGTGAACGCTACCGCTGCGCCTTGTTCGGCCAGACGTTTGACGATAGCGGCGCCGATGCCGCGAGAGCCGCCTTGAACCAGTGCTACTTGACCGGTGAGGTTGGTTGGGTGAGTCATGTCGATCTCCTGTAACCATTGAGCAGTGAGTGGATGGGCATCAGTATCTGTCGCGGATTAGGTTCACGGTAGCGGGTAATCGCTATAGTCTGTGTAAACCAAAAGTTTTGAATGAGTGCGATGGAAAACTTCAGCAGTATCGAGTGCTTTGTTCGCAGCGCCGAGGTCGGCAGCTTCGCGGAAGCCGCGCGGCGCCTGAGCCTGACACCCGCAGCCGTGGGCAAGAGTGTCGCCAAACTGGAGGCCCGGCTCGGCGTGCGGCTGTTCCAGCGTAGTACGCGTCGGCTGACTTTGACGGAAGCCGGGCAACGATTTCTCGGCGAGGTGGGCGCCAGCTTCAACACCATCCAGAACGCGGTGGCCAATCTGGCCAGTGCCGAGGGCAGCCCGGCGGGGACGTTGAAGGTCAGTGTCGGGACGATCTTCGGCTGTTTATACGTAGTGCCCCTGCTGGGCGAGTTTCTGCGGCGCTACCCGGCGATCACCCCCGATTGGCATTTCGATAACCGTCAGGTGGACTTGATCGGGCAGGGCTTCGATGCGGCCATCGGCGGCGGTTTCGACCTGCCTCAAGGCGTCGTTGCGCGTAAGTTGGCCCCGGCCCATCGCGTGCTGGTGGCGTCACCTGACTGGCTCAAGGCTCACGCCGAGGTCAAGCACCCCGATGATTTGAGCGAGTGCGACGGCATCCTGATCCGCTCACCCCAGACCGGGCGCATTCGCTCCTGGCCCCTCACTCACCGCAATCAGGAGCAGACCCCGCTGCGCCTGAAGGTGCGCATGACCATGAGCGACTCACAAGCCGCCTGTCTGGCTGCAGAGCAGGGACTGGGCGTGGCGCTGGTGAGCATGCCCTTCGCCGTGCCGTACCTGCGCAGCGGGGCGTTGCAGCGGGTGCTACCTGATTGGTACGTCGAGGACGGCCACGTGTGCATCTATTACAGTGAGCACAAATTATTGCCCGGCAAGACCCGGGCGTTCGTCGATTTCATCATCGAGCAGTTTGCCGTACAGCAGTGGGCGCGGCATTTCAGCGCCATTTGAGCAGAGAACATCATGGACATTTCCCGCAAGGCCGCGCTGGTCATCATCGACATGCAAGACGGCATCAATCACCCTAAACTGGGGCGCCGCAACAACCCCGACGCCGAGCAGCATATGCTCGCGCTGCTTGCGGCCTGGCGTGACACCGGCCGTACGGTGATTCACGTCAGGCATTTTTCCCGGTCACCGGATTCGGTGTTCTGGCCCGGGCAGCCCGGGGTCGAATTTCAGTCCGCATTTCTGCCATGGGAGGGGGAAGGGGAGCTGCATAAACAGGTGCCGGACGCGTTCTGTCATTCGGCTCTGGAAGGTTGGCTACGGGCGGACGGGATCAACCAGGTGGTGATCGTCGGCGTGGTGACCAACAACTCGGTTGAGTCCACGGCCCGCACGGGAGGCAATCTGGGGTTCGAGGTGATCGTGCCTCATGACGCCTGTTACACCTTTGATGGCGCCGATTTTTTTGGCAATGCGCGCCGTGCCGAGGAGATCCACGGGATGTCGTTGGGGAACCTGCACGGGGAATATGCGCAGGTGGTCGGCACTGAGTACATTCTGCGAGGGCTTTGGGGATAAACCCTTTCCCTCGCAGCTCCGCAGACCTGTAGGAGACGTCGGAGGTTACGACGGCAGCGAACGCAGGGTGTCAGTCAGAGGTGAATTTTCTGATCCGCTGCTTTCGCCACGGTCGCACAGCTCCGGTAGCTCCCACAGGATTTGTGTTCCTGCGATGAATGGGTGTAAAGCCTTACAACCTGAACCGCGCCATTTGCGCTGCGAGGTGCTCTGCCTTCTGCGACAGTTTCTGGCAGTCCTCACGGCAGGTCTTCACGTCGCTGACGGTGGACTGCGCCAGGTCCGCAATACCCTGCACGTTGCGGTTGATCTCTTCCGTCACCGTGCTTTGTTCCTCCGTGGCCGCCGCGACCTGGTGGTTGCGATCGGTCAGCTCCTCCACATGGCCGGCGATGGCGTCGAGCGAATGACCTGTACGGCGACTGGCTTCAACCCCCGTGCCTGTCGCCGCCTGGCCTGCACGCATCGAGGTCACGGCCTCGTCGGCGCCGCTTTTCAGCTCGCCCATCATCTGCTGGATCTCTGACGTCGCGCTCTGAGTGCGACCGGCCAGGGTGCGCACTTCATCGGCGACCACCGCAAACCCACGGCCCATTTCCCCGGCGCGAGCCGCTTCGATGGCGGCGTTCAGGGCCAGCAGGTTGGTCTGCTCGGAAATGCTGCGAATCACGCTCAGCACCTGATCGATGGTCGAGATTTGCGTGGCCAGGTTTTCCACCGCGCCTGCGGCCATGCCTACGCCGTCGGACATGCTTTGAATGTGGTTGAGGGATTCGCCGACCACGCGTTTGGCTGACACTGCTTCCTGATGAGTATTACGCGACACGTCGGCAGCAGCGCCGGCATTGCGGGCGATTTCCTGCACGGTCAGGCCCATTTCATGCACCGCCGTGGCGACCATGTCAGTCATTTGCTGTTGCTTGAGCGCACGGGTCGAGGTGCTGTCGACCACCCGCGCCACGTCCACCACGCTGTGGCGCAGTTGTTCGCTGGTCTGCAGCACGTCGCCGATCAACAAGCGCAGACTTTCGATAAAACGGTTGAAACCCCGGGCCAGGTCGCCCAGTTCGTTGGCGCGGCTGTCGTCCAGACGGCGAGTCAGGTCACCCTGGCCGCCGCCGATGTCCACCAGCGCGGTCGTCACTTGCTGAATCGGTCGCACGATGCCCCGCGCAATCCAGGCGACAAAACCGAGGAAGCACAGCACAACGGCGAGGCTGATCGCCGAAATCGTGGTCAGGGCTTCTTTCGCCGGGCCGTAGACTTCCGCCAGAGGCACTTCGCTGACCAGCGTCCAGCCCAGCGATGAAACCGGTTTGGCCACCGCCACATAGGGCTTGCCGTTGCGTTCGAACTCCAGCGCCTGACCGTTGCCGTTCTGGCTGAGCAGGGTGCGGGAAGCGGCATCGCCCACCAGTTGCGTCAGGGATTCGCTGTCGTTGAAGTCGGCGTTCGGGTGCACTTTGACCTTGCCGTCGGGGCTGACCAGATACACCTGGCCCTCCTTGCCGAAGTGGAAATCACGCACCATCTGCGATAGCGCGCTCATGCTGAAGCCCAGCCCCGCAACCCCCACCACGGTGCCGTTGTGCGCGATGCGCTGGTTAATGAACAGCGTCGGCACCTTGGTCGTGGCGTCGATATCGATGTCCAGTGAGCGCTGTTTGTTGCTGTCGAGAAAACCGTAGAACCAGCCGTTCTCGGCCGGGCCCCGCTGCAACGTGCGGTCGGCGCCCTTGTTGGTGATGTAGTGGCCGCTGTCCTTGGCGACGATAAAGGTGGTCAGGGCGTTGTGCTGCTCCTTGATCCTGGCCAGGTAGCGGATAAAGGACGCCTGTTGGGCAGGGTCTTCGCCATTGCCGAGCCATTCGGAGACCAGCGTGTTGTCGGCAATGTCGCTGGCGGCTGTCAGAGGCGCCGCCAACAGGCGCTCAAGGTCGTTGCGTATCGCTTCGACGCTGGCCGGCATCGCCTGTTGCAACAGGTAGCGGTCGGTCAGTTTGTTCAGCGCAAAGGCGTAAATGCCGATGACGATCAGGCTGCTGATCACCAGCGCAGCCCCCATGCTCAGGGTCAATTGCCACTGAATACTCTTTCGCCAGACAGGCATAGAAATCTCCGCAATACACGCGCACAACCACGATGGAACAGTGCCAGTAACTGCGCCCGAGCAATAAGTGGGCCACTAACTTGATCGAGCGGTCAGGATGGCGAGTAAGAAATGGCTGTAAGCCTTTGAAAAGCAGGTGCCGATCCGTTCGGCGGATCGTCTGAAGAACGCCTCAGCTGATAATTGTGTACAAATGGTGAGTATTTTTGGGACAAAAAACTGACACATGCCCAGGGGTGGTGCGCGACCACTGTGCATCTTTAACGCAGATCAGGCGTGCTGCACACCGGCGCGCTTGAGCAGCTTCTTGCAGCGCTCGGACAGGTGCACCACGCGCAGGTGCTTGCCGGCTTTCTCGTAGCGCTCGCGCAAGGTCATCAGCGCGGCGATCGCCGAATAGTCGACGAAGCGCAGATGACGGCAATCCAGGGTGGTAACGGCGGGGTCTTTGGCCGGGTCGAACTGGCTGAGAAAGGTCGTGGTCGAGGCGAAGAACAGGGTGCCGTGCAGCTGATACAGCTTGCTACCATCGGGCTCAAGGTGGCTGTCAGCGTACAGCTCGCGGGCCTGCTGCCAGGCAAAGTTCAGCGCGGCGATGAGGATGCCGAACAGCACGGCAGTGGCCAGATCGGTGAGCACGGTGACGATGGTCACGGCGATGATGGCCAGCACGTCGTTCAGCGGCACTTTACGCAGCACCCGTAGCGAGGCCCAGGCGAAGGTCTGCTGCGACACCACGAACATCACCCCCACCAGCGCCGCCAGCGGAATGCGCTCGATCAGCGGCGACAGAAACAGCACGAACATCAGGATCATCACCCCGGCGACGATGCCCGACAGACGCCCTCGGCCTCCTGAGCTGAGGTTGATCACGGTCTGGCCGATCATCGCGCAACCGCCCATGCCGCCACACACGCCCGAGGTAATGTTGGCCACACCCAGCGCCACACATTCGCGATCCGGGTAGCCGCGGCTTTCGGTGATTTCGTCGGTGAGGTTGAGGGTCAGCAGGGTTTCCAGCAGGCCGACCAGCGCCATGAGGATGGCGTACGGCGCGATGATGCCCAGGGTTTCGAGGTTCCACGGCACGTCCGGCAGGGCGAGGCTTGGCAGGCCGCCGGCGATGTGGGCCATGTCGCCGAGGGTGCGGGTCGGCAGGTCGAAGATGTAAACCAGAAGGCCAACGCCGAGGATCGCGACAAGGGCAGGAGGCACCGAACGGGTCAGGCGCGGCAGCAGGTAGACGACCGCCATGGTCAGCGCGACGAGGCCGAGCATCAGATACAACGGCGTGCCGCTGAGCCAGTGTTCACCGCTCTTGAAGTGTTCCAGCTGGGCCATGGCGATGACGATGGCCAAGCCGTTGACGAAGCCGAGCATCACCGGATACGGCACCATCCGCACCAGTTTGCCCAGGCGCAGCAGGCCGAACGCGATCATCACTAGCCCGCCGAGCAACACCGTCGCCAACAGGTATTGCACGCCGTGCTGCACCACCAGCGCGACAATCACCACGGCCATCGAGCCTGCTGCGCCCGACACCATGCCTGGCCGACCGCCGAACAGGGCGGTGAGGGTGCAAATGATGAAGGCGCCGTACAGGCCCATCAGCGGGTTGAGGTGAGCGACCAGGGCAAAGGCGATGCACTCGGGAACGAGGGCGAACGAGGTGGTGAGTCCGGCGAGGACGTCGGCACGCAGGCGGGCGGGTTTCATGGGGTACCTGAAGGACGGGGGATGCAAAGGGTGTGGATGTTACGGAATGTGAGCCAAACGGGCCAGCCAGACGGTGATCCCGAGCCGAGCGATGAACCTGTGGGAGCGAATTCATTCGCGAGACGGTTTTACATTCGACGCACATGTGTCGGGTATACCCGCCTCTCGCGAATGAATTCGCTCCCACAGGGCTTCATCCGATATGAAGGGCAAATGAATTTATCTCAGTGTGCAGTCATGCGCGATTGTGTAACGATGCTGGGCTTGAATGATGACTGCTCATTGCCAAGGACAGCACCCCGATGCTCGCCGCGCTCAGACATTACCCTGCTTCAGTCAATCTCCTGCTGTCGTCGTCGCTGTTTCTGACGCTGGGCCGGGCGATCACCTTGCCGTATCTGGTGATTTATCTGTCCTCCAACTTCACGCTGGGCATCAGCGACATCGGCATGATAGTCGGCAGCGCGCTGATCGTCGGCTCCTTGCTGAGCCTGTACGGCGGCTACCTCACCGACAAACTGTCGAGCTACAGGCTGATCCTGTGTTTCACCGGATTCTTCTTCGTCGGTTTCATCGGCATGTGCCTGACGGGTCGGTTGTGGCTGTTCTTTCTGTTTCTGGTGTCGTTCAACTTCGCCTATTCGGTGATCGATATCGTGGTCAAGGCCGCGTTCGGCAAGCTGCTGCCAGTGGCCGAGCAGAGCAAGGTTTTTTCGGTGCGCTACACGTTGATCAACATCGGCTATGCAGTCGGGCCGTTCATTGGCGCGGGGCTCGCGCACTGGAACATGAAGCTGCCGTTCCTGGTGTCGGCGGCGCTGGGGCTGGGCTTTTTCGTGGTCTATTCGATCTACGGCGACCGTAAATTGAGTTCGGCGGACCCGGCGAATGCGCCGGTGTCGTTTCTTGCAGTGGGGCGGATTCTGCTCAAGGACTATCGGCTGGTCTGCTTTACCCTGGGCGGTGTGCTCAGCGCCGTGGTGTTCGGCCAGTTCACGGCCTACATCTCCCAGTACCTGGTGACCACCAGCACCCCGGAATTCACCTATCAGGTCATCAGTTCGGTGGTCGCCGTCAACGCGGCGGTGGTGATATGCCTGCAATATTTCGTCGGCAAACATATCAGCCATCAGCACCTCAATCAGTGGCTCACGGCCGGTTTCAGCCTGTTCCTGATGGGCGTGGTGGGCTTCGCGATCTCGAGCACGGTGCTGCATTGGGCACTGGCTGTGGCGGTGTTCACCTTGGGCGAGATCATCGTCTTCCCTGCCGAGTATATGTTCATCGACCGCATCGCGCCGACCCATCTGCGCGGCATGTATTACGGCGCGCAGAACCTGTCCAACCTCGGTGGTGCGCTGGGGCCGGTGTTGTGCGGTTTTGCCCTGGCCTCGCAGCCACCGGCGTTCATGTTCTATATGCTGGCGGGCTTTATCGTGGCAGGCGGCTGTTTCTATCTGTTGGGGGCTTCGTACTCCAAGCGCCACGAACAACCTTCCAACCCCCGGTGATCCGTTTCGATGAGTGCGCTTTCTCCACTGGATGCCTGGCAACAGGCGGTCGACACACAAGGTTTTCAGCCAGACGCCGCCCAGCGCGACGCCGCGCAGCAATTGCAGGCCTGCTGGCAGGCACTGCGTGACGGCAAGCGGCATGCCGGGCTCAAGGGCGTCTACCTGTGGGGGCCGGTGGGGCGGGGCAAGACCTGGCTCATGGACCGGTTTTTTGAGGGCCTGCAGATCCCGGCGCGGCGTCAGCATTTTCATCACTTCATGCGTTGGGTGCATCAGCGCCTGTTTCAACTGACCGGCGTCCCCAAGCCTCTTGAGGTGCTGGCCCACGAACTGGGTCAGGAAGTGCGCGTGCTGTGTTTCGACGAGCTGTTCGTCAACGACATCGGCGACGCGGTGATCCTCGGCGGCCTGCTGCGGGCGATGTTCGAGGAGGGCGTGGTGCTGGTCTGCACCTCCAACCAGTTGCCCGAGCAGCTGTATTCCACGGGGCACAACCGCGAGCGTTTTGTCCCTGCGATCACCGCGATCAACCACTACATGAACGTGGTGTCGGTGGACGGCGGCGAAGATCATCGTCTGCATCCCGGTCAGGCGCAGCAACGTTATTGGGTCACCCCAGACAAAGGTCCGAGCGCGCTGGTAGACGTGTTCGAAGCCCTGAGCAGTGGCGAGCTGGTGTCGATCCGGCCGGTGCCGTTGGGGCGTCGGCATCTGCCGGTGGTGCGGTGCAGCAAGACCGTCGTCTGGTGCCGCTACAAGGACCTGTGCGAGCAGCCGCTGGCAGCAATGGACTTCATCGAATTGTGCGATCGCTATCGGGCGGTGTTGCTCAGTGAAGTGCCGGCCCTGAGCGCGCCCCAGCGTGAAGGCCGCATTGCGCGAGGCACCGAGGATGGCGTGGAGCAAGTGGTGGCGGGGGATCGTGAACTGCCGCAGTTGTCACCTTACGATGACGGCGTGCGACGCTTCATTGCGCTGGTGGACGAGTGCTACGACCGCAAGGTGCCGCTGTATGTCGAAGCGGCGATGCCCATGCAGGATCTGTACACCGAGGGTTACCTGGCGTTTGCCTTTCGCCGCACATTGAGTCGTTTGCAGGAGATGCAGCTGGCGCGGTTTGGGCACTGAGGGGGGCTCATCCTGGGCGCGGTGGAACCCTGTGGGAGCGAATTCATTCGCGATGCGGATGATCAAACGATACATCTCTGTCGGCTTTACCAAACCCATCGCGAATGAATTCGCTCCCACAGGGAGGTCTGCGTCCGCCTCGAAACAGGCTCACCCACGGTTGAACCGCTTCAGCCATCAGGCGTTATTACGCCGCCGCTGCGCCAACACATGCTTGGCGCCTTCGGCCACCAGCACCATGACCCCCAGCCAGATCGGCAGGTAGGTCATCCACTCGTCCCGGCCGATGCTTTCACCCAACAGCAGCGCCACGCCCACCAGCAACACCGGCTCGACATAGCTCAACAGCCCGAACACGCTGAACGCCAGCAGGCGGCTGGCAAGGATGTAGCTGACCAATGCCAGCGCGCTGATCGCCCCCAGCACCGGGATCAGCAGATAGAAGCGCGGGTAGGTTTCGACGACGCTCGGGTTGCCCTTGCAGATGAACAGCACCGCCACCGGCAGGATCATCAGCATGTCCCACCACAGGCCGCCCAGATTGTCGGTCTTGAGCCTGCGCCGCAGGATGAAATACAGCGGATAGCCTAGGCACACCACCAGGGTTTCCCAGGAAAACGACCCCAGGCGCAGCAGTTCGTTGCCTACGCCGACCATGGCGCAGCAGGCAGCGGTTTTCTGCAGGTGAGACAGTTGCTCGCCATAGACCACGCGCCCGGTGAGGATCATGGTCAGCGGCAGCAGGAAGTAACCCAGCGACACCTCCAGACTGCGCCCATGCAGCGGCGCCCACAGAAACAGCCACAACTGCACGCCCATCAGCGACGCCGACAGGGCAATCGCTCCCAGCAACGCTGGCGTCTGGCGCACCCGCGCGCCCAGTGCCCGAACCAGCTTCCAGTCCCCGCTCGACAACATGAAGATCGTCACGCAGGGCAGGGTCAGCAGCATGCGCCAGCCGAATATTTCTTCTCCACTCAAAGGTTTCAGCAATGAGGTGTAGTAGTACATGACCGCGAAGAGGCAGGAGGCCATGACCGATAACGCAACACCCTTGTACACAGGGGCTCCTTGGTTCGGTTCAATTGATAGGTTTGCAATTGCCTTCTGATGCCTGACTCTGACGGCCCGCTTGCAGGAAGCGCGCGAAGTTTAGCGCAAGCGCCAGCGGCCGTTCGCTCGCATTCTGGTAAACCCCAGATGGGCTGGCAGTAAACGATGCACGTTTGGCAGAGAACGAAACCGTGCGCCGATTGAGGCAGAAATGCCGGTCCCTCAGACTTGTCCTCAACGCGCCACACCGGCGCGACAGGCAGCGTGAAAACTACTGCACCCGTTAATACAGCGTTAAAAACAGGCGAAAAATGCTCATTTAGAAACCCTGAACTCCGCTTTTTCGCCTGTTTTTGTCTCGTCTTACCTTCGCTCGCTACGTTTTCACACCGCCTGACCCACTTGAGGAATAACGCCATGACCCAAGAAATCGCCGGTATCAAAATCCCTGACAGCGCCCTGGCTCGCGCCACCACCGACTACATTCGTGACGAAGAAGACGATCTGCTCTTCAACCACTCGCGCCGTGTATTCCTCTGGGGCGCGTTGACTGGCGAGCGCAAAGGCCTGAAGTACGACGCCGAGCAGCTTTACGTCGGCGCGATGTTCCACGACCTGGGCCTGGTGAAAAAACACAGCAGCCCGGACCTGCGCTTCGAAGTCGACGGCGCCAATGCGGCCCGCGCTTTCGCCAAGCCGTTCGGGTTGTCCGAAGGCGATCTCGAACAGGTCTGGCTGTCCATTGCCCTGCACACCACGCCAGGCGTGCCCGAGCATCTGCGCCCGAATGTGGCATTGGTGACCGCAGGCGTTGAAATGGACGTGCTGGGCATCAACTACGAGCAGTTCAGCGACCAACAGCGCGAAGTCGTGACTCACGCCCACCCCCGTGGTGAAGCGTTCAAAGAGTGCATCCTGTGCGCCTTCGCCAACGGCTTTCGCGACAAGCCCGACACCACCTTCGGCACTGTGAACGCCGATGTGCTGGTGGACGAAAATCCGAAATTCAAGCCGATGAATTTTGTCGAGATCATTCGCAAGTCGCCTTGGAAGGCGTGATTCAGGGTTCTCCCACGGGTATGGCGGCGTGACGAAACATTGCGCTTCACGCCGTACCTGTAGGAGCTGCAGGAGCTGTGCGACAGCCGCGAATGCGGTGTGCCAGACGACTCATCTGCAGCTGACCCGCCGCATTCGCTGTCGTCGTAACCTCCGACGTCTCCCACGAGTATCGAGGCGTACGGCAGGTTCGCGTTCGACGCTCGATCTGTAGGGAGAGCCTGCTGGACAGCGCTGAGGCATTCCTGATGCCAATTCCCTCAACATCCGCTCTTCGGCATCCCGGCAACCTTTGTTAGGCTTCCTGTTCATCGGCCCATGATGGGCGCGTATGTTTTTCAAGGGAGCAGTCATGACCTCCATCGGCACCGCGGCACCGGTCGTGCCAGGGCGGCTGGAACAGTTCTCCACGCGTGTGGCGTTCTTTATCACCGGTTTCAGCATTTCCGCCTGGGCGCCGCTGGTGCCTTATGCCAAGAGCCGTCTGGGGCTCGACGAAGCCAGCCTCGGTTTGTTGCTGCTGTGCCTGGGCATCGGTTCCATCCTTTCCATGCCGCTGGCCGGCGCGATGACCGTCCGTTACGGCTGTCGGCGCATCATCGTCGTGGTCGGCAGCATCGCCTGCCTGTGCCTTCCCTTGCTCGCCACCCTCACGGACGTGCCGCTCATGGTGGCGACGCTGTTCGTCTATGGCGCCAGCATGGGGGCACTGGGTTGTGTCACCAACATCCAGGCGATCATCGTCGAGCGAGCCAGCGGCAAGACGATGATGTCGGGCTTTCATGGCCTGTTCAGTTGTGGCGGCATTCTCGGCGCCGCAGCGGTGTCGGCATTGCTGAGCGTGGGCGTCTGGCCGTGGCTGACCATGACCCTGGTCGCGTTGTTCATCGGCCTGGCCTTATATAAAGCAGGCCCGAACATGCTCGGTTATGGCAGCGAGGCGGGCGGCCCGGCGTTCGCGATCCCCCATGGCGTGGTGCTGTTCATCGGCCTGATGTGCTTCACCGTGTTCCTCACCGAGGGCGCGATGCTGGACTGGAGCGCGGTGTTCCTCAGTGCACAGCGGGGCGTCGAACCTTCCTATGCCGGATTCGGTTACGCGGTGTTCGCTCTGGCGATGGCCATCGGTCGCTTGTGCGGCGACCCGGTAGTGCGGCGGCTGGGCGTGCACAAGATCATCCTCTTCGGCGGTTTGTGCGCGGCGGTCGGCATGGCCGTGGCGACCTTGATCCCCTACTGGCAGGCCGCGCTCTGCGGCTACGCGCTGGTGGGCATCGGTTGCTCCAACATCGTGCCGGTGTTCTACAGCGCGGTGGGGCGGCAGAAGACCATGCCGGAAAACGTCGCCGTCCCGGCCATCACCACCCTGGGCTACCTCGGCATTCTGATGGGCCCGGCGGGGATCGGTTTTGTCGCCCACCTCAGCAGCCTGGGCGTGGCGTTTCTGATCATCGCTGTGATGTTGCTGGGCGTGGCGCTCAGTGGCCGCTTTCTGCGGGTGTAGCAGCGGCGAGCTTCGAGCCCCAAGCTGCAAGCTACAAGCGGCCGTTGCGCCGACTTCCTGCAGCTTGCAGCTCGTAGCTCGTAGCTCGTAGCTGCCGTCAGGGCGTCATGGCAAAGCCCACCCCAAACCGGTTCCAGGCGTTGATGGTGGCGATGGCCAGGGTGATGTTCGTCACATCGGCTTCACTGTAGTGCTCAAGCAGGGCTTCGTACTGATCCTGTGGCGCGTGGTGGATCGACAGTTGGGTCAGGCTTTCGACCCAGGCCAGCACGGCTTTTTCCTTGTCGGTGAAGAAAGTGGTTTCGGCCCAGACGCTCAGGGTCTGCAGGCGGGCTTCGGTTTCGCCGGCCTTGCGCGCATCGTTGGCGTGCATGTTGACGCAGTAGGCGCAGCCGTTGATCTGCGAAGCGCGCAGACGAATCAGCTCCAGCAGCGAGTTTTCAAGGCCGGATTTGGCCAGCGCGGTTTCCAGACCGACCATGGCTTTGTACGCTTCTGGCGATTTCTGGGCCCAGGCGATTCGTTTGTTCATGTGTGCATGCTCCGTTGGAGAAGTGGGGAAAGTCACTGGATGTGGCACTACATTACGCTGGGGTGTGCAGAGGCCGAATAGCCAATGGATCGGGTTTTTCGCAGACCAATTCGCTGCTCGCGGGCCGACTGGGCTTTCTCGCGAACACGTTTCATGAACGGCGCCGACACGCTTTGCGCCTTGCCGTGCAGCCTCACGGATTTAGCATGTGAGGCAACAATCACAAGGAGTCATCCATGTTCGCCGGATTTCAGAAAGCCCAGCGTCAGGTCAATGCTGTGCAGATCGCCTACCGCATCGGCGGGACGGGGCCTGGCCTGTTGCTGCTGCACGGACACCCCCAGACCCACGTCATCTGGCACAAGGTCGTCGAGCGCTTGAGCCGTCATTTCACCGTGGTCGCCGCGGACCTGCGCGGTTACGGTGACAGCAGCAAGCCCCCGGCCACTGACGATCATTCCAGTTATTCGAAGCGTGAAATGGGCCGCGACATGGTGGCGCTGATGACCGAACTGGGCCTGCCGACGTTTTCGATACTGGCCCACGACCGAGGCGCGCGAGTGGCCCATCGGTTGGCGCTGGATCATCCCGACGTCGTGACGCGCATGGCCCTGCTCGACATCGCGCCGACGCTTGCGATGTACAGCCAGACCAACGAAGCCTTCGCCCGCGCATACTGGCACTGGTTCTTCCTGATCCGCCCCGCGCCGTTGCCGGAGACGCTGCTGGAGGCCAATCCCGAGCAATACCTGCGCAGCGTCATGGGCAGCCGCAGTGCCGGGCTGGCACCGTTCACTGACGAAGCGTTCGCCGAATACGTGCGCTGCGCCAAACTGCCAGGCACCGCGCGAGGCGTGTGCGAAGACTACCGCGCCAGCGCCACCATCGACCTGGAACACGACCGCGCCGACATCGCCGCAGGCAATCATCTGCAATTGCCGTTGCTGGTGCTGTGGGGCGCGGAGGGCACGGTGGGCAAGTGTTTCGACCCGCTCAAGGAGTGGCGGCAGGTCGCTACCGATGTGCGCGGCAAGGCGTTGCCCGGCGGGCATTACCTGGCCGAGGAGATTCCGGATGAGTTGTTGGCCGAGGTGATGCCGTTTCTGGTTTGATGCCCGGCCGGATCGAGCACGGTATCTGACGACACGGGCGATGGAGTTTCTGTGGGAGCGAATTCATTCGCGAAAGATGTTTCAGGCGACACAGGTGTGTTGACTGTACCGTCCCATCGCGAATGAATTCGCTCCCACAGGGGCTGTGTCTGCAGAAACTTAACGGTTCGCCCCTACACACGGATTGGGCCGCGTCACCACTCGCTCGCGCACCTTGTCGTACGCCATGTTGAACACCATGGTGTACGGCAGGAACAACAGCAGCAGGCCGATATCCAGCAGGAAGGCTTCCCACAGGCTGATCGACAGCCACCACGCCGCGAGCGGCACCACGGCGACGATCAGGCCGGTCTCGAACGAGATCGCGTGCAGGGCCCGGGCTTTCAAACTCATGGCAAAGCCCAGGCGCGCCCGCAGGCGGTCGAAACCGGCATTGAAGACCATGTTCCAGAGCATCGCCACGGTGGAAATCATCACGGTCATGGCGCCCATCTTGCCCAGCGACTGGCCGAGCACCCAGGCCAGGCCCGGCGCGAACACTACCACGCCGATGAGCTCGAACAGCAGCGCGTGAAAGGCACGCTCCTTGAGGGGTTTCGCGGGGACAGCCGACTTCGCAGCATTATGAACAGGCATGATGATTTCCACTTTGTAACGGGCAGGCCTGCATTGTCGGCGGGCAATCGGCTAAAGTGAAAATCGTTACCATCGGAAAAACCGATGGATAGAAGAGTGAACCTGCCATGAGTTACTCCCCAGAAGCCCTTGAAGCCTTCGCCCAGACCATCACCCTGGGGTCTTTCAGCGCTGCCGCCCGGCGCCTGGGCAAGAGCCAGTCGACCATCAGCGAAGCCATTTCCCGGCTGGAAATCGACTTGGGGGTTGAGCTGTTCGACCGTTCATCCAAGCACCCGGCGCTGACTGAAGCGGGCAGGGCGCTGCACGGGCGGATCGAGGAAGTGTTGGCGGCGTCGGACAAACTGCGCCGCGCCGCCGGGCGTCTGGCCGAGGGCATGGAGCCGCGGCTGACGCTGGTGTTGTCTGACGCCAATCAGTTCGCTGAATTCGAAGTGCGCATGGCCGAGCTGGATCAGCGCTTCCCGGACATCGAGCTCGAATGCGTGTTTGCCGAGCACGGCGATGCGATCAACCTGATCCAGACCGGACGAGCCTGCCTGGGCCTGCTCTCCGCTCAGGCCAGCTACCCCCCGGAGGTGGGCCATGCGACCATCGCCGAGCGTGCCGATTTCGGTATCTTCGTGTCCCACAAGCATCCGCTCGCGCACGCCCGCGACATCGATTACCGCACGCTGGCACAACACCGCGCGCTGCGGCTGAACACCATCATCGACGAATGCATCCCGACCGACGATCTGCCCGATGGCGCGCTGCGTCAGTGGTCGGCGCCCAATTACTTGCTGCTGATGGACATGGCGATCTTCGGCTTCGGCTGGTCAGCCTTGCCCCGCTGGCTGGTTCGCGGTTATGCCCAGGGCCGCTTGAAGGAATTGCAGGTCCCTGGCTGGCCGCGCAGCTCGGCAGTGGATGTGATCTGGTCGCGGCAGAAAAAGCTCGGTACGGCAGGGGCGTGGTTACTGGACACGCTGCTGGAGGGGCGGGGGGATTATTAGGGGACACAAGAAAATTCGATGGAGGATCGTGAATTTTCGTGTGAGCAGCGGTGGGGCAGCGTTTCAGGAAGTGCCCCGATCCCGAGCGTGAACGCTCATCCCCTGTGGGAGCGAATTCATTCGCGATGCGTCGGTAGGGTTGGCACATCTATGTCGTCCGGAACATTTTTCGCGAATGAATTCGCTCCCACAGGGATATGCCTCCGGCTCCGCGACTGCAACACTCTTCAATCCTCACCCGCCTCCAAGACAAACCCCACCGGCATCTCCTGCGCATACTCGTTCACCACCTCCCGCGTCATCCGGACGATGTCCTCCACCAACTCCATCCCCGCGCCGGTGCGCCAGCTGGCGACGATGTCCATCACCGGCGGCAGGGGCACGTTTTCGATGAGGGTCAGCACGCCTTGTGCCAGTTCCCCACGCACCAGCGTCACCGGCAAGGCGCCAATGCCAAAGCCGTCGCGCACCAGTCGGGTAATCGCCGAGGCCGAGTTCACGCAGTTGATGCGCGGGGTGACGATGTCGGCGGTGTGCAGCATGTTGAGGATGTCCTGATGGGGCCGGGAGTTGCGCGAAAAGGTCACGATGCGCGCCTGGGCGATCTCCTCCAGCGTCACGTCCGGGCGGTCGAACGCAGAGCCCGCCGGCACCACCCAATGCAGCGGATAACGCGCCAGCATGGCGTTGCGCACGCTGTCGAAACGCAGCACGTCGGTCTGGAAAATAATGTCCTGATAGCCCTTTTCCAACTGTGAACACAGGTTGCTTGCGGTCTCGGCGGTCAGCTCGATCTCAAGATGGGGGTAACACTTCATCAGCCGTGTTACCAACGGGCTGAGCCAGGTGTGTATCACCGTATCCATGGCGCCGATGCGAATCCGCCCGCGCACCTGGCTGGGGTCCTTGATCGCGGCCTTCATGTTTTGCAGGGTGTCCATGATGTGTTCCGCATATTCGAGCACCCGCAACCCTTCGCTGGTCAGCGACACGCCTTTGGAATCGCGCACAAACAGCCGCACGCCCATTTCGTCCTCCAGCGCCGCGATCCGGCTGGAGATGGAGGCCTGGGTGCTGAACAGTTTTTCCGCCGTGAGCCGGAAGCTTTTCAGCCGCGCGACCCAGACGAAGGTTTCCAGAAACTTGAGATTCACCGAGCAATTTCCTTGAGCGATTGAGCCGCGATGACGGTGGGCCAAATGTTGCGGGCAGGCCGAACCGTCATTCAGACCCCTGAAAGGTTTGCCACACAGACAGCAGGTTACATGCCACCGCCCCAACAGAAAATCTTATGGGGCATAGCGGTTTTTTCCCGTTGGACGCAGCGCCCCGGCCTGCCGAAAGATGGCCGCCGACACGAGAAAGGTACGACGCCGGGCAGGACAGCTTCCTCCCCCACCTGCGCGCCAAGCCTTCAGGGTCGGGGTGCTCCGGCATCCGACCTCATTCATTAGCTGCGCTCTGCCAGCAGTCGGCCTTCGCCGCTGCGCTCTGCCAGCAGTCGGCCTTCGCCGCTGCGCGCTTACGGGAAGAGGCTTCAATGACACATAACAACCAAAAATACGTCTGCGCGCTGCTCTTTGGCGGCGCCACTCTGACTTACGGCATCAACGCTCAAGCGGACTTCTTCGCCGATAGCAAAGGCGAACTGGAAGCCCGCAACTTCTACTTCAATCGCGACTTTCGCCAGGAGGGCGCACGGGACAAGGCCGAGGAATGGGCCCAAGGTTTTCTGTTGCGTCTGCAGTCGGGCTACACCCCCGGTACGGTGGGTTTTGGCCTCGACGCCCTGGGCATGCTGGGGCTGAAACTCGACTCCGGCGATGGCACGGCAGGCACCGGTTTGCTGCCTGCGGATCTGTCCTCCGGGGGGTCGCAGGACGATTACGCCAAGCTTGGCCTGACCGCAAAAATGAAGGTCTTGAAGACCGAGCTGAAGGTCGGCTCGTTGTTCTTCAGAGACCCGGTGATCAACTCCAACGACACGCGCCTGTTGCCCCAGACCTTTCGTGGCGGGCTGTTGACCTCTCAGGAACTGGACAACTTCAAGTTCACCGGCGGCCATATCGACCGCATCAAGGCCAACAGCTCCTCGGACTTCACCGAGATGACGGGCAACCGCATCGGCGGCACCAGCAACAGTTTCAATTTCGGCGGCGGCGACTATCAGATCACCCCGCAACTGATGCTGAGCGCCCATTACGGGCAGCTGGAAAACGTCTATCAGCAGTATTACGGCGGGCTGGTTCACGTGCTGCCGCTGGGGGCGGGCCAGAGCCTGAAGTCCGACATCCGTTACGCCAGCAGTCGCGAGGACGGCAACTTTCGTGACCTGGACAACAAGGCGCTGGGCTCCATGTTCACCTACAAGGTCGGCGCCCAGGCCTTCGGTTTTGGCTACCAGCGAATGACAGGGGACGATCCGTTTCCCTACATTACGGGCAGCGATCCTTACTTGGTCAACTTCATCCAGATCGGCGATTTCGCCAATGCCAAGGAGCGCTCGTGGCAACTGCGTTATGACTTCGACTTCGCCGCGTTGGGGCTGCCGGGGCTGACCTTCATGAGCCGTTATGTGTCGGGCGACAACGTCGAGCGCGCAGCAGGCGGCGAGGGCAGGGAGTGGGAGCGCAACACCGATATCGGCTACGTGATTCAGAGCGGCACGCTGAAGAACCTCGGCGTGAAATGGCGCAACGCGACCGTGCGTTCGAACTTTGGCAATGACCTGGACGAGAACCGCTTGATCGTCAGTTACACCCTGGCGCTCTGGTAGACCGCAAAGCCCTTGTGGGAGCCGGCTTGCTGGCGAAGGCGGTGTATCAGACACATCAATTGCGCCTGACAGACTGCTTTCGCCAGCAAGCCGGCTCCCACATCGATTGCGTTCATCCAGTGCACGACGTGTGTAACCGAACTTCTGAATCAGAGCACCCCAACAACGAGATCCCCATCATGCAAACCGCTATCAACCTCTGGCCGCTGCTCGGCGTGCTGGTCATCGTTCTGGGCTTTGTCCTGCGTTTCAACCCGATGCTGGTGGTCGCCCTCGCGGCGCTGGCCACGGGCCTGTCTGCCAGCATGCCGCTGGAGACGATTCTGGCGACCATCGGCACAGGCTTTATCAAGACCCGCACCTTGCCGCTGATCATCCTGCTGCCCCTGGCCGTCATCGGTCTGCTGGAGCGACACGGCCTGCGCCTGCATGCGCAGAACTGGATCGCCCGCTTCACCAGCGCTACCGCCGGACGTCTGCTGATTGCCTACCTGTTCGTGCGTGAAAGCACCGCAGCGTTGGGCCTGACCAGCCTGGGCGGGCATCCGCAAATGGTCCGCCCGCTGCTCGCGCCAATGGCCGAAGGTGCTGCCGAGTCGCGTTTCGGCCAGTTGCCGGAGGCCCTGCGCATCAAGCTGCTGGCGTTGTGCGCGGCCACCGATAACGTTGGGCTGTTTTTCGGCGAAGACATCTTTGTGGCCTTTGGTGCGATCGCCTTGATGCACACCTTTCTGCTCGGTTCGGGCATCGATGTCGACCCGATGCACATCGCTTTCTGGGGCATCCCCACGGCGATCTGCGCCTTTGTGATACACGCCATTCGCCTGTACCGCTTCGACCAGCGCCTGAATCGCGAACTCAAGGCATTGCCACAGACATCCACAGTCGCTCAGGAGGTCACGCCATGATCCTTTCGATCCAATACCTGTACTGGCTGGCGGGCGTGATTCTGGCGATCACCGCGTTCATGAGCGTCACCGATCGCAGCAACCCGAAGCGCTGGACCACCGGATTATTCTGGGGCCTGTTCGCAGTTGCGTTTCTGATCGGGGATCGCCTGCCTGCGGTGTGGGTCGGCGTTGGCGTGTTGGTGATGGCGCTGATCGCAGGCTTCGGCGGCGTGGGTTTCGGCCAGCACGACAACCTGCCGGACAAAGCCCGGCGCCAGAGTGCAGGGCGCTTGAAGAACAAGCTGTTCATCCCGGCGCTGGCGATTCCGCTGGTCACGGTGATGGGTGCGGTGGTGCTGAAGAACGTCAAGTTCGGCGAGGTCTTTCTGCTCGATCCGGCCAACAGCACCTTCGTCTCGCTGGGCATCGGCAGCCTGGTAGCACTGGCTTTGGCCTGCGGGTTGACACGCGACACGCCGGTGCAGGCGATGCGTGAGTCGCGGCGTCTGACCGAGGCCTTGGGTTGGGCGCTGGTGTTGCCGCAGATGCTGGCGATGCTCGGGCTGGTGTTCAACGACGCAGGCGTCGGCAAGGCGGTGGCGCATCTGGCGACGGCCTACATCAACCTGGATTTTCGTCTGGTCGCGGTGATGGTCTACGTGCTCGGGATGGCGCTGTTCACTGTCGTGATGGGCAACGGTTTTGCGGCGTTTCCAGTGATGACCGGTGGCATCGGCGTGCCGGTGCTGGTGGGCATGTACGGCGCCAACCCGGCGGTGATGGCGGCCATTGGCATGTTCTCCGGCTACTGCGGCACGCTGATGACGCCCATGGCGGCGAACTACAACATCGTCCCGGCGGCGTTGCTGGAGTTGCCGGATAAATACGCGGTGATCAAGGCGCAAATCCCGACGGCGCTGGCGATGCTGGTGGCCAATATCGTGTTGCTGTATTGCCTGATGTGAGACGCGCTGCCAATTACCGGTTCGCCACAAATGTCTGTAAGAGCAGTTGGAGGTTACGACAGCCGCGAATGCGGTGGGTCAGATACAGATGAAGCGTCTGACCCGACGCATTCGCGGCTGTCGCACAGCTCCGGCAGCTCCTACAGGTATTTGTCGTCTCTCAGAACCTGTGTCTCTCATCTAGCCGCAAACGATTGCGACCATCGGTGGTCTGTATAGACCAGCGGTCCAAACCCCTCTAATTCCGGGCTTTCCACGGGTCAGACAGCGATGTCTGGCCTTTTTTTTTCGCGAGTGGCTATCTCCCTACAAAAAAGAGGTTGAATAGTCACAATAAATGTTATTTAAATAACAAAAATAATACCGTGTCGACAGTCCTTCTTTCGGTCCGCGGCGCGTACACAAGGTATGACACACATGAACAAGATTGCGGTCATCGGCAGCAACATGGTGGATTTGATCACCTACATCGACCGGATGCCGGCCCAGGGCGAAACCCTTGAAGCACCGAATTTCGCCATGGGCTGCGGCGGCAAGGGTGCCAACCAGGCCGTCGCAGCCGCCAAGCTGGGCGCCGACGTGCTGATGCTGAGCAAGGTGGGCGACGACCTGTTCGCCGACAACACCCTGGCCAACTTCAATCGCCTGGGCATCGACACCCAGTTCGTCCAGCGCGTGCCGGGTGTGTCCAGCGGTGTGGCGCCGATCTTCGTGCAGAGCGATTCGCACAACAGCATCCTCATCGTCAAAGGCGCCAACGCGCACCTCAAACCCGCTGACATCGACGCCGCTCAGGCCGCCTTGCGCGATTGCAAGCTGATCGTGCTACAGCTGGAAATCGAGCTGGAAACGGTCTACTACGCCATCGATTTCGCCAAGGCCAACGGCATTCCCGTGCTGCTGAACCCGGCCCCTGCCGTCAAGGGCCTGAGTCGCGCACACCTGTCGAAGCTGGACTTCTTCATCCCCAACGAAACCGAGCTGGCGCTCATCACCGGCCAAGTCGTCGACTCCCTCGAATCAGCCCGCGCCGCCGCTCTGCAACTGGTGCAGGACGGCATTCGCCACGTGATCGTGACCCTCGGTGAAAAGGGCGCGCTGTATGTGGGCGAGCAAGGCGAGTTCCGCGTCGACGGGATCAAGGTCGACGCCCGCGACACCACTGGCGCAGGGGATGCCTTCATCGGCTGCTTCGCCCGCCACTGGAGCGAGGACGGCGACATGCGCCGCGCCATGACCCAGGCCGTGGCTTATTCCGCCTGCTCGGTCACCGGCCTGGGCACCCAGAGTTCCTACCCGGACGCTGCCACGTTCGGGCGTTTTCTCGACACGCTCTAAACCACCACGCGCCGCCGCGCCCTGACCGCTCAGCATGACCGGCAGGGCGGGGTATTCCCTGCACTTCACGGAGAACAACAATGACAAAGCCCGCGCTCCAACAATCCCCGGACGGGTTCTACCTGAACCGCACGCCCTGGTTCGCCTTTATCCTGCTGTGCTGCTGTTTTGCGTTGTGGGCGGCGGCCGCGAGCATGAACGACGTGCTCATCGCGCACTTCAAGAAAGCCTTCCTGCTCAGCGATTTCCAGACCGCCTTCGTGCAGTCGGCGTTCTACCTGGGTTACTTCTTCGTGGCGATTCCGGCGGCGCTGGTGGTCAGACGCTTCAGCTACAAGACCACCATCCTCATCGGCCTGATGCTGTACATGGTGGGCTGCTCGCTGTTCTTCCCGGCCGCGTCCATGGCCAAGTACGGCATGTTCCTGATGGCCCTGTTCGTCATCGCGGCTGGCTTGTCGTTCCTGGAAACCGCCTGCAACACCTACTCGACGCTGATGGGCCCCCGTGAAACCGGGACCCGTCGCCTGAACATCTCGCAGACCTTCCACCCGTTCGGGGCGATGGCCGGGGTGTACGTCGGCAGCTTCGTGATGTTCAAGGACACCGACGCCACCCAAGAGCAACTCAAGCAGATGAGCGCCTCTGACGCGGCCATTCAGCAGTTGCAGATGATCCAGTCGACCCTGTTGCCGTACAAATGGATGATCGCGGTGCTGATCCTGATGTTCGTGCTCATTGCCTTCACCAAATTCCCGGCGTGCAAGGGCAACATCAAGGACACCGCGAAAAAGAGCAGCATCGGCCAGAGCCTTTCTCGCCTGTGGCGCAACCCGCGTTTCACCTTTGGTGTGCTGGCGCAGTTCCTGTATGTGGGTGCGCAAGTGGGCGTGTGGAGTTTCACCATTCGCCTGGCCATGCAGATGGGCGGGATGAACGAGCGCAGCGCGTCGTGGTTCCTGCTGACCACCTTTGCTGCCTACTTCGTCGGCAAGATGATCGCCAACCTGCTGATGCGCAAAATGCACCCGGCCAAGGTCCTGGCGATCTACGGCGTGCTGACCATCGCCTTGCTGGCCTACACCATTCTGGTGCCGAACATCAGCGCCGTGTACGCGGCAGTGGGCGTGAGCATTTTCCTCGGTCCTTGCTGGCCGACCATTTACGGCCTGACCATCGACGGCCTGGGTGAAGACACCGGTGTCGGCGGTTCGCTGCTGGTCATGAGCATCGTCGGCGGCGGCGTGATGCCGATCTTTCAGGGCCTGCTCTCCGATGCCACCCACGGCAACATGCAGATCGCCTACAGCGTGCCACTGCTGTGCTTCGTGGTAATCGTTGCCTACGCGATCAAGTGCCTGCGTGATCCGCGCAGCGAGACCGCGCCAGTGGGCGCAGCGGTGAGCGCTTCATGAAAACCACCACAATTGCCCTGTATCCCGAACTGTTCAGCAGCGCCGAAAAGACGCTGCTTGAGTCCGCCGATTTTCGCGTACTGGCCTGGACGTATCCCAGCGGCGTGAAGGCCCTGGCGCTGGAGAACAATCGTGGCCGCCTTGTGGTGCTGCCGTATCAGGGGCAAATGATCTGGTCGGCCGTGTTCGATGGCTGCGACCTGACCATGCGCAACCTGTTCGAGCAGCCGCGGCCAAGCCCCACGGTGATCGGCACCTACGGTTGCTTCATGTTTCACAGCGGCATCCTGCGCAATGGCTGCCCGACCCCGCAGGACGACCATGCGCTGCACGGCGAGATGCCCTGCGCGCCGATGGACAGCGCCTGGCTGGAAGTGGGCGAAGACACGACAGGCGCGTTCCTGCGCCTGGGCGGCGAGTACGAATACGTGATGGGTTTCGGCGATCACTACCGCGCGCGCCCCAGCGTGACCCTGCGTCCGGGCTCGGGGTTGTTCGACATCGGCATGGACGTGCAGAACCTGGCGGGCAAGGCGATGGAGCTGATGTACATGGCCCACATGAACTACGCCTACGTCGCCAATGGGCAGTTCGTCGAGCCGCTGGGCGTCGAGCGCACGCGTGTGCGTAGCAGCGTGCCGGCCCACGTGAAGCCGACGCCTGCCTGGTCGGCGTACATGGCCGAGTTGACCGAAGAGCCGTCGCGCTTGCAGACCCTGAACACGCCCGAGCTGTACGACCCGGAGATTGTCTGCTTCTTCGATGGCGTGAAGGCCGATGCCAGGGGCGATGCGCATTTTCTCCTCAAGCATGGCGATGGCTCTGCGTTTTACACGCGCTACAAGCCTGCGCAATTCGACCATGCCGCCCGCTGGATTCTGCACAACGCCGATCAGCAGGTGGCCGCATTCGTGCTGCCTGCGACCTGCGAGCCGGAGGGGTATCTGGCGGAAAAGGCCAAGGGCAATGTGCGGGAACTGGCGGCGGGGGAGCGTGCGTCGTTCAGTGTGACGACGGGGTATCTGGCGGCTGCAGAAGTGCGGCAGCTGGAAGGGGATCTGAAGCGCTGATGGCCTAATCGCGAATGAATTCGCTCCCACAGGTGAACCGCATTTCGGCAGATAAATCGCGAACCCTGTAGCAGTCCGGCTTGCCGGCGGTAGCAATTTTGAGGACCCACCGCCGGCAAGCCGGACTGCTACAGAAAGTCGGATTTCATCTGTGGGAGCGAATTCATCCGCGATAGCCGTGGTCCAGGCTCTGAAGACCCAGCGCCGGCTCACATCACCAACTGCGCCCCATACCCCTGAATCAGATCGCGATACGGCTTGGGCACTTTCTTGTCGCTGACCACCACATGAAAGTTCTCCAGCGTCGCGAAATGCGCGGTGCGCACCGCGTCGAACTTGGAGTGATCGGCCAGCAGCATGCAGTGACGGGCCTGGCGCAGGACCTTCTGCTTGACTTCCACCTCGTTGAAGTTGAAGCAGGTTACGCCGAACTCGTCGCTCACCCCTGCGGCGGACACGAACGCCCAGGTCAGGCGAATGCCATCCAGAATGCTGGCTTCGCTGTGATGTTCGAAGACCTGGTTCTTGCGGTGGAAACTGCCGCCGCACACCACGATGTTGCAGTGGGGTTTGTGCTGCAGTTTGAGCAACACGTTGAGCGAGTTGCACACGGCGGTGAATTCCAGCTCATCAGGGATGAAGTCGATGACGAAGGGGATCGTCGTGCCGCAATCGAAGAACACCGTGTCGCCCGGTTTGATGAACGCGGCGGCCAGTTTGCCGATGCGGCGCTTCTCTTCGACGTGACGCGTGCCTTGCTCGGTCACCTTGTAATCGCTGGCTTCGGACGGGTCGAACGCCAGGGTGATGTGGCCGCCCAGCAGGTGAAATTTCTCCGGATGACGGCCCAGATCGCGTCGCAGGGTCATCTCCGAGACATCCAGCAGCGCCGCCATCTCTCGCAGGTGAATGGCTTTCTGGTCCTGCAGGGCTTGCTGAATCAGTTTGATGCGATCGGATTTTTTACTGTCCACAGGCGTTCCGGTTGTCGATTAGTTATGGTGTAAAAATAACATATTCTGTTATATTTCAAACATGTCAGCGGCATGCCGATTCGCACCTGCTTGCCGCATGAGGCTTACCGCTTATAGCTGCTTTCAAAGGAAACGACTCAATGAAGATCGAACCCGCCACCCTCGCGCAGTACATCGACCACACCTTGCTGGTCGCCGATGCCTCCCGCGAACAGATCGCCACATTGTGCCGCGAAGCGCAGGAACACGGATTCTATTCCGTGTGCGTCAACTCTGGACAGGTGCCTTACGCAGCGTCGTTGCTGCAAGGTGCGTCGGTCAAGGTCTGCGCCGTGGTGGGCTTTCCGCTGGGCGCTGGACTTTCCGACACCAAGGCCTTTGAAGCGAGACAGGCGATTGCCGCTGGCGCTGGCGAAATCGACATGGTACTGAACGTCGGTGCGCTCAAGGACGGCCTGCTGGATTTCGTCAGTGATGACATCGCAGCAGTCAAACAGGCCTGTGGCGCAGTGCCGCTCAAGGTGATCCTGGAAACCTGTCTGCTCGACGACGTGCAAAAGACCCGCGCTTGCGAGATCTGCCGCGAGCTGAACGTGGCCTTCGTCAAGACGTCCACCGGCTTCAGCAAAAGCGGCGCGACCCTGGAAGACGTCGCCCTGATGCGCAAAGTGGTCGGCACAGGCGTCGGCGTCAAAGCCTCGGGCGGCGTGCGCGACTACGCCACCGCCGTGGCCATGATCCAAGCCGGTGCCACGCGTCTGGGCACCAGCTCCGGGATCGCGATTGTCAGTGGCTCGCAGGCTTCTGGTTCGGGGTATTGATCGCCTAGTCAAACGCATATCCCTGTGGGAGCGAATTCATTCGCGATGCAATGTTGCAGGTGATACATCTCTAGCGGATGTACCGGCGTCTCGTCGGAATGCCGCCCAGAATGAATTCGCTCCCACAGGAGAATGCCGGTGAGCGGATGTCCACTCCATTCGGCTGAAGGGCCTGACCTTGCGCCGCAAGGAATGGCAAACTGCCGGGGCGCTCACTTGATCTCCGGAATTCACCGTTTATGCCGCAACTTTCCCTGGCCCACTTCAAGGCCCGCTGGTTCTTCTGGCTGTGCATGGTGCTGATCGTCGTCGGCCTGCCGGTCGGTTGCGCGGCGTTGCAGCACAAGGAGCGTGAGCTTGTGTTCATGATCGAGCCCGGCACCGCCAGTTGGTACCACGGCATTCCCGCCGATGTGCAGGAACTGGAACTCAAGGCGTCGTCGTTCGGCGTCTCGCAGAACATCCACGCCTGGTGGTGGCTGGCCGAGAAAAAAGACGCCCCTGCCATCCTGTACCTGCACGGCTCACGCTGGAACCTCACCGGGCAGTTCTTTCGCATCGAGCAGTTGCATGCGCTGGGTTTTTCCGTGCTGGCCATCGACTACCGCGGGTTTGGTGAAAGCAAAGGCCAGTTGCCGTCCGAAGCCTCGGTGTACGAAGACGCACGCATTGCCTGGCAGCGCTTGAAGCAACTGCAACCCGACCCACGCAAACGGCTGATCTACGGCCATTCCCTCGGCGGCGCGGTGGCGGTGGATCTGGCGGCAGAGCTGGGGCGCGATGCGCAGAAGGGCGATGAACCCATCCAGGCGCGAGGTCTGATCGTCGAATCGACCTTTACCAATCTGGCAGACGTCGCGTCCTCGGTGGCCAGCACCCGCACCTCGCTGCCGGTGCGCTGGCTGGTGTCACAGAAATTCGACTCCATCGACAAGATCGCCGACATCCACATGCCCGTGCTGATCGTGCATGGCAGCGCGGATCAGTTCGTCTCGCCGCGTTTCAGCGAAGCGCTTTTCCAGGCCGCGCAAGAGCCGAAGAACCTGCTGATGGTCCCCGGCGGCAATCACAACAACAGCATGAACCTGGGCAAACAGGCCTATGGCCGCGCGATCCAGGCGTTGCTCGACGCCAAGACGCCTGCGGCGCATGCGTCCAACGATGCCGAGGCGCCCGTCAAACAAGCGGGTTGAGCGCCAAGGGATGTACACGGTTTAAACCTGTGGGAGCGAATTCATTCGCGAAGGTGTTTCAGGCGAAGGGGATGTATCGCCTGTACCGGCATCTCGCGAATGAATTCGCTCCCACAGAATAATGTGCGGCGTGCCACGTTACTGCGCCGGGTGATACCCCACCGAAAACGGCTTGTTGCGCACCACCACCTTGCCGGGATGGCTGTCTGGCACGACGAAATCCTTCAACGCTTCCAGCAGTTTTTCCGGGTCCTCGATGGGCAGTTCGGCCAATTGATGCGGCGTGAGGTTCCACCACTGGCTCGCCAGTAAGCCGTCGATGATGTGCGGCTCGAAGCGATAGCGCTGCACCTTGGCCGGGGAACCGACGACAATGGCGTACGGCGGCACGTCTTTGGTAATCAGCGATTGCGCGCCGATCACCGCGCCGGTACCGATGGTGATGCCTTCCAGAATCAACACGTCCATGCCGATCCACACGTCGTGGCCGATGACGGTCTGCTTGACCTCTTCATGCGGCGCCATACCCGCCTGCTGCTGACGCAAGCCGCCCAGCGCGCTGTGGGTGCTGAGCCACTCCAGCGGATGGGATTTGCGGTTCTGGCCGATGGTGACGTCGCGGGCGATGGAGCAATAGCGGCCAATGCTCGCGACATTCTGCAGCTCGGTGCCGCTGACGATGTCGGTGTAGGCACCGATGCTCAGCTTCGCCGAGTGGATCTTGACCTGATGCAGTTTCACGCCGTGCTCCAAGGTCAGCTCCATGTCCTGCCGCAGGCCCCGAATGCCACTGTCGAGACGGCATTTGTTCTGGGCCAGCCCTTGTTTGAGCTGACGATCGAGAAGTACGCGGCGCAGGAAATTCATGAAAAGGCATGTCCGTTTGAGGGCAATGAGATCGCGCTTTCGCATAGCCGTGGCGAGGCTGCGTGATCAATGCGCGTCTTTTGGAAAGACAGTTGTTGGAAAAAGTCGGGAATAGTCGCATATCTCGGCCCTCGTCGACAGCCGGGCCGCCGACCATTCCCAAGCACCGCCGCAAGTGGTATCTGTGTTCGCGTCAGCTGTCGATCACGAGCCTGCCTCATGGACAAATACTCAAACGGCGAAGCCCACCTCACCCATTGCGAGCAGGACTGGGTCGTGCGTGCTGCGCCGTTGCCGCACATGGAGCGCATCGAGGCGTATTTCCACGGCCATGGTTTCGAGATGCACCGCCATGACACCTATGCCATCGGTCACACACTGTCTGGCGTGCAGAGTTTTCAGTACGGCAAGGACAAGGTGAACAACTTGCCGGGACAGACCATCGTCCTGCACCCTGACGAGCCCCACGACGGCCACGCGGGCACCGAAGACGGCTTTCGCTACCGCATGTTTTACCTGGAACCGGCGATGATCCAGCAGGTGCTGGATGGCAAGCCGTTGCCCTTCATCAAGGGTGGCGTGTCCCGTGACCCTCGGCTGTTCAGTGCGACGCAGACGCTGCTCAAGGACCTGCACAACCCCCTCGATCCGCTGGAGCTGGACGACGCCATGTTCGACATCGCCATTGCCCTGCAGGATGCCGCAGGCACGCGCAAGGGGCGGCAATCCGTCGATTACGCCGCAGCGCAGCGTGCACGGGAATTACTGCTGGCCAGCCTGGAGCAGGGCGTCAGCCTCGATGAACTGGAGCAGGCCAGCGACACCGACCGCTGGCGCCTGTCCCGGGATTTTCGCGTCCTGTTCGGCACCAGCCCCCATCGCTACCTGACCTTGCGGCGACTGGATCTGGTGCGCCATTCCATCTCCTGCGGCATGTCGCTCAGTGACGCGTCAGCGATGGCCGGTTTTGCCGATCAGAGCCACATGACGCGGCATTTCGTGAAGACGTTTGGTTATCCGCCGGGGAAGTGGTTGAGGATGCTGGGCGTATATTCGCGGGACATTGTGTCGCCTGAGCTCGCGCTATCGCCGCCGTCGTGACCTGCGACGTCTCCCACAGTGTTCGGTAAGGGTATGGCTGGCTGCCGTCCTGTAGGAGCAACTGGAGCTGTGCGACAGTCGCGAAAGCGGTTTTACAGACGCTTCGCGGGGGCGGTTATCTGCCCACTTGGCATCAACACCGCAATCAACGCCCTGACCACCCCCGGCAGGGCGTCCAGTTCCCTCACCAGAATGCTCCGCTCGCGCACGGCCCAGGGCTCGTCCAGCTCGATGGTGACCAGCTTCATCGTGCGACTGTGCCGGGACGCGGCGGATTCGGGAATGATGCCGATGCCTACCCCTGCTTCGACCATCCGGCAGATCGCTTCAAAACTCGACACCTGAATCCGCAGTGACAGGTTCTTGCCGAGTCTTTCCACGTGATCGCGCAGAAAGCTCAACAACGTGCTGCCTTCATGCAAACCGATATGCTGAAACGCCAGGGTTTGTTTCAGCGTGACTTTTTTCTGCGTGGCCAGTTCGTGACCTTCCGGAACGGTCAGCACCAGGCGGTCGGTGCTGAAGTGGATCACCTGCAGACCGGCGGCTTCCACAGGCCCTGCGATGATGCCCATGTCCGAGCTGCCGTCGAGCACGCCGCGCACGATGTCGCGTGATAACCGCTCTTGCAGGTCGACGGTGACGCCGGGGCGTTCGGCGAGAAAACCGGCGAGCACCTCGGGCAGGAATTCGGTCACCGCCGTGGTGTTTGCGAAGATGCGGATATGCCCGGCCGAATCGGTGCCGTAGTGGGTGAACTCGCTCTTCAGGTAATCAACCTGGCTCATGATCAACCGCGCGTGCTTGAGCAGGCGTTGCCCGGCGGGGGTTAGTTCGACGCCGCGGCTGTCGCGGTACAGCAGACGGGTGTCGAGCTGGCTTTCCAACGCCTTGATCCGCGCGCTGGCAGCAGCAGGGGAGAGAAAGGCGCGGCGGGCGCCCTGGGTCAGGCTGGGGGATTCCCCGATATGAATGAAGAGGCGCAAGTCAGCCAGGTCGAAGTGCATGGTTGAGTCCAGACAGTGCGGAAGGCGTTCAGCATACATGAACGCCGGTATACGCAAATGCAAATTCACAGAATGCCCGCGTGCTCCCATGATCTGCGAATAACAACAAACGCAAAGGGTTCTCTCACATGAGTGCAGCAGATTCGCCAGTGGATTTCAGTGCCTGGATCGGTCGGACCGAAGAGGCTCATGATCATCTGAGCCTCACACTGATCAAGCGCATTGCCGCCACGTTCGGTGAACCAGTGCCAGCCAGCGGCGAGGCGCTGCCACCCCTGTGGCAGTGGTGTTTTTTCCAGGAGCCGGTGTTCGAATCGCAACTCGGCACTGATGGCCACCCCGCTCGCGGCGGCTTCCTGCCACCTGCCGACAACCGCAATCGCATGTGGGCCGGTGGCCGGGTCGAGTTCATTCAACCATTGAAAGTCGGCGCCGACGCTCACCGGCTGTCGACCATCCTGCACATCGAAGAAAAGCACGGCCGCACCGGCTCGCTGCTGTTCGTCACCCTGCGCCACGACTACTCGCAAAACGGCGAGCTGTGCGTGCGCGAGGAGCAGGACATCGTCTACCGCGAGCCCAATGCGCCGAAGCTCAGCAGTGGTGAGGCGCCCGAGCAGGGTGACTGGAGCGAGACCATCGAACCGACCCCAACCCTGTTGTTTCGCTATTCCGCCGTGACCTTCAACGGCCACCGCATTCACTACGACTACCCCTACGTCACCGAGGCCGAAGGCTACCCCGGCCTGGTGGTGCACGGTCCGATGATCGCCACTTTCAATCTGCGCGCATTCATCCGCGCCAACCCCGACAAGCGCGTGCGTCATTTCGCCTATCGCGGCGTGCGCCCGCTGAACGTGCCGACGCCGTTTCGCGTGGGTGGCCGCATCGCCGAGCCGGGCAAGGCGCAGTTGTGGGCGGGTAACGACGCGGGTGTGGCGCAGAGCGCTGAAGTGGTTTTCGACTGATTTCTTCTTTTATAGAGCCGGCCGCACAGTCGCTGCGCCGCTGCCAGATGTGAGCACAGACCATGAGTCCATACGATAACGAAGACCTCAATGCCATCCGTGAAGGCGTGCGCGCCCTGTGCGCGGAATTCCCGGCTGAATACTGGCGCAAGATCGACGAAGAGAAAGGCTTCCCGGAAGCCTTCGTCAAGGCGCTGACCGACGCTGGCTGGCTGTCGGCAATGATCCCCACCGAATACGGCGGCTCGGGCCTGGGCCTGGCGGAAGCCTCGGTGATTCTCGAAGAAGTGAACGCCTGCGGCGGCAACTCCGGCACCGTGCACGGGCAGATGTACAACATGTTCACCCTGTTGCGTCATGGCAGCGAAGCGCAGAAAAGCCACTACCTGCCCAAGCTCGCCAGCGGCGAACTGCGCCTGCAATCGATGGGCGTGACCGAGCCGACCACCGGCACCGACACCACCAAGATCAAGACCACCGCCGTGAAGCAGGGCGACAAGTACGTGATCAACGGCCAGAAGGTCTGGATCTCGCGTATTCAGCACTCGGACCTGATGATCCTGCTGGCGCGCACCACGCCACTGGCCGAGGTGAAGAAGAAATCCGAAGGCATGTCGATCTTCCTCGTGGATCTGCGTGAAGCCATTGGCAAGGGCCTGACCGTTCAGCCCATTGCCAACATGGTCAACCACGAGACCAACGAGCTGTTCTTCGACAACCTTGAGCTGCCCGCCGACAGCCTGATTGGCGAAGAGGGCAAGGGCTTCAAATACATCCTCGACGGCCTCAACGCCGAGCGCACCCTGATCGCTGCCGAATGCATCGGCGACGGTCGCTGGTTCACTGAAAAGTCTGCGGCTTACGCCCGTGATCGTGTGGTGTTCGGCCGCCCGATCGGGCAGAACCAGGGTGTGCAATTCCCGATTGCCGAAGCGCACATCGAGATCGAAGCGGCTGATTTGATGCGCTGGCGCGCCTGCGAGGAATACGACAGCGGCAAGAACGCAGGCGCTGCGGCCAACATGGCCAAGTACCTCGCGGCCAAGGCGTCGTGGGAAGCGGCCAACGCCTGCCTGCAGACCCACGGCGGTTTCGGCTTTGCCAACGAGTACGACGTGGAGCGCAAATTCCGCGAGACCCGCCTGTACCAGGTGGCGCCGATCTCCACCAACCTGATTCTTTCCTACGTCGCCGAGCACTTGCTCGAACTGCCACGCAGCTTCTGAGGACACCCAGATGAGTCATACCCAGGCAAGCCACACTCAGGTATTAGCGGGCTTCCTTGCCGAGCTGAAATACGAGCACATCCCAGGCCACGTGCTGGATCGCACCGAAGATTTGTTCCTGGACTGGATCGGCTCGGCGCTGGCGAGCAAAGGCGCGCGGCCGATCCCGGTGTTCGAGCGTTACGCCGAGCGCATGGGGCCTGCCAGCGGCAAGGCAAAAATCCTGGTCAACGGGCGCGGCACCTCGGCGTATTTCGCGGCGCTGGTCAATGGCGCGGCGTCGCATCTAGTCGAGCAGGATGACCTGCACAACAGCTCGGTGCTGCACCCGGCCACAGTGGTGTTTTCGGCGGTATTGGCAGCGGCGCAGGACCTGGGCAAATCCGGTCAGGATCTGCTGCTGGCGTCGGTCGCCGGTTATGAGGCCGGGATTCGCATTGGCGAGTTCATGGGTCGCTCGCACTACCGCATCTTTCACACCACGGCCACGGTTGGCACCCTGGCTGCGGCAGTGGCCGTGGGCAAGCTGCTGAACTTCAATCAAGAGCAGTTCATCAACCTGCTGGGGACTGCCGGCACGCAAGCGGCGGGCCTGTGGGAGTTCCTGCGCGATGCCGCGGATTCGAAACAGCTGCACACCGCCAAGGCCGCCGCCGATGGCTTGCTTTCGGCTTACCTGACCGAAGACGGTCTGACCGGTGCGCGCAATATTCTGGAAGGAGACCAAGGCATGGCCGCCGGGATGTCCAGCGACAGCGATGCCTCGAAGTTGTCGGATCGTCTGGGGTCGCGATGGGCGCTGGTCGAGACCTCGTTCAAATTCCACGCCTCGTGCCGCCACACCCATCCGGCCGCCGATGCGTTGTTGCACCTGATGCAGCGCGAAGGCCTGCGTCATGAGCAGATCGCCAAGGTCGTCACCCGTGTTCATCAGGGCGCGATCGATGTGCTGGGCCGTGTCGATGTGCCGCAAACCGTGCACCAGGCCAAGTTCTCCATGGGCGCGGTGCTGGGCCTGATTGCCGTGCACGGCAGCGCGCAGTTGATCGAGTTTCGCGATCTGGCGCTCACCGATGCGCAGGTGGCCGCCTTCCGCGAGAAGGTGACCATGGAGCTCGACCCTGAAGTCGACGGGGCGTATCCGGCGCGCTGGCTGGGCCGCGTGATCGTCACCACCACCGATGGCCGCACCCTGACGGCGGCCATCGACGACCCGAAAGGCGATCCGGGCAACACCCTGTCGCGCCCTGAACTGGAAGACAAGGTGCAGCGCCTGCTGGCCTTCTCCGGCGCCCGTTCGGTTGCCCAGGGCAAGGCGCTGATCGAACGGGTCTGGCACCTGCGCGATGCGCGGGATCTGGCGGATTTGGTGTGAGGCAGATCGTTGCCTGAGCGCTGAACCCGTGGGAGCGAATTCATTCGCGATTGCAATGTTCCAGACGCTGCAGATGGGTGGGATTGGACTGACGTCATCGCGGATGAATCCGCTCCCACGGTGATTCTGCGGCGTCTGGAAAATGAGGTTTACCAACATGACTCAACACAACCCCCGTCCGCTGGACGGCATCACCGTGATCAGCCTGGAGCACGCCATCGCGGCGCCATTCTGCACGCGGCAACTGGCGGACCTCGGCGCCCGCGTGATCAAGATCGAGCGTCCAGGTGTCGGTGACTTCGCCCGTGGTTACGACCAGCGCGTCGACGGCCTGGCCTCGCACTTCGTGTGGACCAACCGCTCCAAGGAAAGCCTGACCCTGGACCTGAAACAGGACGAGGCGGGCGACATCCTCGAATCTCTGCTGGGCCAGGCCGATGTGCTGGTGCAGAACCTCGCGCCCGGTGCCGCTGCACGCATGGGCCTGTCGTTCGAGGCGCTGCACGAACGCTTCCCGCGTTTGATCGTCTGCGACATTTCCGGCTATGGCGAAGGCGGCCCTTATGAAAAGAAGAAAGCCTACGACCTGCTGATCCAGAGCGAGGGCGGCTTTCTCTCGGTGACCGGCGGCCCCGGCGAAAACGAAATGGCCAAGGCCGGTTGTTCCATCGCCGACATCGCCGCGGGCATGTACGCCTACACCGGCATCCTTTCGGCGCTGCTGCTGCGGGACAAGACCGGCGAGGGTAGCCGCATCGACGTCAGCATGCTGGAAAGCCTGGTGGAGTGGATGGGCTACCCGATGTACTACGCCTACAACGGCGCGCCGCAGCCGCCACGGGCCGGCGCGTCGCACTCGACGATCTACCCGTACGGGCCGTTCCCGACCGGTGGTGGCGGCACGATCATGCTCGGGCTGCAGAACGAACGTGAATGGGCGCTGTTTTGCGAGAAGGTGCTGCTGAATAAGGCGCTGGCGACCGACGAGCGCTTCTCGGCCAACTTCAAACGCTCGGAAAACCGCGAAGTGCTGCGCCAGATCATCGTTGATGGTTTTGCCGCGTTGAGCGTGGATGAAGTGGTCGCGCGCCTCGAAGACGCACAGATCGCCAACGCCCGCGTGAACGACATGCATGGCGTCTGGGAACACCCGCAACTCAAGGCCCGCGACAGCTGGCGCGAAGTGGACAGCCCCTCCGGCCCGCTGCCGTCGCTGCTGCCGCCTGGACGCAATGCCGCCTTCACCCCGCGCATGGATGGCGTGCCGGGGTTGGGTCAGCACACGTCGAGCATTCTCGACGAGCTGGGTTTCAGTGCTGACGATCAGGCGCGGATGGTCAAGGCCGGGGTGGTTTAGGTCGCCCTCTGGCCGCGATCTTATGGCGGACACGGTTTCACTGTGGGAGCGAATTCATTCGCGATTGGCCGGTACATTCGACGCATTTCCATCGGTCTCACCGACGTCTCGCGAATGAGTTCGCTCCCACAGAATAAATTTCACAAGGAAATACACCATGCCCCAACCCATCGTCCGCTCCGCACTGTTCGTGCCCGGCAGCCGACCCGAACGCTTTGCCAAGGCGATGGCCGCAGGTGCCGATGCGGTGATCGTCGACTTCGAAGACGCCGTGGAAGAACCCCTCAAGCGTCAGGCCCGGGACAACCTTGCAGCGTTCCTGCAAGAGCACCCGCAAGCGGCTGTCTGGGTGCGGGTCAATGCGCCCGATCACGCCGAGCACCGCGCGGATCTGGCGTTCTGCAAACAGCATGCGGGCGTGGCCGGGGTGCTGTTGCCGAAAGTCGAGAGCGCCGCCCAGTTGGCGGCGGTCTGGCAGACCGGTAAACCGATCTGGCCGATCATCGAGAGTGCCAAGGGCTTGCTGGCGCTGGAGCAGATCGCCCATGCACCGGGGGTCGAGCGCCTGTCGTTCGGCGGGCTGGACCTGGCGCTGGACCTGAATCTGAACAGCGGCAGCCACGCCGCACAGGTGTTTCTCGATCAGGCGCGCATGTCGGTGCAACTGCATTCGCGAGGCGCTGACCTGCTGCCGCCGCTGGACGGCGTACACCCGGCGATTGGCGATCCCGAAGGGCTGCATCGCGCGATTCGTCACGCCTACGACATGGGCTACGGCGGCGCATTGTGCATCCACCCCAAGCAGGTTCCGGTGATTCATGGGGCATTGGCCCCCAGTGCCGAGGATCTGGAGTGGGCCCGCAAGGTCGTGGCCGCGAGTGCCGCGGCACAGGGCGCGGGGGCGTTCCAGCTGGACGGGCAAATGGTCGATGCGCCGGTGCTGCTGCGCGCGCAACGGTTGTTGGCGTTGGCGCAGACCGGGAGCTGACATGGACCCCTGTGGGAGCGAATTCATTCGCGAAAAATCGTCCAGACAACAGAGATATATTGAATGTGCTGGCCCCTCGCGAATGAATTCGCTCCCACAGAGAGTTCTGCCGCGCAGCTGAGGAGGGCAGGTGCGTGATATCCCGCGTTCAGCTAAACCGAACGCTGGCTTATTGAAAAGCTGATTCTACAAACACCCCGCGTTGGGCATCGTTAAATAGCACAACGCTCATGACCCACCGACTGCTATATACATAAGCTCTTACAAAAATAAAAAGGTGATATCGATGTTGAAGCTGACCAAGGCGCTGTTCTGCGCCGCTGCAGTGTCCATGGCCGGGATGGCCTGCGCTGACCCGATCGTGATCAAGTTCGCCCACGTGGTGGCGGAAAACACGCCAAAAGGCCAGGGCGCCTTGATGTTTCAGAAAATGGTGGCTGCCGATCCGGCCTTGAAAGACAAGGTCAAGGTCGAGGTCTACCCCAACTCCTCGCTGTTCGGCGACGGCAAGGAAATGGAAGCCCTGCTGCTCGGCGACGTGCAGATGCTGGCGCCGTCCCTGGCCAAGTTCGAGCAGTACACCAAAAAGACCCAGATCTACGACCTGCCGTTTCTGTTCAACGACCTGGCGGCGGTCGATCGCTTCCAGCAGGGGCCGCAGGGTAAGGCGCTGCTGACCTCCATGGACGACAAGGGCATCCACGGCCTGGCTTACTGGCACAACGGCCTCAAGCAACTGTCGGCGAACAAGAAGATGGTCGACCCCAAGGACGCCCGAGGCCTGAAATTCCGCGTACAGGCGTCGAGCGTGCTTGAGGCGCAGTTCGTCGCGCTGCACGCCAACCCCCGCAAAATGAGCTTCGCTGAGGTCTATCAGGGCCTGCAGACCGGCACCGTCAACGGCACCGAGAACACCTGGTCGAACTACGAAAGCCAGAAGGTCAACGAGGTGCAGCCGTTCTTCACCGAGTCCAACCACGGCTTGATCGACTACATGGTCATCACCAACGCCAAGTTCTGGAACGGCCTGCCCGCTGACGTGCGCGATGAGCTGCAGAAGATCATGGATCAGGTCACCGTCGAGGTGAACAAGCAGGCCGAAGCCCTGAACCAGACCGCCAAGCAGAAGATCATCGACTCCAAGACCAGCGAGATCGTGACCCTCACCCCCGAGCAGCGGGCCAAATGGCGCGAAGTCATGAAGCCGGTCTGGGACAAGTTCTCCGATGAAATCGGCGCCGACCTGATCAAGGCTGCAGACGATTCGAACAAAGCGCCTTGAGCCCTCAAGGCGCGATTTGATCGATACAGGCAGTGATGTCTGCGTGGCCATCAGGTTCCTGATGGCCGCTCTCTCTACGTTCGGAGAATTCTTATGCAATCGCTGACGCGACTCTGGGAGCATCTGGAGGAGGGCCTCATCGCTTTCCTGCTGGCTGCCATGACGCTGGTGACATTCGTCTATGTGGCGCTGAACAACATCTACACGCTGTTTTACACCCTCAGCGATCAGTGGGCGGTCAGCAGCGATTTTTTCGCAGGGATCGGCGACCACTTGATGGGCTATGCCCAGGGTATGACCTGGAGCGTGGCGCTGACCAAGGCCCTCTTCGGCTGGCTGATCTTCTTCGGCATCTCTTATGGGGTGCGAACCGCTGGACACCTGGGGGTCGACGCGCTGGTGAAAAAGACCAGCAAACCGGTGCAGCGGATCCTTGCCATGTTGGCCTGCGCCTGCTGCCTGGCCTATGCCGGGCTGTTTCTGGTAGCCAGTTACAAATGGGTCTCGGCCTTGTTCGTTGCCGGTATCGGTGCCGAAGACCTGGACCGTTACGGCATCAAGATCGCGTACATCACGGTGATCGTGCCCATTGGCTTCGCCCTGGTGATCGCCCGGTATCTGGAAATCCTCTATCGCATCTGGACCCACCGTCAGACCGGCCTGGGGCTGGCTGACGAAGCGGCAGAAGCCAGCAAACTGGCCAATCCTGATGGGGAGCAACACTGATGACCGTTCTTTGCCTGTTTCTGTTGCTGTTCGTTTTCATGTTTTTAGGCGTGCCCATTGCGATCTCGCTGGGCCTGTCCGGTGCGGTGTCGATCCTGCTGTTCAGCCAGGACTCGCTCAGCTCGCTGGCGATCAAGCTGTTCGAAACCTCCGACAGCTACACCTTTCTGGCGATTCCGTTCTTCCTGCTGTCCGGTGCGTTCATGACCACCGGTGGCGTCGCGCAGCGGCTTATCGATTTCGCCAACGCCTGCGTCGGTCACATTCGCGGCGGTCTGGCGATTGCGGCGGTGTTGGCGTGCATGCTGTTCGCGGCGCTGTCGGGTTCATCGCCTGCGACGGTTGCTGCGGTGGGTTCGATCGCCGTGGCGGGGATGGTGCGCTCGGGTTACCCGAAAGAATTCGGCGCCGGGATTATCTGTAACGCAGGGACCTTGGGGATTCTGATTCCGCCTTCCATCGTCATGGTGGTGTACTCGGCCGCCACCGAAACCTCGGTGGGCAAGCTGTTCATCGCCGGCGTGGTGCCGGGCATCCTGCTGGGCGTGATCCTTATGGTGGTGATCTATATCGTCGCCCGGGTCAAGAAACTGCCTGCACAGCCTCGCGTGTCGTTCCGTCAATGGCTGGCCACGGCACGCCGTGCGTTCTGGGGCTTGTTGCTGCTGGTGATCATCCTTGGCGGGATCTACAGCGGCATGTTCACTCCGACTGAAGCTGCGGCCGTGGCGGCGGTCTACTCGGCGTTCATTGCGCTGTTCGTCTACAAGGACATGCGCCTGCGCGACTGCCCGAAGGTGCTGCTGGAGTCGGGCCGGTTGTCGATCATGCTGATGTTCATCATCGCCAACGCGATGCTGTTCGCCCATGTATTGACCACTGAGCAGATCCCGCAGCAAATCACCAACTGGGTGATTTCCGAAGGGCTGACGCCGATCGGTTTCCTGATCATGGTCAACGTTGTGTTGCTGGTGGCAGGGAGCTTCATGGAGCCATCGGCGATCGTGCTGATCCTGGCGCCAATCTTCTTCCCGATCGCGACCAAGCTTGGGATCGATCCGATTCACCTGGGGATCGTGATGGTGGTGAACATGGAGATCGGGCTGGTGCACCCACCGGTCGGGCTGAACCTGTTCGTGACCTCGGCGGTGACGGGGCTGACCCTGGGCCAGACAATTCGTGCAGCCTTGCCGTGGTTGTCTATTCTGTTGCTGTTCCTGATTCTGGTGACGTATGTGCCGTTCATTTCGCTGGCGTTGCCGAACTGGCTGGGAATGCCTTGAGGGCTTGCTGAGCCTGTAATCGAACTGTGAGCGCAGTGCCTTGGCCCTCGTCGACCTTTGGTCTTCGAGGGCTTTTTTCGTTGCCATCGTAACCTGCGACTGCTCCTGCAGGAGATCGGGGCGTCTCCCTGACTGCCAACACGCCTTAAAAAAGGAAATCCCCCTCATGCCGCGCCAGCATCCGCTTCACACTCTCCAGATGCAACCTAGCACTTTCGGCATTTTCCTCGCGCATTTGCCGAGCCGTGCGCAGCAGGACCTCCGGGGCAATGGGCTTTAGAGGGCGCCCGGTGCTCATGGCCTTGAGCTGCACCTCAGCTGCCCGCTCCAGGTAATACAGGTCATCCCACGCCTGCGCGATGCTGTGGGCCGTCACCATCACCCCATGATTCTTCAGAAACACAATGTCCGCGTCATCCATCGCCGCCGCGATCCGGTCGCCCTCCTGATTGTCCAGCGCCAGACCGTTGTAATCCTCATCCACTGCCACCCGCCCGTAAAATTTCAAGGCCGTCTGCCCGGCCCACACCAGGGGTTCGCCTTCGAGCATCGCCAGTGCTGTGGCGTTGGGCATATGAGTGTGGAACGCCGCCACCGCGCCCGGCTTGTGCAGGTGCAGCCGCGCATGGATATAGAACGCCGTCGCCTCAGGCTTGCCATCGCCGGCAATCACATTGCCGTTGAAATCGCAGACCAACAGGCTCGACGCGGTGATCTCGGCAAACGACAACCCATACGGATTGACCAGAAACAAGTCCGGATGCCCCGGCACCAAGGCCGAAAAATGGTTGCAGATCCCTTCGCTCAACCCCAGCCGCGCCGCCATGCGCAGGCTGGCGGCCAGGTCGATGCGCGCTGCGCGCACGGCCGCGGTGTCGAGGTCGTGGTCATTGCGCTCGTTGAGGTTGCTGATACGCAGGTCGTGCGCCATGCCGCGTCTCCTTATTCGTTCACCCAGCCCTTGCTGCGCAGGTAATCCGGCACGCGGGACAGGTCTGCCAGTGTGGCGTCAGGAGTGTAGTCCGGCAGTGGCTTGCGCTGGGTGCCACGGTCGATCCACACGCAACGAAAGCCCATGCCTTTGGCCGCTTCCAGATCCAGATGAGGGCTGGCGCAGATGTGCAGGACCTCGTCGAGCTTCACCCCCAGCTGCGCGTGGGCATGGAGGAACACGCGGTGATCGGGTTTATACGCCTGGGCCTGTTGCGCGGTGATCACCCGGTCGATGTGGCCGCCCAGTTGTGCAACATTGCCCGCGATGATGTCGTCATCGGTGTTGGAGACGATGCACAGGTTGAAGCCCTGATCCTTCAGCCAGTGGAGCGTGTTGACCACTTCGGGAAACGGCGGCATCTGGCCGATGCGGCGGATCAGGCCCTCGGCGTCTTCGGGTTCGCAGGGCAGCCCGAGTTCTTCCAGGGTCAGTGCCATGGCTTGGCGCGAGATGTCGGCAAACGAGCGCCAAGGCGGAGTTTGTTCCAGGCGATGTTCGTGACGATCGTACACGGCCAGAAAGGTGTCGATGTCCGGTTGCCCGCGGCCCTTGCGTTCAAGCAGTTGGCGCACATAGCTGAGCAGGCCTTCGTCCCACTGGATCAGGGTGCCGTAGCAGTCAAAGGTCAGCCAGCGGGGGCGAGGAGGGGATAGGGTCATGGATCGTCTCCTGATAAATGAAGGTGTGGCTGCAGGTTAGGAGGCGTGGCGTTAAGCGTAAAATTAAATTAGATTGAAAAAATAAGTCGAAAATCGAATTTAAGGCCACGTCATGTTCGATCTGGAATTGCTGCGCACCTTCGTCTCTGTCGTCGACTCGGGCGGTTTTACCAAAGCCGGCGAGCGGGTCAATCGCACTCAGTCCACGGTCAGCCAGCAGATACGCAAGCTGGAAGAGCAACTCGGGCGCCCCTTGCTGCTGCGTCAGCGCGCCAGCAAGCACATCGAGCTGACCGAAGACGGCGAGCGCCTGATCGGCTATGCGCGGCGGCTGGTCGCGCTGGCGTTGGAAGCCCACAGCGTACTTTGCCGAGGCGATGAAACCGGTGTGGTGAAGCTGGGCGTTCCCGAGGATTTCGATGTGCAGAGGCTCATGACCCTGCTCTCGGGGTTCGCGCAAACCCACCCGCGCATTCGTCTGGATACCGTCAACGGTCTGAGCGTCGATCTGAATGCGCGTCTGGACAGCAAGGACATCGACCTGGCGCTGGTCAAACGTGATCGCAGTCCGAAGCAAGAGCCCGCGCTGGCGAGTTGGCCGGAACAGGTGAACTGGGTCGCCGGGCGCAACGTGCAGGTGATCGATGACCCTGTGCCGCTGGTGGTCTACCCCCAGGGCTGCATTTATCGCAATCGCATCATCCACGCACTGGAGGCGTCCGGACGTCGTTGGCGCGTTGCGTTTGCCAGTCAGAGTCTGGCGGGAATTCAGGCGGCGGTGTCGGCGGGGCTGGGGATCAGCCTGCTGCCAACGTCGGCCATGCTTGATGACCATCGTCTGTTGAACGAGGAGGAGGGGTTTACCCGCGTGCCGCCCAGCGAGCTGGCGCTGATCAGCGGCTCACGTCTATTGACCGACGTGCAGCGTACGCTGGTGGACTACATGAAAGGGCAGATGAGCGGAAACTGATCCGGGTACTTTTCTCAAGGCATAAAAAATCCGCGCAGACCCTGTGATTCCAAGGGCGCCGCGCGGATCGTCTACGACTCGGTCAGTGCATGAACAGAGCGATCAGGATGATCACCGGGATTGGCACACCCAGGAACCACAGCAGTAATGAGCGCATGATGAATCTCCTTGATCAACGAACGTTGGATGTGCTGTAGGCACGGGTTTCGACATAAGTAACGGCGTCGCGGCGACGGCCACCCCAGATTGCAGCGAGGCTGGCGACGAACGCGCCGCAGAGCAGGGCAACGAAGGTCCACAGCGCAGTCATGGCAGCGACTTTGGCGGCGGTTTCGGCAGCCTGTTGGGCTTTGAGCTTGGCATCGGCAACAGCCTGTTTAGCCTGGCCGTAGACCTGATCGACGCGAGCTTGCGCATCGGCCTGGCTCAGGTTGGTACGTTGAGCCACCAGTTGTGCAAGGTAAGTACGGTCTTCAGGAGCCAGTTGACCGTCGTTGGCCAACGTCTTGGCGAAGATCCGTACCACGACGCCGCGAGCGGCATCGTCGCTGACAGCGGCCGGGCGGTCATCACGGAACAGCGAATCGACGAAATAACCGTACTGGTCGCCACTGGTATTACCGGCGGCGGAGCCTGCAGCCACAGCGGCAGTACCGGCCACGCCGGCCACCGCGCTGGCACCGGCCTTCACGCCACTGCCTACCATGCCACTGACGGAACCGACGATCAGCACCGCGGCCACCAGGGTCGCGATGGCCCAGGACAGAAAGCCGTGGGCGGTGTCGCGGAAATACACTTCATCGCCATGCATGTTCGACCACTTCACCCGCAGGCGACCGGCCAGGTAACCGCCGAGGCCGGAGGCGACGATTTGAGTGAACGCGAGCCAGACCACCGTTGAGATGCCCAGGGTCTTGGCACTGGCGCCTTCGTTGGCCCAAGGCGACATGGCCGAGAAGCCAAGGCCCGAACCCAGCAGCACCAATATCAGGGATAACGCAGCGGCGCCCGCGGCACCGGCAAGGATTGCGCCCCAGGACACGCCTGAGACAGAGGAAGGTTCTTCAATTGCGGCAGGGTAGGAATCAGGCGAGACATTCATCGTTGTGCTCCGTGCGAATAGAATAATTGTGTGACTTCGCAGGGGATATTGCATTCACTGTGCCAGCCAGGAGTTTTGTAAAAAAACGTTATAAATCAAGCATTTAAAAATGTTTAAAAGTCTGAAGTTCATGCAAATTGCATGAATCTTCTCCTGTTCACAGGCGTTCTGCCCGGTCATGAAAAGTTCAGTGTGTTCATGGGCTTGCACGGGCTTTTTAGCGTTTCGGTGAAAGGCGGCGACACATGCGGGCACAAAAGAGTGAAAAAACGGTCTCATGCGGTCAGTGCTGCCCTTCATCAATAGCAGCACTGACGCCTATAAAGGCTCTAGAACCGACAGGGTAATGTCTTGGTGCCAGCCATTGGCCTATAGTCACCCCTCAGGCCCCTGTCTCTTCGAGAGGTAACACCATGTTCTTGCATCGCCCCCTGGAAGAAAAAGACATCCCGGCCATTTGCGACATGCCTCAGAGTGTCGACGAGCTGTTTTACATGTTTCCTAGGGCCGAGTTTCCGCTGACGCCCTCCCAGCTCGTGGATGCCATTGACCAACGCTCCGACAACACGGTGATCGAACTGGACGGCGAGATCGTCGGCTTTGCCAACTTTTCCCGGTTTGATTTTCGCGGTCGGTGTTCCATGGGCAATGTCATCATCGCGCCCCATGCTCGATCCAAAGGGGTGGGCCGCTACATGTTGGGTTGCATGATGGAGCTGGCTTTCGGCAAACATGAGGCCAAAGAGCTGACGGCGTCCTGCTTCAACCACAACGTGCCCGGCCTGCTGTTCTATCCCAAACTGGGCTTCAAACCCTTCGCCATCGAGGAGCGGCTCGACAAGCATGGCAAGCGGGTGGCGCTCATTCATCTGCGTTTGCCCCATGCTTGAGCGGCGTCATGTCATTCGTCGGCTGTCGTTACAGTAGCCGACGAATGGCTGCCCTGTTTGAGGGCTGATCTGACGGCTTTTCCTCTTCCTGATCTCTCATTGCCGAATGAAATGCGCCGTTTTTTGCGTGCAGTCTCAGTGATGAAACGTTTTTTCATCGTCCATTATTTGTCTCGTCCTTAATCAGGGCGCGGCGGGGCGCCGCATTGCTTCAATACAGGGCGAGGCGTATAACTTGGTTATTCGCCAATAACCCAGAAGGTCATGTGACGAATGGGGATAAACCGTATTTATCCAGGGAAGTTCTTGATAAAAGTACAGGCGGTTGCTGTCTTTGTATGTCAGAAAGCGCCTAAGGAGGATATCGCTAATGATTGCATGCATTCTCTCGAATCTTGAGTTGCGCGGCATGATTGAAAGTGCACTACAACCTTGGCAATGCAACTGCTCCATCATGGACGGCACCATGACCGTTGAAGTTATCGACCCCGTCACCGGTCGTGTGGAAGTGCTGAAGCGCGGCATCAAACTGGACCGCTTGGATACCAGCCGGGCGATCTGTGAACTGATCCACGAGCTGCGCATTGGCGCTGACCTACGCCATAGTCAACCCAATCAGGGACATGCGTTGGCCAGTTAATTAATAGCTGTTGTTTTCCTTGAATGAACGCCCGTGATGAAACTCGTGTCAGGGGCGTTTTTGTGTGTGGTGTCGTTGCACTCCGCGTAATGGAGAAGTGTGGATACGTTCCATCAGTCGGCCGAAAAACATTCATTGAATAAATTTCTCATTCTTTCGAATGGAGGCAAGCTGGCGATGGCATGCAAATGGAGTGACGAACTCCACGTTATACAGTCAATAAGTAACAGGATATGTTCTCTCATGCCAGTTCAGATCGGCTCGCCCCATGTGCGCATAGCCACCCATCCGCTGTTCGTTGAGCCAACGCCTCACATGCCTCTGGCAAAGGTCTTCATTACCTTTTATCTTTAGCCCGCCACCGGCGGCTGAACGCCGATCTCAATTCGAGGGAAATGCATGGCTGACCACCGACCCCAGGACGTCCATCAGCGGCTTGAGGGGAATGATCACAGACAATCGATGCGTCGACGCAAGGTCATGCTGGGCATCGGTCTGCTGCTGTGTGTGGTGGTGGCCTGTGTGACAGCCATTTTGACGATGCTGCAACGCCTGGAAGCGCGCAATGCCACGTTCCAGCCGCCGATGACCGCCCTCGAGCGTCAGCGTCTTTTGCCAAAGGATCCGGTGCTCGATGCCGCTCCCAGGCTCGACGGTTTGCGGTATGGCGATGAGGTCGAGATCAAGACCGCCGAGTTCTCACCGGTTGAGGACCAGGCCCACGATGAGCATCTTCCCCTCAGTCATGCAATGATCCTGCGAACTCAGGACCTTCACGCCGATACCCATTCGGATCTGCAGCCTGCTCGCCAGACCCGGTAACACAGCCCGTCGCTCCCTACATCTAGCGCCTTCGCTGTCAATGCATCCGGCGGCGATGCTCGTTCTCAAACAACAATCTGAACGTCCCTTCGCCTTCTTCATTGATTACGCTGTGCTCGCGAATCGGGCCGGCTTCGATTTGCCCTTCCATGGCCACGCGGATAACGGAGGACTTGGCCAAGTAGTCCGGCACTTCACCGATGATGATCAACTCTCGTAGTGATTGTCCGCCGTGCTCGATGGTCGCCAGCCGCACCCGGCAAGTCGCCTGCATCGGGATGGGCCCGAAAAGCGTGTCTCGGGAATAATCGATTTCGGCAATGCTGGAGTGAAAATTTTTCTCCGTGTTCATCATGACAACCTCTATGTCCATTCAGAAATGTGCGACAGCCTGATCATGGGGCCAGATGCATTTGAAATAGTTCTGGTTTTTTTACCGAAGGCATGGCCGCTCATCGGCAAGGTGAAAATATTCTCATTGCCATGAACGAAAAGAGCGATTTCCGGCGTCATTATTTTGCTGAGAACGAAGTGCTGTGAAAAAAAACACAGGGACGTCTTCGGGTCGGTCATAACGACGTATTTGTGAATGGCGGAAAAATGGCAACTTGTTGAGTACAAATAGCGATAACGACAAAGTTTATTAGTTTGCTAAAGGTGGCAAAAATAGGTTTTTTGATGTTAAAAACCAATGGGGACAGGTCGGTGTTGAAAAACATTGACGTCAATTTTTAATTAACAGTAAAAACAATAGGTTGCGTCTGTTAAATTGATGTTCGGCGATTTTCTCGAAAATTTGACACTTTCCGGCTTTTTTGAAACTATCACTCTACGGATTTCCTCTTGTAATACTTTGTAACAGCTTTAGCGAGCCACTCTCAATTCCCGAAAGCCTTGATTCAGGGCGCTTGGCGAAATGGCGGTAGCGTCTCTGGTCGCCCGAGGCTGGTCGTACGAACGTTACATATACTTTCTCGAATGCCTTCAGCATACGTGTTCAGAACGGACTGGGCATGGGCCTATTTCCCCAGGTTTCGGTTAGCGGGAACACGTTCTGAGCTGCCTGCGTTGACACAGTCGTTATTGCAACTGTGGCAGGAGCTGTATTCCGGTTTTAATGATGTTCATTGTTGTATCAAGTTGGAAATAAATAAAAAGCACGTCAGGGCGGGCGATAGGTTGTGCTCGTTGTACAGGGTTCAGGTGGATGTTGGGATGCACCTGATGCATCGACTAAGTATGGGGTCACGATTATGTATGGAGATCATCTGGAAACCGTGTGCGGATGCGTAGTAGGGGGGGCCGGACCAGCAGGGATGGGGTTGCTGTTCAATGCGTTGAAGAGCGGCGCTATGCCTGAACTGGCCAGGGAAGGCCTGATCATTGTCGATGCAAGCCCCAACCCCGGCACTGGCCGGTTGGGCGACTACAGGATTACCGCCAACTCGGTGGGCGACGTTTTCCTCGATTGCCTGCGCGATCCTGCGTTGCGCGATGTGTTCGAGCCACTCGAGCATTCCCCGGCCTACTGGCGCATCCGTCGTCAGGCTCAAAGCGCCCCGCAATTGGCGGATGTCGCCGAGCTGCTGGCGCAAGCCTCGACCCTGGTACTCAACTTCATCGTCGAACATTACGGCGTGAAGCTGTGGACCAGCACCACCATCACCGAGGTGGTCCACGAAGACGACGAATATCAGGTCTGGGTCGAGTCTGAAGGGCACACCCGCCGTATTCGCTGCCGTGCGGTGGTGCTCAATCTGGGCGGTCGCCAGGACCCTCAGCACTTGCTCGACAGCCTTGCCGATCAGGGGCTTGCCGTCTCGCCGTCGGCCAAGGTGCAGAGCGCCGACGCACTGTTGCGCATGAATGGCGTGCAATTGCGTGACTTCTTCGCCCCGACCCTGGCACGCAAAGGCCGGATCAGCGTGGTGGGCGGCTCTCACAGTGCATTCTCGGTGCTCGAAAACCTGGCGGACGCGCTGGAGTTTGCTGGCCTCAGCGAAGTGACATTGGTGCATCGCTCGCCGGTCCGGCTGTTCTACGAGACCGCCGAGGCGGCCGTTGAGGCTGGTTATGTCTTTGACCCTCTCCAGGACGTGTGCCCGGTGTCTGGCCGGGTCAACCGCTCGGGCGGCTTGCGTTATCGTGCGCTGGACGTCGGTCGTGAGGCGCTGGCTAATGGGCACATCGGCAAAACCGGTGTCCGGGTGCAGATGCTACAAACCCGCAATGGCGCTGAAGGCCAGTATGAAAGCGCGCGCAGTGCTCTGGCTGAATCCGAGGTGGTCGTACAATGCACCGGTTACCAGCCATTGCTGCCGACGCTGACCTATGCCGGCGGTGGCGCGATCAGCCTGATGGCGGTCAAGGGCGGGGTGGACTCCGACACCTCTGGTTGCCCGCTGGACAGCAACGGTCAGCGTCTCTACGGCTTGCATCTGTTCGGACTGGGCGCTGGCCTTGGCGTCGACCCGCGTCTGGGCAGCGAGGCCTCATTCGACGGGCGCATCTACGGCGTTTGGCAATTCCACCACGATGCCAGCGGCGCGGTCATTGATTCTGTTCTGGCCCGCCTGCAGCAACCGGTCATCCGGCCTGTGAGCCTGGCTCATCGCCTGGTCGCCAATCGCGAAGAACAACGCCAGCCGTTCATATGGCCGGTGCTGGCCAGCGCGCAGTCCTGACTCTCCTTGCAAGACGTATGTCCCGAGCCGCCTCGTGTGGTTCGGGATTTTTTTTGCCCGGCGTTCGCGTATGGGCGCAAGGGTTGGGCCAAAATAATATGTTTGTCATCATCCTGCTTTTGGATAGAGTCGACGCCTTCATCTATTCTGGGGTGTCCGGACACCTCAGACTGACTCGACAAGGAACCGACAGAATGCATATTTTGATCGTGGGTGCAGGCGCGATAGGCGGGTATTTTGGCGGGCGATTGCTGGAGGCCGGGCGCGAGGTGACCTTTCTGGTTCGCCCTGGTCGAGCCGAGGAGCTGGACCGCGACGGCCTGATCGTGCGCAGCCCGTTGGGCAACATTCTCTACCCTTCGCCACCCCATGTGATGACACCGATGCTGGACCAGACCTACGATCTGATTCTGCTCAGTTGCAAGGCCTATGACCTGGACGCGGCAATGGAGTCCTTCTCGGCCGCCGTCGGCCCTGAGACCCTGATCCTGCCGCTGCTCAACGGCATGGCCCATCTGGATCGCCTGGCCGAGCGCTTTGCCCCGGAAAACGTGCTGGGCGGGCAGTGCCTGATTTCCCTGGACCGGGATGCATCAGGCGCGATTCTACATTTGAACGACACCAATCAGCTGTCTTTTGGCGAGCTGAGCGGCGCTTCGACGCCACGCATTCTCAAGGTCGCCCAAGCATTGGCCGATGCAGGATTCGATGCGAACCTGAGTCAGCAGATCGTGCAGGAGATGTGGGAAAAGTGGTGCTTCATCGCAACCGCTGCAGGCATCACCGGCGCCATGCGCGCGAGCATTGGGGATGTATTGGTCAGCGGTGGCGAGGGGCTGATCCTCACGTTGCTGGACGAATGCGCCCGTGTTGCCGAGCACGCCGGCCACGCGCTGCGCAATGACGTACGCGAACGATTTCAGAAGATGCTGACCACCCATGGCTCGAAGATGACGGCCTCCATGCTGCGTGACATCGAGCGCGGCGTGCCGATTGAAGTCGAGCACGTGATTGGCGACATGATCGCTCGCCGATCCAGCAGCGACAAACACGCTGAGGGCGGGTTGTCGGTGCTGGATGTGGTCTATCTGCACCTCAAATCTTACGAGGCCCGGCGGGTGCGCGAGGGGGGCTGAAGCTTCAGGCCGCGGGCGCAGTACTTCTGTGGGCGAGTTCATTCGCGAGTGGGCCGTACAGTTGAGACAGATGCGTCGTCTAACCAATTTTTCGCGAATGAATTCGCTCCCACAGGGCTCAGCGGCTTCCCAAACGGATCGGCGACTCGCATAGGGATTAGCGGCTCCCAAACGGATCGGCGGCTCCCACAGGGGTTGGCGGCTCCCATGGAGGGCTGAGGTGTGCCCTAGCCTTTGGCTTTGGCCAACTCCATGATCATCCGCGTCAGCAGGTAGATTCTCGGCGAGACGCTCTCTACTTCGGCATATTCCTCCGGCGTGTGGATGTTGCCGCCCACGATGCCAAAACCGTCCAGCGTCGGTACGCCAACGCCCGCCGACAGGCTGGCGTCTGCCGCGCCGCCGCTGCCTTCAATGGCCAGCTTGCGGCCGATCTCGCCATAAATGCCTTGGGCCATGTCCACCAGCTTGTTGGACTCTGCGGTTTGCGGCATCGGTGGCAGGCCTCGATCAAGGTGGGTGGTGACCTCGGTTTGCGCAATCAGCTTGTTGGCCGACACCCGCGCCAGGTCCTTCTCGATGCGATCGAATTCTTCCGGCACCGCGGCGCGCACGTCGGCCTTGGCGGTGGCCTGATCCGGAATCACGTTGACCCGGTCACCTGCGTTGAGCACGGTAAAGTTGATCGTGGTTTTCTTCTCGGCGTCGCCCAGCTGGCCCAACTGCAGGATCTGGTGCGCGGCTTCCATCGCGGCATTTCGGCCAAGCTCAGGCGCAACGCCTGCGTGGGACGCCTTGCCCTTGACCTCGACCACGGCAGTCGCGCTGCCTTTACGCCACACCACCAGACCGTCGGCCGGACGACCCGGCTCAAGGTTCAGCGTCACGTCATGCTGTTTGGCGACATTCTGGATCAGCTCAGTCGCAGCCTTTGAGCCGGTTTCCTCGCTGGCATCGAGCAGGAAGGTGATTTGCGCGTAGTCCTTGAAGTCGAGGTTCTTCAGAATTTTCAGCGCGTACAGACCGGCAACGATCCCGCCCTTGTCATCCATCACCCCAGGCCCGTAGGCGCGTCCGTCCTTGATGTGGAAGGGACGGGCGGCGGCGGAGCCTTCCTTGAACACGGTATCCATGTGCGCCATCAGCAGGATTTTTGCCTTGCCGGTGCCTTTGAGCGTGGCAACCACATGGCTGCTCTTGTCCGGTGCGGTATTGGGGATGGTTTCGATGGTCGCACCGAGCTTTTTCAATTCGCCGACGGTGATGTCGCGCACTTGCGTCAGACCCGGTTCATAACCTGAGCCGGAGTCGATGTTGACCAGCCGCTCCAGCAGCTTGAGGGCTTCGTCCTTGTACTGCTCGGCGTCGGCCTGCACCTGTTTATGGGGCTCGGCGAACGCCTGAGCCGCGACTGCGAAAGCAAGGCTCAGCGCCAGCGTACGGGACAGAACGGAACGGGCAAAAGGTAAAGTCATGGGTCGATCCTTGATGTTGTTTGAAGTGGTACCGATCACACCGTAGCGCCTTGAACAGGTTTGTGCATGTCGAAATGCGACGGATCTGTTTTTCGGCCGTACGGCGAAAACGCCGAACCTTCGCCGTGAGCTACCCTCAATACTCAACATCTGTTGTTGTCAGAGGAGAGACGCACCATGCCGGTCAAGCACGATTTGTACGCAGATTTGAGTATCCCCAAGGATGAGCTGAGCAAGCGGCGGGGCCAGGACCCCAGGCTCAATCACCTGGTCGATCATTACGACACAATCGACGCCGACATCGTCAAGGCGGAGTCCGGGTCGGCAGGCGATGTCTCCGATGACGAGCTGAAAAAGCTCAAGGAAAAGCGGCTGCTGGCCAAGGACGAGATCGTCAGGCAATTGAGCAACTCCGGCTGACGATCTTCGAAACCCGATAGTGCGCGGCGGAGTCCTCAAGGATGTCCGCCGTTTTTGTTTCGAGCGTTCGCGCGCAGTGCGACCCCAACTTGCAGCCAAGTGCGTAGTAGAGCGGTTGCTTGCAAGCTTGGGGAGTTAAACGGGAGTGAGCGCCTTAGTTGCCGCGAGATCGAAAGGCGTGGAGTTTGAATGGATCCAAAAGTTCAGGCGAAAAAAAACGGCGTTGGGGCGAACGCCGTTTTTTTGTCTGCCGCCGAAACGACAGACTTAATTGCAAAGAAGATGAACCGGGTGGCTCATTGCGGCTCTTGGTTGTTCGGTGCAATCTCGGCTTGAATACGTTTGTAAATCTCTTCACGGTGAACCGAAACATTCTTCGGAGCGTTGATTCCGAGCCGGACCTGAAGGCCCTGCACGCCCAGAATGGTGACAGTGATTTCGTCACCGATGTTTATGCTTTCGCCGACTTTGCGGGTGAGTATCAACATAATCTTTTCCTTGATGGCCTCTTGAAGCGCCTCTACCAGGAGGCTGGCGTTAGCCTTTGGGTGGTGGTTATTGCCGGTTGCATCCAAATGCGTCCATCTGTAAGACGCCCTTGGCATGATTTAAATTCCCCCAGGGTTCATCTTCTTGTCATTGGCTTGGGTTCTCCTGAGGCCGCACGGCACGCGAATTTTGCCTGCTTTTGGCATTAAATCCCCGCATGAATTGGCTATGACCCTGATAGCCAGATCCGGGGCGGCGCCTATTGCACACTCCTTTCACATTTATTGCAAAGAACTCGTGCCAGGCGGCGATGAAATTTTCATTAGTCATCCTGTACGCGATCTCCTAGAGCAGTGTAGGAGAATTCCGTATTACGTGAAGGCAAAGTATAAAAGACCTATCCGAAAGCGCTTCGGACCGTTCAATTGAGGGCGTCACAAGGGCAGGAGAAGCGTGCGCACGGCAGAAACGACATGCCCACCGCGAGGGTGGGCATGGGGTGGTGCGGGTAATACGTAGCGGTCAGTGAATCAGACCACCAGCGACAACAGCATGATCAGGATGATACCGACCACGGAAAGGATGGTTTCCATCACGGTCCAGGTCTTCAGCGTCTCGGTCACCGTCATGTTGAAGTACTGCTTGACCAACCAGAAGCCAGCATCGTTCACGTGGGACAGGATCAACGAGCCCGCACCGGTGGCCAGCACCAGCAGCTCGCGGTTGACGCCTGGCACCATCGCCACCACCGGGGCCACGATACCGGCACCGGTGATGGTCGCCACGGTCGCCGAACCGGTCGCGACGCGGATCACCGCCGCCACCAGCCAGGCCAGCAGGATCGGCGAGATCTGCGCCTGGACCGCCATGTGACCAATCAGGTTGCCCACACCGCTGTCCACCAGCATCTGCTTGAAGCCACCACCGGCACCGACGATCAGTACGATCGCCGCGACCGGCGCCAGGCTCTGGTCCAGCAGCTTGATGATCTGCTCACGGCTGAAGCCGCGGGCCGAACCAAAGGTGTAGAACGCCAGCAGCAGGGCGAACAACAGCGCGGCGATCGGGTGACCGATGAAGTCCATCCAGATGCGGAAAATGTGGCCGTTTGGCAGCGCCACGTCAGCGAAGGTTTTCAGCAGCATCAGGAAAACCGGCAGCAGGATGGTTACCAGGGTGATGCCGAAGCTTGGCAGGTTCTCGTTGGTCGATTCCCTGGCGATCTGGTCCATCAGATCCTTGTTCGGCGTGCCGGGAATGCGGTTGGCAATCCATTTGCCAAAGATCGGGCCTGCGATGATCGCCGTCGGAAACGCAACGATCAGACCGTAGAAAATGGTCTTGCCGATGTCAGCGTTGAAGATGCCGATGGCCAGCAGCGGACCCGGGTGAGGAGGCACCAGGCCGTGAACCGCAGACAGGCCGGCCAGCAACGGGATACCGATCTTGACGATGGACACGCCGCTGCGACGGGCGACGATGAACACCAGCGGGATCAGCAGCACGAAGCCGATTTCGAAGAACAGCGGGATACCCACCAGGAACGCCGAAAACATCATGGCCCAGTGAACGCGATCCTTGCCGAAGCGACGGATCAGGGTCTGGGCGATCTGGTCGGCGCCGCCGGAGTCGGCCATCAGCTTGCCAAGCATGGTGCCAAGGCCAAGGATGATGCCGACAAAGCCCAGCACGCCGCCAAAGCCGTCCTGGAACGACTTCATGACTTTGTCGACCGGCATCCCGGAGGTCAGCCCGAGAAAACCTGCTGCAATGGTCAGTGCAATAAAAGGGTGGACCTTGAACTTGGTGATCAACAGCACAAGGCCAATGATGGTCACCAGCGCATCTACAAGTAGATACGTGTCTTGAGTCATACCGAACATGGGGTGTCTCTCCGTTGTATTTTGTTTTTTTGGAGCTACTGCTCAACGCTGTTGTTCACTGCCCTGTGTACACGATTAAGACAGCGCTATCTTTGTCGCTCACGCCAGATCCCGAATCAGGAGCCGGTGAGAGCGGTGGCAGATGGGGTTTGCGATGCGCTCCACCAGGCAGAGGCTTGGGCGCCGATGGTTTCGATCGTATTAGTGGCATCCACGACCAGTGTACGGTCTTCGCCGTAAGGCGGTTCGAGGGTGGCGAACTGGCTGTCGACCAGGCTTGCCGGCATGAAATGGCCCGGACGGTGGGAGCAGCGCTCGGTGGCCAGCTCCTTGGTCAGTTCCAGAAACACGAACCCCAGGCCCGGCACGGCCGCGCGCAGGCGGTCGCGGTAGATCAGCTTCAGGGAAGAGCAGGTCAGGACCGGTTTTTCGCCGTTGCGCAGCGCGGTCGCGACTTCTTCGCCCAAGCGGGTGAGCCAGCCTGCGCGGTCTTCGTCATTGAGGGGGTGGCCTGCGCTCATTTTGTCGATGTTGGCCTGGGGGTGAAAGGCATCGCCCTCGATCAGGCGGCCGCCGCTGTTCTTGGCAATTTCAGCGCCCACGGCACTTTTGCCGCAACCGGAAACACCCATTACCACGACGGCGCAGATAGCATTTGGAGCAGTAGTCATAAAAACCTCGTCCCGAAGACAGCGCTGTCTTTGCCGAATGGTGTGCAAGTCCGGCAAGACTGTTTCCGGGTGTAGTCATTGTTATGGGTATCTCGCTGATCCATGAGATGCATTGGCTCCATTCGACGCTGTGGTCGAAGAAGTTGCGGGCCTCCGTGAGATAGCGCTACCTTAGAGCCCATCCGAGACAATCGCAACCCCTTCGCTTTCACTTCCAATCAGTTGGCAACGCATGACACGCATTGGTTCCCGTTCCACCGGTCGTCCCACCCTTAACGAAGTCGCAAAACTGGCCGCTGTATCGCCCATCACGGCCTCTCGCGCCCTGCGTGGCGTGGCTACGGTGGCGCCTGAACTGGTGGAGAAAGTGCAGGCCGCCGCCCTGAGTCTAGGCTATGTCGCCAACCCTGCCGCGCGGGCGTTGGCGTCGTCGCAGAGTCAGTCGGTGGTGGTGCTGGTGCCGTCGTTGTCCAACCAGTTGTTTATCGAAACCCTGGAGGCGATTCAGACCGTGCTGCGCCCGCGCGGGCTGGAAGTGGTGATCGGCAATTACCATTACTCCCCTATAGAAGAAGAAAATCTGCTGCGAAGCCACCTGGCCAACCGCCCGCGCGGCATCTTGCTCACCGGTTTCGACCGCAGCCAGGCCGCGCAGCAGCTGCTGGCAGCGAGCGGCGTGCCGTGCGTACACATGATGGAGCTGGACCCCGAACGCGCCGAGCCATGCGTGGGGTTTTCCCAGCAGCAGGCGGGTGCTGAAGCCGCCCGGCATCTCTTGAGTCGCGGGCGTCGGCGTCTGGCCTATGTGTCGGCGCAGTTGGACCCTCGGGTGATTCAGCGTGGCAGCGGGTTTCGCATTGCCCTTGAGGCAGAAGGGCTGTTTGATGAGACCCTGCAAATAGCCTCGCCATTGCCATCGTCGATCGGCCTGGGTGGGGAGTTGTTTGCCCGGTTGCTGGCTGAGCATCCGGACGTCGACGGCGTGTTCTTTTGCAACGATGACCTTGCCCAGGGCGCTGCGCTGGAAGCCTTGCGTCGTGGCATCAAGATCCCCGAACAGGTGTCGTTGATCGGCTTCAACGACCTGCCCGGTTCGGCGCACATGGTGCCGCGCCTGACCTCGATCCGCACGCCCCGCGAAGAGGTCGGCCAGCGCGCCGCCCAATTGTTGCTGGGCCTGCTGGACGGCAATGTGCAGCAGGCGCAGGTGGATCTGGGGTTTGAGTTGGTGGTGCGGGAAAGCACCTGATAAACGCTCGGTTCGAGGGCTGGACGGTTTTCCCTGTGGGAGCGAATTCATTCGCGAGACGTTATTCCAACCACAACATTTCTGTCGAACGTACGATCCTTTCGCGAATGAATCGCTCCCACAGGTCGGGTATTACCTATTGAGCGCCGGGCGTTGCGTTTCACGCCTGTCAGCTCAGGCAACCTTTCTGGGCAACTTGAGCTCGGCACACAACCCGCCACCCTCACGATTGAACAGGCTCAGCGAGCCGCCCAGGGCCATGGCCAGTTGCTGGGAAATCGCCAGGCCCAGGCCAGTGCCGCCGGTGTCGCGGTTGCGTGAGCTTTCCACGCGGTAGAACGGCTTGAGCACTTCCCCCAGTTCCGCTTCGGCAATCCCCGGCCCGCGATCGAGCACCTGAATCGAAAAGCCCTTGTCGCCCTCGGCCCGCACCTTGATCTCGGCAGCGCCGGCGAATTTCAGCGCGTTGTCGGTGAGATTTACCAGCACCCGGCGCAGGGCGTGAGGGCGGGTGTCGATCACTGCACCGTTCTTGCCGCACAGTTGCACCTGCTTGTTCATGTCCTGATAGTCGAACACCAGGCTGTCGAGGAACGAATCCAGATCGACCCGCTTCGGCGCTTCGGTGGAGGTGTCCATGCTGCGCGCGTAGGCCACGCCTTCCTGCACCAGGTGCTGCATCTCGCTGAGGTCGCTCCAGAGTTTTTCTTTCTCGATGCCTTCGTCCATGAACTCGGCGCGCAGTTTCATACGCGTGATCGGCGTTTGCAGGTCGTGGGAAATCGCGGCGAGCAATTGCATGCGCTCTTTCACGTAATTGGCGATGCGCTGCTGCATGGTGTTGAACGCCACTGCCGCATAGGCCACCTCGGTGGGGCCGCTTTCGTCGAGACGAATGCCGTTGCCATTGGGGTCCAGGGTGTCGACGGCCTCGGACAGGCGGGTGAGGGGGCGGATCGCGGTGCGCACCGCAAGCCAGGTGCAGGTCACCAGTAGCACCAGTTGGCCCATTAACAGCAGCGGCAGCCAGGGCGACAGCGGGGTGATCGCCGGGCGCACGTCGATGGTCAGCGGGTTGCCGTCGTGCAGGGTCAGGTGCGCCTGGTAGTGAGGACGCACGTCAGCGATGTCGTTGAAGGAGAGCGCGTAGTCGCGGCCCAGCGTGGCCTGCATCGAGCGCACGGAAATCGGCGCCTTGCTCATGTCCATGGGCGTGCCGGGCTGGCCGGTGCCAAGCATGTAGCGGTAATTGGGGTGTTCGAAGCGCGGCAACCAGGCCTCGCGCTCGTCGGCAGGCAGGCGTTCGAGCACGGCGACCGTGGTGGTCAGGTCCTGTTCGAGGTTGCCCAGCATCAGGGTCATCGCGCTCTGATAGCGCTCATAAAACTGCAGGCCGAAGGACATGCCGTGGGCCAGCACCAGGCTGATGAGAAAGATCAAGGAGAGCCGCGATGCCAGGGTGCGCGGCCAGCCGAGGCTGAGCTTCATACGTCGTTCCCGAGGATTTCCACCGCGTAGGTGAACACGTAGCCTTCGCTGCGCACGGTCTTGATGTAGGCCGGATCGCGAGCGTCATCCTGCAGTCGCTGACGCAGGCGACTGACCAGCAGATCGATAGAGCGGTCGAACAGATCGGCATCACGGCCCTGGGTCAGATTGAGCAATTGATCGCGGCTGAGGACGCGTTGGGGGTGATCGAGGAAGGTGCGCAGCAAGCGGTATTCGGCGCCGCTCAGGGCGACGACCGTGCCTTCTGCATCCAGCAGGTGGCGGGCGGTGGTGTCCAGCCGCCATTTGCCGAAGGCGAGCAGACGACCGCTTTCGCTGACGATCAGATTCGGCGGCAGCATGCGCGTGCGGCGCAGCACGGCGTTGATGCGCGCCAGCAATTCACGGGCGGCGAAGGGCTTGACCAGGTAATCGTCGGCGCCCATTTCCAGGCCGATGATGCGGTCGGTTTCATCGCTGCGGGCGGTGAGCATCAGCACCGGAGTGGTCTTGTGCTTGCCGGAGCGCAATTCGCGGCACAGCAGCAGGCCGTCATCGCCGGGCATCATGATGTCCAGCACGATGAGGTCCACAGGGGTCGATTCGAGAAAGGAGCGCATCTGCCTGCCGTCAGCCACCACGGTGGTGCGCAGGCCGTTCTTCTTCAGGTAGTTGCCCACCAGCTCGCGAATTTCGCGATCGTCATCGACAATCAGGATGTGGTCAACGTGCTCCATTGCTTCGGCTCCCCGTATTCATTGGCGTGTGGCGCATCTTAACCTTCCGCGATCGGCTTGCCTGCCACCCTTTGTATTGCACTGTATCTGGCACCACGGCACATACATCCGGATGCAAAATAAGCGGATGCTTTCAGCGCAAATGTATCGCCGATGGGCGAGGCTCGCTATGGCACTCAGGTGTTATACCCCGCGAGCACAAAAACTGAGGCGAGCCTCAGCGGGACTCGGCGAGATAGCGTGCCAGCGCCTCGATTCCCGCTTCGGCGCTCGCGCTGCTGCCCGCCCAGGTGCAGGCCAGCATCAGATTTTTCGGCAGCTGAAAATCCTCGACTTGAAACCCCTGGTCATCGAAGCCGTTGTCATCGTGCGGGATTTGCTCGCGCAAGGTGCCTTGCGCCTCAAAATACGCCCACACCGGCCTGCCCAGCGCCACCGCCATGCCCATTTCGAAGGCCGTGCCTGAGTCCGGCTCGGCGCCGCGAAACCCATTGAGGTTGGCCAGCACCGCGTCGCAACGCCGGATCATGGCGATATTGGCGTTGCAGATCACGGCGGCGGTTTTTGCGGGCGATAGCCCGGGTGGTACATCGTTGTCGAATGGGTACAGCCCTTCCAGGCCATGAGCCTCACAGAGGGCCTTGAGGTAACGACCGTGCTCGATGGCGTCAGCGCGGAAAACATCGAACCCGGCGAGGTAAACACGCGGAGCAGGGGAGTGGGGCATCGGTGGGGTCCTCAAGGGTGGATGAAGCGATTCTAGCGCTCGCCAGCTGCCGTTGATCGGGTGCTTGTCAGCAAAGCCCAGGCAGGGGCTGGAATCTGTACGGATAACCAGTATCCTGACGCGTTTCCGTCAGCCGTACTGTGACCGCGCCGTGAGCACTTCGCCCCTCGACAATCCGTTTTATTACCTGGAGAACTTTCGCCAGGTACTGAGCTGGATCGCCCAGCGCTACGACGATCTGCTGGACGACGAAGAGCGCCGGTTCATTGCCGACTTCGCGCAGCTGCCGCAACCGGCCCAGGCGTTGCTGGTGCGCATGGTCATGCGCAAGGGCGTGCTGTTTCGCGCCAGCAAACTGGACTATGCCGAGATCGGCGACGTGCTTGTCGCGGCCGCGCCCTTGCTTGCCAACGGCTGGGTCGATGGGCAGCCGCAGCTTGATCTGCAGGCACTGTTCGCCCTGTTGCGCAAGGACGAGCTGAGCCAGTGCTTCAAGGCCCACGCCGTCAAAAGTGCCGAGAAAAAGGCCGATCTGCTCGAGCGGCTGCTGCCCCATTACGAACACCCTCAAGCCTTGTCGCTGTGGTTCGACGGTTTCGATGAGGTGATCTTCGCCCTCGAAATCATGCCGCTGTGCGATCGCCTGCGCCTGTTGTATTTCGGCAACCTTTACCAGGAATGGTCCGAGTTCGTGCTGGCCGATCTTGGCATCTATCGCTATGAAAAGGTCGAATTCTCCCCTGAGTCCCGGGGCATCAGTCAGCGCCAGGACGTCGACACCTGCCTGCATCTGCACACTTGCCGCAGGGGGTTGGACGAAGGCATTGCGCTCGCCGAGCTGGCGGCTCAGGCCTTGGCCATTCAGACCGACAATCCGTGGCTGTCCATGCGTCGCGCCAAGCTGCTGTTCCAGATCGGTCAGCAGGCCGAGCGCGAGCAGCAAGCGGCGCTGGCCCTGGACGTCTATGCGCAATCCAGTTACCCCGGCGCGCGGGTGCGCAGGATTCGCGTGCTGGAACGCGCCGAGCATTTTGTCGAGGCCATGGCCTTGTTGCAGCAGGCCCAGGCGGCGCCGGAGAACGACGAGGAAACCCAGCACCTGCTGCGCATTCAGCCGCGCTTGTTGAAAAAACTGGGGCAAGGCGGGGTGCGTAAACGCACGGCGCGATCCATGACGCGGCTGGATTTGAGCGTGATTCCACGGCCTGATCACAGCGTTGAGCAGTTGATTCAGCTGCACCTGAGCGAGGAGGGCAGCGAGGTGCATTACGTCGAGAACGCGCTGATCAATTCGCTGTTCGGCCTGCTCTGCTGGCCAGCGGTGTTCGCGCCGTTGCCGGGGGCGTTTTTTCACCCGTTTCACAGCGCGCCCAGCGATCTCTACAGCCCGGATTTCTACCAGCGTCGCGCGGCGATGTTCGATGCCTGCCTGGCGCAGCTGGACGATGAGCGTTACCGGGACGTGATTCGCCAGACCTACACCGACAAGTTCGGCCTGCAATCACCTTTCGTGTTCTGGGGCACCGTGACGCCGCCTTTATTGGAGCAGGCGTTGCATTGCTTGCCCGCGCAACACCTCAAGCGCTGGTTCCGCCGCCTGCTGCAGGACATCAAGGCCAACCGCACTGGCATGCCTGACCTGATCCAGTTCTACCCCGAGCAGCGCAGCTACCGGATGATCGAAGTGAAAGGCCCCGGCGATCGCCTGCAGGACAACCAGCTGCGCTGGCTGGATTTCTGCGCCGAACACGGCATGCCGGTGGTGGTGTGTTACGTGCAGTGGGCCGAGGAGTCGGTTCTATGGCCCACTGCGAACCTTGTAGGAGACGTCGGAGGTTACGACGGCAGCGAACGCGGTGTGCCTGCTAGCCCAGCTATAATCGATGCACCGCATTCGTCCCAGAGTGTGTAAAAACTGCTGCGCTCAATGATGCTTCGTTAAAAACAGGCGAAAAATGCTCATTTAGAACACCTAGAGTCGGTCGCGACCCCGGCCTTTTTTCGCCTGTTTTTGCCTTGCCTCACCATCGCTCGCGACGTTTTTACACACCCTGGTCCGATCGCGGCCCGCAGCGTCGTAACCTCCGCAACCTCCTACAGACACACGCTCAAAGCACGCCGCAAATCCCCACAGAGATACACAAGATCCCCCTGTAGCAGCAGGGCTTGCCGACGGTGGCGATTTACAGGGCGCCACCGGTAAGCCGGATTGCTATAGAAAGCGGCTCAGCGTTTTACCTTCTTCGGCGGTGAGGGCAAGGGCGCGAACAGCGCTTCGATGTCTTCGTCCTGCAGCTTCCAGTCCCCAGCCTTGCGCCCATCCAGCACGCCCGAGGCCAGCGCCGATTTTTCCTGCTGCAGGTGCTGGATTTTCTCCTCCACCGTGCCGCGGGCGATCATCTTGTAGACGAACACCGGTTTCTCCTGGCCGATGCGGTAGGCGCGGTCGGTGGCCTGGTTTTCCGCGGCCGGGTTCCACCACGGGTCGTAGTGGATCACGGTGTCGGCGGCGGTCAGATTCAAGCCGGTGCCGCCAGCCTTGAGGCTGATCAGAAAGATCGAGCGCTTGCCGTTCTGGAATTCCTGCACCGGCGTGCGGCGATCCTTGGTCTGCCCGGTCAGCAGGGCGTACTCGATGCCGCGCTGAGCCAGCTCGGCTTCGATCAGCCCGAGCATCGAGGTGAACTGTGAAAACAGCAGGATCTTGCGATTCTCCGCCAGCAGCTCTTCAAGCATGTCCATCAGGCTTTCCAGCTTGGCGGAGCTGGAATGACGGCCGCTGGCCGGGGCGCTCTTGACCAGCCGCAGGTCACAGCAGACCTGACGCAGTTTGAGCAAGGCTTCGAGGATGATGATCTGGCTGCGCGCCACGCCCTTGGTGGTGATCTCGTCACGCACTTTTTTATCCATGGCCAGGCGCATGGTCTCGTAGACATCCCGCTGCGCGTCGTTGAGTTCGACCCAGTGGATGATCTCGGTCTTGGGCGGCAGCTCGGTGGCCACCTGCTCCTTGGTGCGGCGCAACAGGAACGGCTTGATGCGCGCGTTCAAGTGCTGCAGGCGGGTTTCGTCGCCGAGGCGTTCGATGGGCGTGCGGTAGTTGCTGCTGAACTGCTTCACATCGCCCAGCCAGCCCGGCATGAGGAAGTGGAACAGCGACCACAACTCACCCAAGTGATTCTCCAGCGGCGTGCCACTCAGGCACAGGCGCTGGCGGGCGTTGAGCTGCCGGGCTGCCTGAGCCGCCTTGCTGGTGGGGTTCTTGATGTACTGCGCTTCGTCGAGCACCAGCACATGGAACAGCTGCTTGCTCAGGGTTTCCACGTCCCGGGGCAGCAGGGCGTAGGTGGTCAGGATCAGGTCGTAATCCTTCAAATGCTTGAAGTCGGTGTGTCGATTGGCGCCGTACAGGGCCAGCACCTTGAGCTGGGGGGTGAAATGCCTGGCTTCGTCGACCCAGTTGGGGATCAGGCTGGTGGGCATCACTGCCAACGCGGGTTGATCGAGGCGTCCGGCCTGTTTCTCCATCAGCAGATGGGCGAGGGTCTGCAGCGTCTTGCCCAGGCCCATGTCATCGGCCAGCACGCCGCCGACTTCCAGCTCGCGCAGTGCCTGCATCCAGCTCAGGCCTTCCAGCTGATAAGGGCGCAATTTGGCGTTGAGGCCCTTTGGCGCCTTGACCTGAGTGTTACGAATGTTGACCAGTTGCTCGGCAAATTGCCGCAAGCGGTCGCCGCCTTGCCACACCAGCGGCATGTCGTCCAGGTGGGTGAGGCGACCGGCGTCGGCGGTTTTCAGGCGAATGGAATAGTTGCCGTCCTCGCGCCAGTAGAAATCCCCCAATGTCGCCAGCACCGGCCGCAGACGACCATAGGGCAGGGCCACTTGTATCGGGCCGCCGCCGCGCTGGGTGAAGTGATTGAGCTGCACCAGCAACTGCTCGTCATCGCGACGTTTGGCGATGCCCTCCAGGCTCATCAATTCCGGGTGGGTACGCAGCAGGTTGATCAGGATCGGCAGCAGGCTCAGCCGCTCGCCGTTGACGATGATGCCCAGCTCTAGGTCAAACCAGTCACGTTCCGGCTGCTCGTCGACCACCGCGTACCAGTCGTCGACAGGCGTCACGTCAAAGCCGAAGTCGGCGCTCATTTCCACCTGCCAGCCTTGCTCACGCAGGGTCGGCAGGTCGTCGAGCATGAAACTCAGCCACGCCTTGTCGTTGGGCAGCTCGAACATTTCGCCGGCGGTGTCGGGCAACGCTTTGCTCTGGCGGGTGGCGATGCGAAAGCCCAGTTCCAGCAGTTGTTTGCGGTACTGCGCTTCGATGTCCAGATGCCTGCGCAGGCGCAGGGTTTCGTCCTTCAAATGCCACAGCAAATCGGCGGAACGGCCCGGGCTCGGCACGCCGGAGGCATACAGCTCGCGATACCGAAAGGCCAATGCGGCGCGGTGCTGAATGTGCCGCTGCATCTTGCCGTTGCGGGGTTCGTAAGCGCTGAACTCGAAGCTGGCGAGGATCAGCCGCGGTTCGGGTTTGATCTTCTTCTCGATGCGCTCCGGCACAGCCGGTTTCTCGACGACGATGGGCGTCGGGGCAGGAAGGCCTCGCGCCATGGCCGCCAGAATACCTGGCTTGTTTTCCGGATCCTGCAGGTAGAACAGCGCGGCCGCACAATGTTTGCAGTTGTTTCTGACCGGGCAGGTGCATTTGCCGACCACGAACTGACGATTGCGCTCCGGATCCTTGAATTGCAGGGTCTGGGTGTAGGTTTCCAGGCTCGAACCTTTGCACACCGTGCGCACGATCTCAGGGCTCAGGTGCTGGAGCACGACGCGATTCTGCCGGGCGTAGTCAAGCCCGCGCTCGACACTCTGCGCCTTGAACAAGGGTTCCCATGGCAGGGCCAGGGCTTTTTCCAATAGGGATGACACGTCTTGCCCTACGTCAACGCGGTGCTTGAAGAGGAGAAACCTTGATCAGCATGGCCAGGCTCCCGTTATCCATGTAGGTCAATTCGCCGTTGCGCACCCGAGTCGCCTGACGCATGCGTTCGCTGGTGACCAGCACGCCATGATCGTCGAGCTGATTGACCCAGAAATTGGCGTCGATGTCGGTGAAGCGCGCCAGACCCAGGCTCACCGTGCCCTCGATGGGGAAGTGGCCGAACTGCTCCTGGCCGCTGCTGATCGCCACCTTGCTCGGGGTGGCGCCCAGTTCCTGTTGCCAGGCCCGGTGCAGCAACACCTTATAGTTATCGCTGGCCTCAAGCTTGCCGACCAGTGCGTCAAGCACCGGGGTGGTCTGGTTGTCGGCCCCCAGCTTTGTGGCCCCTGCGGCCCAGTCTTCCGGCGCCGCCTGATTGGTGGCGGCGGGCTCGCCGTTCTGGCGAAACAGAATCAGCTCCACCTGATAAGTGCCATCGGCAAATGCCGCAGGGGCGATCAGCACCAGCAGCAGGGCGAGCGAACGAAACACACGCATGGTGAATCCTTAGGCTGAAGTCGGGGTCAGGCGCTCAAGCAGCGCTTCGATCGTATTGAAGCGCTCCTCGGGACGCTCCATCGGCACCATGAACTTGAACAGCGTGGCGCCTTCGAATTTGTAACGTTTGGGTTGCCCCTGAATCAGCTTGATCAGCGTCAACGGCTCCACTGAAGTATCGGCAGCGAACTCGATTCGTCCACCCTGCGGCCCCGCGTCGATTTTCTTGATGCCCAGTTGCTCGGCCTTGAGTTTCAGCGAGGTCATGCGCACCAGGTTCTTGGTAGGTTCCGGCAGCAGGCCGAAGCGGTCGATCATTTCCACTTGCAGGTCTTTTAGGCCCTCTTCGTCGGCAGCGTTGGCGATGCGTTTGTAGAGAATCAGCCGCGCGTGGACATCCGGCAGGTAGTCCTCCGGAATCAGCCCCGGCACGCGCAGGTTGATCTCCGGCCCGCCACCCAGCGGCTGTTCCAGATTGGGTTGCTCACCCTTGCGGATGGACTTCACCGCGCGTTCGAGCATCTCCATATAAAGGGTGAAGCCCACCGCCTGAATCTGCCCGCTCTGGCCTTCGCCCAACAGCTCGCCCGCGCCACGGATTTCCAGATCGTTGGTGGCCAGCACGAAGCCGGCGCCCAAGTCCTGGGTATTGGCGATGGCCTCCAGACGCTTCTCGGCATCCGCCGTGATCTGCTTGCGCGGCGGCGTCAGCAAGTAGGCGTAGGCCTGGTGGTGACTGCGCCCGACCCGGCCGCGCAACTGGTGCAGCTGGGCCAGGCCGAACTTGTCGGCGCGTTCGATGATGATGGTGTTGGCGCTCGGCACGTCGATGCCGGTCTCGATGATGGTCGAGGCGATCAGCACGTTGAAGCGCTTGTGATAGAAGTCGCTCATCACCTGTTCGAGGTCGCGTTCGTTCATCTGCCCATGGCCGATGCCGATACGGGCTTCGGGCACCAGCTCGGCGAGATCGGCGGCGCACTTCTCGATGGTCTTCACGTCGTTGTGCAGGTAGTACACCTGACCACCGCGCAGCAGCTCACGCAACAGCGCCTCTTTGACGGTCGGCTTGTTCTGCTCCATGACGAAGGTGCGTACCGACAGGCGTCGGGCCGGCGGGGTGGCGATGATCGACAGGTCGCGCATGCCGGCGACAGCCATGTTCAAGGTGCGCGGGATCGGCGTGGCGGTGAGGGTCAGGATGTCGACCTCGCTGCGCAGGGCCTTGAGCTGCTCCTTCTGACGCACGCCGAAGCGGTGCTCTTCGTCGATGATCACCAGGCCCAGATTTTTGACCTTGACGTCATCCTGCAACAGCTTGTGGGTGCCGATGACGATGTCGATCTTGCCTTCGGCCAGCTCAGCCACCGCAGCGTTGATCTCTTTGGCCGACTTGAAGCGGCTCATCACCTCGACCTTCACCGGCCAGTCGGCAAAGCGGTCGCGGAAGCTGTTGTAGTGCTGCTGGGCGAGCAGGGTGGTGGGGACCAGAATCGCCACCTGCTTGCCGCCATGCACGGCAATGAAGGCTGCGCGCATGGCCACTTCGGTCTTGCCGAAACCCACGTCGCCGCAGACTAAGCGGTCCATAGGCTTGGGCGCCAGCATGTCGGCGCGCACGGCTTCGATGGTGGTCTGCTGGTCCGGGGTTTCTTCGAACGGGAAACCGGCGCTGAAGGTCTCGTAGTCCAGCTTCGGATCAGCGAACGCATAGCCTTCGCGGGCGGCGCGACGGGCGTAGATGTCGAGCAGTTCGGCGGCCACGTCGCGCACCTGTTCGGCAGCCTTGCGCTTGGCTTTCTGCCAGGCTTCGGAGCCCAGGCGGTGCAGCGGCGCGAGTTCGTCGTCGCTGCCGGTGTAGCGGGCGATCAGGTGCAGATTGGCGACCGGCACGTACAGCTTGGCCTCGTCGGCGTAGGCCAGCATGAGGAATTCGGCGACCTGGTTTTCCACCTCAAGGGTCGCCAGGCCCAGATAGCGACCGACGCCATGGTCGATGTGCACCACCGGCGCGCCTTCACGCAGCTCGGCGAGGTTCTTGATCACCGCGTCGCTGGAGTGGCCGTCCATGCGCTTCTCGCGACGACGGCGCTGCATGACCCGTTGCCCGAACAGCGGGCTTTCGGCGACCAGCGCCAAGGCCGGTTGCTCCAGGACAAGCCCTTCGTCCAGCGGCGCGATGGTGATCGCCAGCCGCTCCTTGCTGTCGACGAATTCCTGCCAGCTGTCGAGGGTTTTCGGGCGCAGTTTCAGGCGGTCGAGCAGTTCCAGCAGCACTTCCCGGCGACCGGCGGATTCGGCGGTGAACAGCACGCGACCGGGGAAGTCGTTAAGGAAGGTCGACAGCGCCGCCAGCGGCTGGTTGGCCTTGGCTTCGATGGCCAGATCGGGCAACGCCTGAGCCGGGAAACGTTCGCGGCCGACGCCCGTTTCTACGTCGTCCTGACTTGCGACGACACGCGGCCAGCTTTTCAGACGGGCGAAGCAGTCTTCCACCGGCAGGAACAGCTCGTCCGGCGGCAGCAAGGGACGGTCCGGGTCGACGCGGCGCTCTTCATAGCGGTTGCGCACGTCCTTCCAGAAGGTTTCCGCCGCCGCTTCAATGCCCGGCAGCGAGAACACCTGGGTGTCCTGGGGCAGGTAGTCGAACAGGGTGGAGGTTTCTTCGAAGAACAGCGGAATGTAGTACTCGATACCTGCCGGTGTGATGCCGCTGTTCAGGTCCTGAAAGATCGGGCTGCGACGGAAGTCGACATCGAAACGCTCGCGAAAACGCGCCTTGAAGCGGGTGACGGCTTCCTTCTGCAGCGGAAACTCCTTGGCCGGCAACAGACGCACCGAATCGACCTTGTCGATGGAACGCTGGGTTTCCGGCTCGAAGGTGCGCAGGGTCTCGATTTCATCGTCGAACAGATCGATCCGGTAGGGCAGTTTGCTGCCCATCGGGAACAGGTCGATCAGCGCGCCGCGCACCGTGAACTCGCCGTGCTCGTACACCGTGTCGACGTAGCGGTAGCCGCTGGCTTCAAGCCGCGTGCGCATCGCTTCGACATCGAGCTTCTGGCCAACATCGAGCACCAGGCTGCTGCCGAGCAGGAATTTGGTCGGCGCCAGGCGGTGCAGGGCGGTGGTGATCGGCACCACCAGCACGCCATGTTCCAGCTCCGGGAGCCGGTAGAGGCTGGCGATACGCTGAGAAATGATGTCCTGATGGGGCGAGAACAGGTCGTACGGAAGGGTTTCCCAGTCAGGGAAATGCAGGACCGGCAGGGTGGGGGCGAAAAACTTCAGTTCCTGCTCCAACCGCTCGGCGCTCTGGCTGTCGGCGGTCAAAAGCAGGGTGAAGCGTTTCGCGGCGCTTGCAGCCTCGGCAATGGCCAGACTTTGAGCGGCACCGGGCAGGTTGCCCCAATGTTGTTTGCCTGCGGCGGCAGGAAGAATCGGTAGGCGCAGAACGGGCACGGAAGATAGAGCTCCAGGCGTTGCGGCAAAGCCTGTGATTGTAACTAAATCGGCAAACCGCTGTCAGTTTTGTGCTCGCCTTTGTGGCAGCCAAATTATGTAGTGCCCGGCAAGATGAAAACTCCGGATTGCTCATAAACAAAGGCTTGGGCATAATGTAGTCCCTTTTTTCAGCCCCTACATGTGGAAGGTTCCCGTGACTCAGAAGCCCGACCAGTGTCTTGGTGAATGGATCGATCGTGAAGCGCTCGCCGAGGCCATGATCCCGCTTATCGGTCAGCTCTACCGCAATAACAATGTGGTGAGTTCGATCTACGGCCGTACCCTGATCAACCGTTCCGTGATTGCGATTCTCAAAGCCCACCGCTTTGCCCGCCATCGTCAAGCCGATGCGACCGAGTTGTCCGTACACGAGACTTTCCCGCTCATCAAAGCGATGAGCGAGCTCAAACTGGGCGCCGCTTCGGTGGACCTGGGCAAGCTGGCGGTCAAATACAAGGCTCAAGCCAATGGCCGCACCGCCGAGCAGTTCGTTCGCGAAGAAATGGCCGAAATCGTTGGGCAGCAGAACTCCGGCGCGCGTAAAGGCACCGACGTCGTCCTCTATGGTTTCGGTCGTATCGGTCGCCTGCTGGCGCGCATCCTGATCGAAAAAACCGGTGGCGGCGACGGCCTGCGTCTGCGCGCCATCGTGGTCCGCAAGGGTTCGGAAAACGACCTGATCAAGCGCGCCAGCCTGCTGCGTCGTGACTCGGTGCACGGCCCGTTCGATGGCACCATCACCATCGACGAAGCCAACAACACCATCACCGCGAACGGCAACCTGATCCAGGTGATCTACGCCAAGAACCCGACCGAGGTGGACTACACCCAGTACGGCATCAAGGACGCGCTGCTGGTCGACAACACCGGCGTGTGGCGTGATGCCGACGGTCTGGGCCAGCACCTGCAGTGCCCTGGCGTCGATCGCGTGGTGCTGACCGCACCGGGCAAGGGCAAGCTGAAGAACATCGTTCACGGCATCAACCATCAGCAGATCACCGCTGATGACAAGATCGTTTCGGCGGCGTCCTGCACCACCAACGCCATCGTGCCGGTCCTCAAGGCCATCAACGACAAGTTCGGGATCGTCAACGGTCATGTTGAAACGGTTCACTCGTACACCAACGACCAGAACCTGATCGACAACTTCCACAAGGGCGATCGCCGTGGCCGTAGCGCCGCGCTGAACATGGTGATCACCGAAACCGGTGCTGCCACCGCTGCTGCCAAGGCCCTGCCTGAGCTGGCCGGCAAGCTGACCGGCAACGCGATCCGCGTTCCGACGCCGAACGTTTCGATGGCGATCCTGAACCTGAACCTGAACGCGACCACCAGCCGCGAAGAAGTCAACGAATACCTGCGCCAGACCGCGCTGTATTCGGACCTGCACAAGCAGATCGATTTCGTTGCCTCGCAGGAGGTGGTATCCACCGACTTCGTGGGTTCGCGTCACGCCGGTGTGGTCGACGCTGAAGCCACCATCGTCAACGATAACCGCGTTGTGTTGTACGTCTGGTACGACAACGAATTCGGTTACAGCTGCCAGGTGGTTCGTGTGATGGAAGACATGGCCGGGGTCAACCCGCCTGCGTTTCCCAAGTAATGTGAGGGCAGCGGCGGGTAAGGATTTGCCCGCTAAAGCCTGATGAAAACGCCCCGATTGGTTCGGGGCGTTTTTTTTGTATCGGGTTTTTACCGTTTCGGATGATGCCGCCGGTTTCTGCCAGAGGGCATCACTGGCAGCCGTGAAATCAAGTGCATCCTTGGGCAAGCCTCTGTAAACGCGCTCTTTACAGCCTCCGGCTCAACAATCCCGGCAGTCTTTACACTTTCTTTATGCCCGGCACCTGCGGTCGATCTCGTTCCTTTACACCCCTCGTGACGACAATTCCTGCACACGGCAATCGCCGTATGACGGAGAGGTTTTCATGAGCGTTCTGGATGGGGTGTCACTGCTGTTGGCGGCAGGGTTGTTCGTGTACTTGCTGGTGGCGCTGCTGCGCGCTGGCCGGGTCGAGGAGTGACGACCATGCACGGTTACGACTATCTGCTGATTCTGGCCTTCTTCGCGCTGGTACTGCTGCCGGCGCCATTGCTGGGCCGCTTCTATTACAAGGTCATGGAGGGTGAGCGCACGTTCCTGACCCCGGTGATGGGGCCGGTCGAGCGCATTTGCTATCGCCTGTCTGGCGTCGACCCCAAGGTCGAGCAGAACTGGAAAACCTACACTCTGGCCCTGCTGGCGTTCAACCTGGCGGGCTTTGTCGTGCTGTTCGCGATTCTGCTGTTGCAGGGTGCACTGCCGCTTAACCCGCAAGGCTTGCCGGGGATGGAGTGGTCGCTGGCGTTCAACACCGCGATGAGCTTCGTCACCAACACCAACTGGCAGAGCTACAGCGGCGAATCTTCCCTGAGCTACCTGAGCCAGATGGCCGGCCTGACCGTGCAGAACTTCGTCAGCGCCGCCACCGGCATCGCCGTGCTGGTCGCTTTCTGTCGCGGGATCGGTCGTCGTTCGACGCAGCATCTGGGCAACTTCTGGGCCGACATGACCCGCGCGACCCTCTACGGTCTGCTGCCGCTGTGCATCGTGCTGGCGTTGTTCCTCGTCTGGCAGGGCGTGCCGCAAACCTTCGCCCACTATGTTGATGCGGTGACGCTGCAAGGCGCTGACCAGAGCATTCCTCTGGGCCCGGCCGCCAGCCAGATCGCCATCAAGCAACTGGGCACCAACGGCGGTGGCTTCTTCGGCGTCAACTCGGCGCACCCGTTCGAAAACCCGACGGCATGGAGCAACCTGTTCGAGCTGGTGTCGATCATCCTGATCCCGGTGGCGCTGGTGTTCACCTTTGGCCACTACGTCAAGGACATGCGCCAGAGCCGCGCCATCGTCGCCTGCATGCTGACGCTGTTCCTGATCGGCGGCGCCACCGCGCTGTGGGCCGAATATCAGCCCAACCCGACGCTGAATATCGCCTCCGTCGAGCAGACCGCGCCGATGGAAGGTAAGGAAACCCGCTTCGGCACCACCGCTACTGTGCTTTGGGCGACGACCACGACCGCGGCCTCCAACGGTTCGGTCAATGGCATGCACGACAGCCTCAACCCGCTGAGCGGCATGATTGCGTTGGCCAACATGATGGTCGGCGAAGTGATCTTCGGCGGCGTCGGCGCGGGCTTGTACGGGATGTTGCTCAACGTGCTGATCGCCGTATTCCTCGCGGGTTTGATGATCGGTCGCACGCCGGAATACCTCGGCAAGAAGCTGCAGGCCCGAGAAGTGAAACTGCTGGTCGCGACCCTCATCGTCATGCCGGTCGGCGTGCTGGTGTTCGGTGCCCTGGCGGCCTCGCTGCCCGGCCCTGTGGGAGCGGTGAGCAACCCCGGCGCTCACGGTTTCAGCCAGCTGCTGTACACCTACACCTCGGCCACCGCCAACAACGGCTCGGCGTTCGGCGGCTTTAGCGCCAACACCCTGTTCCACAATCTGATGCTGAGCCTGTCGATGTTCATCGGCCGCTTCGGCTACATCCTGCCGGTGCTGGCCCTTGCGGGCAGTCTGGCGGCGAAGAAGACCGCGCCTCTGGGCCTGAACAGCTTCCCGACTCATGGCCCGCTGTTCGTCACCCTGCTGACCGTGACCATTTTGCTGGTGGGCGGCCTGACGTTCCTGCCGACCCTGGCACTGGGTCCGATTGCCGAACACTTGAGCCTGGGCTTCTGAGGATCGAATCATGAACATGCATGCACCTGTCACAAAGAACCCCGAACACGCCTCGGTCGCAGAACCCGCAAAGACCGGCTTCGCTGCGCTATGGCGTCCGGCGCTGGTCCAGGCCTTCGTCAAGCTCGATCCGCGTCAGTTACAACGCGCACCGGTGATGCTGGTGGTCGAGCTGACCGCGATCCTCACCACTATCCTGTGCCTGATCCCCAACCCTGCCGTACCGACCTTTGTCGCCGTGCAGATCGCGGTGTGGTTGTGGTTCACCGTGCTGTTCGCCAACTTTGCCGAGGCACTGGCCGAAGGCCGTGGCAAGGCCCGGGCCGACAGCCTAAAGGCCGGCACCGAGGGCCTGAAAGCCTGTCTGCAAGGGGCGACCGGGGCCTTCATCACGGTCAACGCCAGCACCTTGCGCAAGGGCGATGTGGTGCGCGTCGAAGCGGGGGAGCTGATTCCCGGTGACGGCGAGGTCATCGAGGGCATCGCGGCGGTCAACGAAGCAGCGATCACCGGTGAATCCGCGCCAGTGATTCGCGAGTCCGGCGGCGACCGCTCGGCGGTCACCGGCAACACCCGACTGGTCTCGGACTGGCTGCTGGTGCGCATCAGCGCCAACCCCGGCGAGTCGACCCTGGACCGCATGATCGCCCTGGTCGAAGGTGCCAAACGCCAGAAAACCCCCAATGAAGTCGCGCTGGATATCCTGCTGATCGGCCTGACCCTGATCTTCCTGCTGGTGGTCGTCACCCTGCAGCCGTTCGCCCATTTCGCCGGCGGCAACCTGCCGCTGGTGTTCTTGGTGGCGCTGCTGGTGACGCTGATCCCGACCACCATTGGCGGCCTGCTGTCGGCCATCGGCATCGCCGGGATGGATCGCCTGGTGCGCCTGAACGTGATCGCCAAATCCGGCCGTGCGGTCGAGGCGGCAGGGGACGTCCACGTATTGCTGCTGGACAAGACCGGCACCATCACTTTCGGCAACCGTCGTTGCGCGGCGGTGTACGCGGCGCCCGGCGTTAGCGGCAAAGAGCTGAGCGAAGGCACGTTGCTGGCGTCTCTGGCCGACGACACCGCCGAGGGCAAGTCCATCGTCGAATACCTGCGCGCGCTGAACCCGATGGTCGAGCCTGCGCCGAGCCAGTTGACGGCCGTGCCGTTCAGCGCCGAAACCCGCCTGTCTGGCGTCGACTTCGATGGCCGTGTGTACCGCAAGGGCGCCGTGGATTCGCTGCTCAAGTTCATCGGCCGTGACCGCGCCGACCTGCCGCAGACCCTGGCCCGCGAGATCGACAAGATCGCCAAGACCGGTGGCACGCCCCTGCTGGTTTCGGTGGACAACACATTGCTGGGCGCGATTCACCTCAAGGACGTGGTCAAGCCCGGCATTCGCGAGCGTTTCGACGAGCTGCGCAAGCTGGGCATTCGCACGGTCATGGTCACCGGCGACAACCCGCTGACCGCTGCTGCGATTGCCGCTGAAGCGGGCGTTGATGACGTGCTGGCCGAAGCGACTCCCGAGAAAAAGCTGGAGCGCATTCGTCAGGAGCAGAACGACGGGCGTCTGGTGGCGATGTGCGGCGACGGCGCCAACGACGCCCCGGCGCTGGCTCAGGCGGACGTCGGCATGGCCATGAACGACGGCACCCAGGCGGCGCGGGAGGCAGCCAACATGGTCGACCTGGATAGCGATCCGACCAAGCTGCTGGACGTGGTGCAGATCGGGAAGGAACTGCTGGTCACCCGTGGCGCGCTGACGACGTTCTCCATTGCCAACGACGTGGCCAAGTACTTCGCCATCCTGCCGGCGCTGTTCGCGGCGATCTATCCGCAACTGGGCGTGCTCAACATCATGCACCTGGCCAGTCCGCAAAGCGCGATCCTGTCGGCCATCGTCTTCAACGCGCTGATCATCGTGGTGCTGATTCCGCTGGCCCTGCGTGGGGTGCGCGTGCAGGCGGCGAGTGCCGCGCATCTGCTGCGTCGCAACCTGTTGATTTACGGGCTGGGCGGGATTGTCGTGCCGTTCGTGGGCATCAAGGCGATCGACCTGTTGCTGACCGGCCTGCATCTGGTTTAAGGGCTGTTAACTGTGCTGCGGGGCCCGTTGGTTCACTCGAACGCGCCCGCAGCCACTCGATTTGATTGAGGATTGAATGATGTCGACTATAGTGCGTCCCGCTGTGAGTCTGATTGTGTTGATGACCCTGATCACCGGCGTGGCTTATCCGTTGGTGGTGACGGGCGTTGCGCAAGTGGCGTTTCCGGAACAGGCCAACGGCAGCCTGGTGTATGACGATCAGGACAAGGTGCGGGGCTCGGAATTGATCGCGCAGAGCTTCACGGGTGAGCAGTGGTTCCATTCTCGTCCATCGGCCGGGGCCTATGCCACCGTGGCCAGTGGCGCGAGCAACCTGGCGCCGAGCAACCCGGCGCTGGCCACCCGCATCGGTGACGATGCGGCCAGGGAAAAGGTTGAAGGGCAGGGGCCTGTGCCATTGAACCTGCTGACCACCTCAGGCAGTGGCCTGGACCCTCATCTGTCGCCTGCCGCTGCCGATTATCAGATAACCCGCGTGGCCGTAGCCCGGCACCTGCCTCGGGAAACCGTACAGCGCTTGGTGGTAGCCAACACCCATAGCCCGCTGATTGGCCCGGCAGTGGTGAATGTGCTGGCCTTGAACCAGAGTTTGAGTGAGATTCGCCAGTAATAGAGACGCCCTGTAGGAGCGCGCTTGCCCGCGACGGCGGTGTGTCAGGCAACATATGTTTCACAGCCAAACCGCCATCGCGGGCAAGCGCGCTCCCACAGGGACGGTGGCGGTCCTGAGGCTATCAACGAACTATTTTCATCAGGACAACCATCTTGAATTCAGACAGCCGCGCCGATGCCTTGCTGGCCACGCTCCCCCGGGATGACCGTGGCCGCTTGAAGGTGTTTCTGGGGGCTGCCCCCGGCGTCGGCAAGACCTTCGCCATGTTGCAGGCAGCGCACACGCAACTGCGTCAAGGTGTTTCCCTGCTGGTCGGGGTGGTCGAGACCCATGGCCGCGCCGAGACCGAAGCCCTGCTCGGCGGCCTGCCGCAACTGCCGATGCTGCGCTCTGAGTACCGTGGCGTGATGCTCGAAGAAATGGACCTGGACGGCCTGCTCAAGGCCGGGCCGAAACTGGTGCTGGTCGACGAACTGGCCCACAGCAATGCGCCAGGCAGTCGCCACGCCAAACGCTGGCAGGACATTCAGGAGCTGCTCTCGGCGGGCATCGATGTCTACACCACGGTCAACGTGCAGCACCTGGAAAGCCTTAACGATCAGGTGCGTGGCATCACCGGCGTGCAAGTGCGCGAAACCCTGCCGGACTGGGTGTTGCAGGAAGCCTACGAACTGGTGCTCATCGACCTGCCGCCCCGGGAACTGCTGGAGCGCCTGCGCGACGGCAAGGTGTATGTGCCGGAGCAGGCGCGGGCGGCCATCGATGCCTTTTTCACCCAGACCAACCTCACCGCCCTGCGCGAGCTGGCGATGCAGACCGCAGCGGCTCAGGTCGATAACGATCTGGCGCTGGGCTATCGGCAGATGGGGCAGGCCGCACCGGCTGTGCGCGGGCGCCTGCTGGTGGGCGTCGATGGCGATGCCCAGGCCGAGCGTCTGGTGCGTCATGCCAGTCGCGTGGCACAACGGCGGCATCTGCCGTGGAGTCTGGTGCATGTCGACAACGGCCGCTTCTTCGACGAACTGGCGCGCAGCCGCCTGCAAAGTGCCCAGCAACTGGCCGAGCGACTGGGCGGCGAAGTGGTGGTGCTGCGCGCGCCGGAAGTGGCGAAAACCCTGATTCAACACGCCGCCGAGCGTCGCGCCAGTCTGGTGCTGGTGGGGCAGTCGCGGCCCTTGCTGCGTCGGCGGCTGTTCGGTGGTGGACTGGCTGCGCGTCTGCTGCGCAATGCCCAGGGCTTGGAGATCAACGTGCTCGACAGCGAAGCGCGCCCCGATCAACCGCGCTCGACCACACCGCGCACGCTGCAATGGTTCGATTACCTGCTGGCGGTGCTCGCCACGGTCTGCGCCAGCGCCCTGGCCTGGGCGGTGTCCAGTGTGCTGGCGTTGCCCAACATCTCGCTGGTGTTTCTAGCCGCTGTGTTGCTGGTGGCCGTGCGCAGCAGCGTGGGGCCGGCGATGGTCTGCTCGGTGCTGTCGTTTCTGGCGTACGACTTTCTGTTCATCCCGCCGAATTTCTCCCTGAGCATTCAGCGCGAGGAGGACGTGCTGACCTTGCTCTTCTTCCTGATGATGGCGGCGCTGACCGGCAACCTCGCGGCTCGCCAGCGTCGCCAGTTGCAAGCTTTGCGCGACACCCAGCAAGAGACCAGCGAACTGCTCGACCTGTCCAAACGCCTCACCGCCGCGACCGATCGACAAGCGGTTCTGAGCGCAGCAGACCATCACTTGGCAGGGTGGAATGAGCTGCGGGTCTGCATCCTCGACAATCAAGGGGCCTCAGGCTGGAAAGTGGAAGTGGGCCGCGCGCTGGAGTTTTCCGAGTTCGAGCGCGCCGCCGCCGACTGGGCCTGGCAACACGGTCAGCCCGCAGGCCGAGGCACCGGCACGCTGCCGTCGGGTGAGTGGTGGTGGCTGCCGTTGTGGGTCGACGATGCGCCGCTGGCGTTGCTCGGCGTGCGTCCGCGTCAGGGCCAGAGCTTCACGGCCCAGCGTCGTCGCCTGTTGACAGCCCTCAGTCAGCCCTTGGGCCAAGCCTTGGCGCGCGCGCGACTGGCCGAGGACCTGGAGGCGGCGCGTCTGCATGGCGAAACCGAACAACTGCGCAGCGCCTTGCTGGCCTCGGTGTCCCACGATTTGCGCACGCCATTGACCGCCATGCGCGGCAGCATCGACAGCCTCTTGGCGCTGGGCGAGGCCATCCCGCTGGACGACCGCCGCGAGCTGCTGGAAGGCACCCGCGATGAAGCCGAGCGGCTGGACCGCTACATCCAGAATCTGCTGGACATGACCCGGCTGGGCCACGGCGCGCTGAAACTGGCGCGGGACTGGGTCTCGCCCGGCGACATCGTCGGCAGTACCCTGAATCGTCTGCGCGCTGTGCTGGCGCCTTTGCAGGTGAGCACCGAGCTGCCGGTCGACCTGCCGCTGCTCTACGTTCACGCCGCGTTGATCGAGCAGGCGCTGATCAACGTGGTGGAAAACGCCGCGCGCTTCTCGCCGCTTCATGGCCGCTTGCAGATTCGCGTGGAGGCCTCGCACGATGAGCTGGCCTTTGCGGTGAGCGACGAAGGGCCGGGGATTCCCGAGGCCGAGCGGGCGAAGATTTTCGACATGTTCTACACCGCTGCCCGGGGCGATCGCGGCGGGCAGGGCACAGGGCTCGGGCTGGCGATCTGTCAGGGCATGGTCGGCGCCCATGGCGGACGCATCAGCGTCGGCGACGGCCTCGACGGTCGCGGCACCTGCATCAGCCTGCACCTGCCGTTGCAGGCCCAGCCCGAGGCAGAAATGGAGCAGGTTGTTTGAGCAGGCGATGGGTTACGCTTATTGCCTGTGAGCCTGAAAATGGATGAGCTCGCCGGCCAAGCAAATCAACCTGTGGGAGCGAACTCATTCGCGAGAGGCCGGTACATCCGACGCACCAGTATCGTCTGATCGAGTTTCGCGAATGAATTCGCTCCCACAGGTCTGGGCTTTGCCACAGATCAAGGTCGACAAATTGACAGGAAAACCATGAGCCAGACGGCAACCATTCTGGTGATCGACGACGAGCCACAGATCCGCAAATTCCTGCGCATCAGCCTTTCGTCGCAAGGCTACAAAGTGCTGGAAGCGGGCACCGGCAACGAGGGCCTCAGCCAGGCCGCATTGAACAAGCCCGACTTGCTGGTGCTCGACCTGGGCCTGCCGGACATGGACGGGCAGGAGGTGCTGAGCCAGTTCCGCGAGTGGTCGGCGGTACCGGTGCTGGTGTTGTCGGTGCGCGCCAGCGAAAGCGAGAAAGTCCGCGCGCTGGATGCCGGGGCCAACGATTACGTGACCAAACCTTTCGGCATTCAAGAGTTTCTAGCGCGGATTCGCGCGCTGCTGCGCCAGGCGCCGGAGACCGGGCAAACCGAATCAGCGCTGGTGATCGGCCCGCTGACCGTGGACCTGGCCTATCGACGGGTGCTGCTGGACGCTGTCGAGGTGGCCCTTACGCGCAAGGAGTACGCCGTGCTGGCGCAACTGGCGCGGCATCCGGGGCGGGTCATCACGCAGCAGCAGTTGCTCAAGGACATCTGGGGCCCGACTCATGTGGAGGACACCCATTACCTGCGTATCGTCGTCGGCCACCTGCGCCAAAAACTGGCCGACGACCCTGCTGCGCCACGGTTCATCATGACCGAGGCGGGGGTGGGGTATCGGTTGGTGGGGGGCTGAGGTTCTGTGTCCGGCCGCTAAAACGCTTTCGCGGCCGTCGTAACCTCCGACTGCTCCTACAGGTTCAGCGGTGTAACGTTGGCACACACCCGCTGACCCTGCCATCTGGTGTCTACCGCCAACCTCAGGCCCGCAGCAAATCCTGTGGGAGCAGTCGGAGGTTACGACGGCCGCGAAGACGGTGGCTCAGTCACTGCATGTGCATCTGACCCGGTGCCTTCGTGAGCAAGCACTCCCACACAATCTTCGGCCCACGCGTCGGACTCAATGCTCCCGCTCATACCGGTCCAGCGTATCGCGCGCGATTTCCCGTCCCAGGGCGATCAGTTCCGGCGCCTTGTAAAACTCGAAAAACCGGCACACCCGCTTGGGCACGTTGATCAGGATGTCTGGCGGGTAGCCGGCAATCTTGTACTGCGCCAGGGAGGTCTGCATCACCTCGAAGCTCTGGTTGATCAGGTCCAGCAACGACGCGGGGCCGACGTTATCGACGATCACTGAACCGCTGGCCGATTTCGGCGCACCGGGTTCGGTGGGGGCGGCGGCTGGCTGCTGGCCTTGAGGATCGGCGGATTCCGGACCGCGATCGCCCTGCCACGGGTCGGGCAAAATGGCTGCGCTGGCCTTGAGGCTGTCCTGCTCCAGACGCAACACGTCATTGCCTGCCACGTCTATCTTGCGTCGGAACGGGAGGTGCGAGCCGATAGAGCTGATCAGGCTGTCAAAGCGCTTCTTCACGGCAGGCGGGCGTTCGATCACCGGCAGCTGGTAATGCTTCTGGTTGGTGGAGTTGAGGTTGACCGCCACGATCAGGTCGCAATGGCTGGACACCACCGGCACGATCGGCAGCGGGTTGAGCAGGCCGCCGTCCACCAGCGTGCGGTTGCCCTGAACCACTGGCGTGAACAGGCTGGGGATCGCCGCCGAGGCGCGCATGGCCGAGTGCAGATTGCCTTCCTGAAACCAGATCTCCTGTTGGTTGGTCAGGTCGGTGGCGACAGCGGTGTAGGGGATGCGCAGGTCTTCGATGTTGATCTCGCCGACGATCTCGCGGATCTGCCCGAAAACCTTTTCCCCTCGAATGGCCCCGAGACGAAAGCTCACGTCTACCAGACGCAGCACGTCGAGGTAATCCAGGCTTTCGATCCAGGCCTTGTATTGCGGCAACTTTCCCGCCGCATAGATGCCGCCCACCACGGCGCCCATCGAGCACCCGGCAATGCAGGCGATGTCATAGCCACGGCGTTCCAGTTCCTCGATCACCCCGATGTGTGCATACCCCCTGGCGCCCCCGGACCCCAGGACCAGCGCGATTCTTTTCTTCATTCGCAGGCTCCCCGTCGCAAGGCTTCTACCCTACGCCCAAGGCGGGCGCGATTCATCAGGTCGGGGGCAGATTTTTTCGAGGAAATAGATACTTCGCGAGCGCCGACTGTGGCACTTTTACATCGCCCTATCGTCCAACCCGCATTGCCGATTTCCTTTGTTGAGGTAACACCCGATGAAAGCCTGGATCTGTCTGCCATTGCTCGCCCTCGTTCTCACAGGCTGCGCCGGTAAAACCGCTTATCGTGACAGTTGCGCCACTAATCTGGATGCTGCGTGGCACGAGCTGGATCTGGCCAAGGCCGAAGGTTTTGCTGGCACGGTCAGCTATTCCAAAGCCCTGTCGCTGCTGACGGGCGCCAAGACCCAGCAGCAATTCGAAGCCTTTGAAGGCTGCAGTGAAAAGGCCGAGAAGGCGCGCTTCTATATTCGTGAGTCCCGCGCGGGGCGCTAAGTCCGTCGTGTCAACACCGCCAAACATGTGACTGCAGGACCTGTGGGAGCGAATTCATTCGCGAGACGTAGGTACAGACGATAGAAATTTTCGGATGTACCGGCCCTTCGCGAATGAATTCGCTCCCACAGGTGTTTTCGAGCGCTGAAATTCCGGCGTTGAAACCCTCGACCCTGCATCCTTGTTATAAATCCTCCCGATTCCTCTTATCCGCTCTGGCGAAACCGCCTACGCTGACTTTAAAGTGGCAGCACGTCTGGCATCTTCTGCAGTCCTACTAGCCAAGAGCAGTCGCCTGGGGAGGCTTTCCGATGGGCAGAAAACTGGATGCGTGTCTGAACGCTATCAATGAAGTGGTGCTGGGCAAGGAGCCCCAGGTGCGTCTGGCCATGACCTGTCTGCTGGGCGGCGGTCATTTACTGATCGAGGATCTGCCCGGCATGGGCAAGACCACCTTGAGCCATACGCTGGCGCGCGTATTGGGGCTGAGCTTTCAGCGGATTCAATTCACCTCCGATCTGTTACCGGGAGATATTCTCGGCACGTCGATCTTCGACCGGGAAACAGGGCAATTCACCTTCCATCCCGGGCCGATCTTCGCCGAACTGGTGCTGGCCGATGAAATCAACCGCGCCACGCCGAAAAGCCAGAGTGCGCTGCTCGAAGCGATGGAGGAGGGCCAGGTGACCATCGAAGGTGCAACTCGCCTGTTACCGGATCCGTTCTTCGTCATAGCCACGCAAAACCCGTTCAGCCAGGGCGGCACCTTTGCCTTGCCCGAGTCGCAACTGGACCGCTTTCTGATGCGCCTGTCGTTGGGCTACCCGGCGCGTTCTGCGGAAAAAGCCTTGCTGCTGGGCGAGTCCCGGCGCGAGTTATTGCCGCGCATTGAGCCCATTCTCGACCACACTGAACTGGCGGCCCTGCAAGAAGAAGCGCGTCGGGTCAGGGCCAGCGATGCGTTGGTCGACTACGTGCTGCGCCTGGTCGATGCCACGCGCAGCCAGCCACAGTTCGCCTATGGCCTGTCGCCTCGGGCGAGCCTGGCGATTCTGTCGGCGGCGCGGGCCTGGGCGCTGCTGATCGGGCGCGATTACGTGATTCCTGAAGACGTTCAGGCGATCCTGCCTGCGGTGATCGGCCATCGTCTGCGTGAGCGGACCGATCCGACCGGACATGGCGGCGGGGCTTTGGTTCAATGGCTGCTGCGTGAGGTGCCGGTGCTTTGATGCCACAGTTCAAACCGGTCTGGCAGCGCTGGGTGGGGCGTCGTATCCCCCCGGCCTCGCGGATCGAGCTGGATCACCGCCGAATCTTCATTCTGCCGACCCGGGTCGGCGGCACTTACGCACTTGTGCTTTTCCTACTGCTGCTGGTTTCGATCAACTACCAAAACAGCCTCGCCTACGGCCTGACCTTCCTCATGCTTTCGGTGGGCATCCTTGCAATCCTGCACACTTACCGCAATTTCAGCGGCCTGATTCTCAGCGCCAGCAATGCCCGTTCAGTGTTCGTTGGCGAAGCGGTGCAACTGCGTTTGCGTCTGGAAAGCGCGTCGGGCGGGCACCAGGCCATCGCCCTGGGTTGGGACAGCGAGCAACTGGAGCAGACCGACGTTGAGGCGCAGCGTCAGGTCGAAGTCGCGATGACCCTGCCGGCCGCGCGCCGGGGCTGGCTGCGGGCGCCGCGCCTGCGAGTCGAAAGCGTGTTTCCGTTGGGTATCTTTCGTGCCTGGAGCTGGCTGGATCTGGAGCAGACCGTGCTGATCTACCCACGCCCCGTGCCCGGCAGCCTGCCGTTGCTGCAAGGGGTACAACCCCATGCCGAAGACGACGGCCAGGCCACCCAAGGCCAGGGCGTCGATGACTACCAGGGGTTGCGCCAATGGCAACCGGGCGACTCCATGCGTCGCATGCACTGGAAAGCCTGGTCTCGTGGTCAGGGCTTGATGGTCAAGGAGTTTACCGACCTCAGCGGCCATGACCTGTGCCTGGATTTCATGGCCCTGGGTGGCGACATCGAAGAGCGTCTGTCGCGCTTGTGCTATTGGGTGCTGGAGTTGTCCCAGCGTCAGCAACCGTTCGCTTTGCGCCTGCCGGGTTTTCTCTCGGCGGTGGACACTGGCGACGCTCATCGTGAGGCCTGCCTGCGGCAACTGGCGCTCTACGGCGTGCGGGCATGAACACGCTGGTGCGCAGGGTGTCGCCATGACCTCCGCCAACCTCGGCAAGCCCATTCCCAGGGTCAGCCTGAACTGGCTGCTGATCGCCCAGGCGCTGGTCATCGTGCCGTTTTCGCTGCACATCCCTGTGTCCTTGCTGGTGCTGTGGCTGGCGTGTTCGTTCTGGCGCATCCAGATCTTTCGCATGCGCGTGCGCATGCCGGGCACTTGGGTCAAGTCCGGGCTGCTGGTAGGCACAGCGGGGGGGATTTATCTGGCGCGGGGCAGCCTGGTGGGCCTTGATGCCGGGGCCGCATTGCTGATCGCGGCGTTCATCCTGAAAATGCTGGAAATGCAGACCCGGCGCGACGCTCTGGTGTTGATCTTTTTGGGCTTCTTTTGCGTGGCGGTCGGTTATCTGTTCGAAGACGGCCTGCTCTGGGGTTTGTTCACGTTACTGCCCATCGCCACCTTGCTGGCGGCGCTGATCGGCTTGCAGCAATCGACTCTGGCCAGCAAACCCGCTGGCACCCTGATGCTGGCGAGCAAGCTGCTGTTGCAGGCTGTGCCGCTGATGCTGCTGTTGTTCCTGTTCTTCCCGCGTCTGGACCCGCTGTGGTCGCTGCCGCAGCCGAGCAACAAGGCGTTGACCGGTTTGTCCGACAGCATGGCGCCGGGCGACATCGCCGAGTTGAGCAAGTCGGCGGCACTGGTGTTTCGCGCCAGTTTCGATGGCCCGATCCCGCCTCGCGACCAGCAGTACTGGCGCGCCCTGACCCTGGAGCAGTTCGATGGTCGTCGCTGGTCGCAGTCGTCCCGCGCACAGGTCCCGGATGCCCCCGACTGGCGCAAGGAGGGCGACAAACTCAGTTACAGCGTGGTGCTGGAGCCTACCGGCAAACCCTGGCTGATGACGTTGGACGTGGGCGTGCCGGATCTGCAAGGCGCGCGGCAGATGACCGACTTCCGCTGGCAGCGCAGGCGGCCCATCGATCAATCGATGCTTTACACCGTCAGCTCATGGCCGGATGCGGTGCGTGAAACCGCGCTCAGCGAGGGCGGGCGGATGCAGGATCTGCAGCTTCCCGCCAAGGGCAACCCCCAAGCGCGAGAGTGGGCGGCGGACCTGCATCGTCGTTATCCCAAGCCCGACGCGCTGGTCGACAATGTGCTGTCGTACTTCACCGAACAGCCGTTCCACTACACCTTGAAGCCCCCGACACTGGGTCCCAACAGCATCGACGACTTCCTCTTCGCCAGCCGCGCGGGGTTTTGCGCCCATTACGCCGGGGCGATGACCTTCGTTCTGCGCGCGGCAGGGATTCCGGCGCGGGTGGTGGCGGGTTATCAAGGCGGTGAGCTGAACCCGGACGGTCATTACATCAGCGTGCGTCAACTCGATGCCCACGCCTGGGTCGAATACTGGCAGGCGGGCGTGGGCTGGCGCAGTGTCGACCCGACCGCCGCCGTGGCCCCGGCCCGCATCGAGCAGGGGCTTGAGCAGGCGCTAGCGCCCGAAGAATTTCTTGCCGATTCGCCCATGTCGGCCCTGCGCTACCGACACCTGGCCTGGCTCAATGCCATCCGCCTGAGTTGGGATAACCTCAATTACGGCTGGCAGCGCTGGGTACTGGGCTATCAGGGTCAGCAGCAGTTGCAGGTGTTGGGGCGCTGGTTCTCGGGCTTCCAGGCGCCGGTCTTCGCAGGCGGTGCTGCGGCGATTCTGGCGCTGCTGGCGCTGTGGCTGTTCAAACCCTGGCGGCGCGAGAGCGACTCGCAGCTGCGCCTGTTTACGGCATTCGAACGATTGCTCGCCCGGCAGGGTCTCAGACGTCAGGCGGGCGAGGGTGCCCAAGCGTTTGCCCTGCGTGCGGCGCAGCGTTTTCCGGCCCATGCCGACGCGATCGAGGCGTTCGCCAAGGAGTTCGAAGCACAGCGTTACGCCGGTGCGTCCGGCTCGGTGGGGCATTTGCGCCGCCGTTTGAAATACCTGCGCCGGCGTTTGCCCTGGCGCCTGTCAGCGGCGAAGGACATCTCGCCTCACGAATGAATAAGGAGTGTGTTTCATGTCTGCCATGGTCGATCACCTGATCGCTGAGATCATCAGTCTCAACGTCAAGCTGCTGGCCTGTCATGCACGGCTGGCGGCCTCCACCGACAGCGAGGCGTTGCACGACCTGCGCACCACAGTGCGGCGTCTGCGCAGTGTGCTGCGGCCGTTGCGAGGGCTGCCGGGGATGGATCAGGTCGAAGAAGCCGCCAAAGGCGTGGGCGATCTGACCACGCCGCTGCGCGACATGCAGGTACTCGCCGCGTTTTTGAGCGAACAGGGCCAGAATCAGGCCGCCCTCAAGCGCACGAAATACCTGGACTCAGCGTGCCCCAAGGTGGCGACATCCGCGCAATTGAATCGCCTGCTGGGCGTGCTCGATCAGCTGCCTTCTTTTCTGCGGGCGCAACAGCGCCATGGCCTGTTGAAGAAGCTGCGCCAGCGCATCGAAAAGCGCATGGACAAACAATGGAAGCAGCTGCGCGAGGCCATGGCCGATCCCGCCCACGATCGCCATCGCTTGCGCCTGCTGATCAAGCGCGTGCGTTATGCCGCCGAGGCTTACCCGGAACTCAGCCATCAACCCAAGGGCCTGCAGAAACGCCTGAAATCGGCGCAAGGTGCGCTAGGCGACTGGCACGATCACCTGCAATGGCTGGCGCAGGCCGAGCAGCAGTCGGATTTGTCGCCGTGTGTGGTGGGATGGCAACTGGGGATTCTTCGCGCTGAGGAAAAATCCGACAAGGCGCTGGATCGGCTGTATCAAGCCTGCTTTGGCGAACCTGCGAGCCGTTGATCCCGATCAGGCCGCAGGATTGGCAGTTATGAGCGCTGTTCAGGGGGCAACGCCTCGCTAAGATCCGGACACGATGTTTTGCCGAGCCACATGGAGTGTCCGATGATCTTTTCCGAATTGCTCGATGCGGTGCGCGAAACCCCGCAGTCCGTTTCCATTCCCGCTTCCTGGGCTCAGGGCCGTTCCTGCTTTGGCGGCCTGATGGCCGCCCTGCTGTTTGAAGCCATGCGCGCGCAAGTCCCGGAGGATCGGCCAATCCGCTCGCTGGCCATCTGTTTTGTCGGGCCACCGGCGATCGATGTGCCGATCTCTTTTGAAGTTGAAATCCTGCGAGAAGGCAAGGCCGTCAGCCAGGTGCTCGGCCGCGCGGTGCAAAACGGCGAGACCGTGACGCTGGTTCAGGGCAGTTTCGGGGCGCCGCGGGTGTCGATGATCGCCGTCGCAGCAGACCCTGCACCTGAATTCAAGGCCGTCGATGAGGTGCCGGTGTTCCCGTTCATTGCCGGGGTGATGCCCGAATACCTGCGCCACATCGACATGCGCTGGGCCTTGGGCGGCTTGCCGTACAGCAACACGCCTTCGCCGGCCATAGGTGGCTACGCGCGGTTGCGCGATGCAAAAGAAGAGAAGCTGAGCGAGGCGCATCTGCTGGCGCTGGTCGACATCTGGCCACCTGCTGTGCTGCCGCACCTGAGCAAACCGGCGCCGGGGAGTTCGTTGACGTGGACGATCGAGTTCGTGCAGCCGTTACCAGAGATGACGACCCGCGACTGGACTCAATACCGCGCAGTCATCGAGCATGCTCGCGATGGCTATGGCCATGTCGCGGCTGGGCTGTGGAGCTCGAAAGGAGAGTTGGTCGCGATCAGCCGTCAGACGGTGACGGTGTTCGGGTGAGTAGATGGAAAGAAAGGGCCATCAGCACCGAGGCCTCACTGGCCTCGGGCCTTGATCGCCTGGGCTGCAATCAGCCCCAGAATGCCGATGCCGACAGAAGTGATGCTGGCATTCAGCGCGCCGTCTAGCAGCAACAGGCCTGAGACGATGGACAGTGGAAAAGCCAGCGACGAGAGCACCCGATTCGATGACAGGCCGGATTTGTGCGCACTGAAGAACTCTTCAAGGTGAAGGTTGGCGATGAACTTGGGCATGATGCGGACCTCGTAAAGCCTGAATAAGAACCGTTTTCGATGGTTCAGAATAGGCCTGCCGTTGCCCGACGGCGAATCGAGGATTGCTATCGGTGTCATAGCCAGCATGGGGGGAAACAATCGCTGCCTTAATAACGTTGATCTTCGCGACATCCCCCAGCTGTGCCGGCACTACACCTTTCAGGAGTGGCTACCGGACCTATGGGGCGAATTCATTCGCGAGGGGCCGGTGCATCCGACGTAGCCTCATCGCCTGATCGAATTTCGCGAATGAATTCGCTCCACAGGGACTCGACTCAGCCGCGCAACTTGAGCTGCCCGATGGCCGTGTTCAATTCCCCCGCCAAGGTTGCCAACTCATCACTGGTGCTCGCCGACTCAACGGTCTGGCGTACGGTACGTTCGGTCACATCGCGAATGCTCACCACCGCGCGGTTCATGTCTTCAGCCACCTGACTCTGTTGCTGCGCGGCGACGGCAATTTGCGTATTGCTTTCGCGCATTTGCGCCACGGCTTCTGTGATCGCGGCCAATGCGTCGCCGGCCTCGCGCGCATGCTGCACGCAGTCGTCGGCCTTGTAGGAACTTTCCTGCATGAAATCCACTGCGTCCCGGGTGCCGGCCTGAAGCGCCGAGACCATGGTGGTGATTTCGTCGGTGGAGGTCTGCACGCGTTTGGCCAGGTTACGCACTTCGTCGGCGACCACGGCAAAACCGCGGCCCATTTCTCCGGCGCGGGCGGCTTCGATGGCGGCGTTGAGGGCCAGCAGGTTGGTCTGCTCGGCGATGCTGTGAATCACGTTGACCACACCGTTGATCTTCTGGCTATCCTCGGCCAGACGCTGGATCATTCCGGCAGTCTGTTGCACGCCGCTGGACAGCCCGGCAATCGAGGTCTGCACCCTATCCACCACGTCCTTGCCGCTGCCTGCCAGCGCGTCGGCGTTCTGCGATTGATCGCGGGTGGCGCTGGCGTGCTGGGCAATGTGGTAGACCGTGGCCGTCATTTCGTTGATCGCAGTGGCCACCTGATCGGTTTCGCTTTGCTGGCCAAGCATGCCTTCGCGTACATCGCTCATGCCCTTGGCCAGATGCACCGCGCCCTGATCCAGCCGCGCCGCCGATTGCGCGACCGTGCCGACAATGCGCTGATACCCGGCCTGCATGGCGTTGAACGCCTTGGCCATCTGCCCGACTTCATCGTCCCCGGCCAGCGGAACGCGGGCGGACAGATCGCCGCTGCTTTCCACGTGCAGCATCACGTCCTTGAGGGTGTTGAGGTGAGTGAGCAGAAAACGAATCAGCAACTGTGAGGCGCTGAGCATGGCCAGCATCAGCACCAATACTGCAAAGGCGTAGTGGGTGATGTGCTCGGTCAGCACGTCGTTGAACGAGGGAGCGGCGGGAAGAGGCGTGAGCGTCGGCAGCGGTTGCCCGCCTGGCCATGCCGCCAGCAGTTGCGCCTGTGCCCGAGCGGCAAGGCCTGCGTCTTGCGCGCGGCTCTGTTGCTCCAGATTCAGGGCATAGAGCACCAGCAACAGGGTGGTCATGAAGGCGACGGCATTGACCGCCCAGAATTTGTATTTCAGCGAGATGTTGCTGAACCAGCGGCCCATGAGGAAGCTCTTCTGTGATTGCACGTGATAAGGCAAGGTGCCATTAGTTTCTCAACGGCACGTGACACAAGCGTTGATCTGGATCAACTCATGGAGGGCACACAACCGCCTTTGCGGCAGTACCGCCGGTTGGCGTTCTCGAAATCCCTGCCGTCCGATAGCCGTGGTGCTACAGATCAGGTGTCGGCAACCCGAAGAACGCCCGCGCGCACGCGGTGGTATGCGCGGCGACGTCGTCCAGGGTTTCGCCCCGATGCAACGCCACTTCCCGCAATACCTCAGGCAAGTAAGCCGGCTCGTTGCGACCGTTCTTCGGTTTGGGACGAAGACTGCGCGGCAACAGATATGGCGCGTCGCTTTCCAGCATCAGGCGCCCTCGGGGGATTTCGCGCACCAGCGGATGCAAATGAGTGCCGCGGCGTTCGTCGCAGATCCAGCCGGTGATGCCGATGTGCAGGTCCATGTCCAGGTAGCTGAACAACGCGCGTTTTTCGCCGGTAAAGCAGTGCACCACGGCGCCAGGCAAGTGATCGCGGTACTCGCGCAGGATCGCCAGCAGCCGCTCGTCTGCTTCGCGCTCGTGGAGAAACACCGGCATCTTCAGCGCCACCGCCAATGCCAGATGCGCTTCGAGCACCTTTTCCTGCTGCGGGCGAGGGGAAAAGTCACGATTGAAATCCAGGCCGCATTCGCCCACCGCACACACCGAATTTTCTTTGAGCAGGGCATGCAACTCTTTCTCGGTGTCCAGTGTCCAAGCGCTCGCCGAATGGGGGTGTACCCCGGCGGTGCTGAACAGTCGCTGGCCACTTTCGTCCAGTTGGCGGCACAGCTGCAATGCCTGTTCGCTGCCTTGAACGTCGGTGCCGGTGAGGATCAATTGAGCCACGCCCGCGGCATGGGCGCGGTCGAGAACGTCGCGTTCCTTACCGGCGAAACTGGAATTCGTAAGATTGACGCCGATGTCGATAAGTTGCATGGTTCACCCCAGGCTTAAGGCCGAGAAGAATACCAGAGCGATTGAAGCGATATAAAAAACAAGCAGGTTCAACTGCTTGGAATGATTAGATCCCTGTGATGTTGCCAGCCATGGCGCACGCCAATGGCGAACGCAACTGCCCGACACAGACTTCAAGCCTTTTTTGGCTTTATTCCCGGAGCGTCAATGACCCGAGCCTCGCTGATCTCGCTGTGCCTGCTGCTCGCCGCCATTCCTGTATCGGCCCATGCCACCACGGCATCGATCCATGCATCGAATCAGGGCTCGACCCACGACAAACCGCGTCCTGCCGGGCCGCCGGTGGTGATCAAGAAATCCCAGGTGCGCGACCTCTCGGCCATCCGCAGCAGTAAAGTGCTGCGCGTACTGGTCAACCAGAGCCGCAACAGTTCCGGTGAAGTGCAGGGCGAGCCCATTGGCGTTGAGTACCGCCGCCTGCAAGCCTTCGAAAAATACCTCAATGGCCACGCCCGTGATGGCCAGAAAGTCGCCCTGAAACTGATCCCCAAAGCCAAGGACCAACTGCTCGCCGCCCTGCAACGCGGCGAAGGCGATCTGGTCGCGCCCGGCGAGCTGCTGGACGCCAGTGCCGCCCACTACGTCGATGCCACTGAGCCTGTGGTCAGTCATGTGCCGCTGGTGATTGTCGGCATGAGTGGCGAGCGCAGCCTCAAGCACGCTGAGCAGCTGTCCGGTCGCACGCTGATGCTGACCAGTGGCAGCGCCGCCGATCAGGCCATCGTGCAACTCAATCAGAAGCTGGCGTTGCGCAAATTGCCACCGGTGAAGATCGAATGGGTCGATCCGAGCCTGGCGGTCGAGGACGTGCTGGAAATGGTTCAGGCCGGGATTTATCACCTGACCGTCGTCGAGCAACCCATTGCCGAGCGCTGGGCGCGGGTCATGCCCAAACTGCGGGTCGATCGTTCCCTGGCCTTGAGCGATCCCGGTGACATGAACTGGTACGTGCGCAAGGACGCCGTGATGCTGCACGCCACCGTCGACCGCTTCCTGGAAACTTACGAGCCCCCGGCCAATCAGGACGTGGCGTTCCAGAAGGCCTACAAAGACCTCTATCGCGTTCATTACCCGCTGGCCCGGGAAGACCGCCAGCGCCTGGAAAAACTGCGCCCGACCCTGCAACGCCACGCCGACGCGCAGAAAATGGACTGGCTGGACCTCGCGGCTCTGGCCTTCAAGGAGTCGCAACTCAACCCCGGCGCCAAGGGCGGCAGCGGTGCCACCGGGCTGCTGCAGATCACCCCATCGGCTGCACAGCGGGTCGGCGTGGACAACATCCGCGACGTCGACGGTAATGTTCAGGCGGCCAGCAAATACCTGGCGATGATCCGCCGCAAGTTCTTCGCCAGCCCGAAAATCAACGAGCGCGAGCGCATGGCCTTCACCCTTGCGGCCTACAACCTGGGCCCGGAGCGCGTGCAGGCCATGCGCACCCAGGCCAAACGCCAGGGCCTGAACCCCAACCAGTGGTTCTTCCAGGTCGAGCGCGTGGCGATGGAGCAGGTGGGCATGAATGTCGTCACCTATGTGAACAGCGTGAACAAGTATTACCTGGCCTATGATCAAGAACGTAGCGCTCTGGAAAGCCCGTCTTCGCGAAAAATAGCCTTGCGAGACTAATCGAGCAATTCGAGGCTACAAATTCGGCCTGGCCCTGCTGGGTGGGGCGTTCACGGTAGTGTTCGAAGGCGCCGAGCGCATCTCAAAGATAAGCAATCGGGGAGCAGCTTCACCCTGAGTGTGAAAATGGCGCTCGTCATCTTCAAGTTTTGCGGGCCAGGGTCTGGCTCGGGTATTCGAGGAACAGCGCGCGGTAGGTCTCGGAAAATCGCCCCAGGTGCCAGAACGAGTAGCGCATGGCGACCTCGGCCACATTGGTTTCGCGGCTTCTGGCCTGCAACAGGTCCTGTCGCGCCAGGTTGAGCCTGCGGGTGCGCAGCCAGGCGGTCGGTGCCATGCCGACGCATTCGTTGAAGGCCCTGCGCAATTGTTGGAAGGACGTCCCGGCGGTCTGCGCCAGTTGCACGACGCTGAAATTCTCGGTAGGGCTGGCACTGACCTGTTCGAACACTCGCTGCACGATCTTGCGTTGCTCGCGGATGCGCAGGCTGCGTTCGGTCATTGGCACCGCATCGGATTGCTCCAGCACGTAGAGGCAATCTTCGATCAGTTGCTCGCCCAGATGGCTGGATTGCGGAGCGTCGGCGTGTTGCGCCATGCGGGTCAACATCGCGCTCAGCCAGCCGCTGAACACGTCGCCGTGGCGGGATTTGAGCGGGGTCAGCAGCAGGTCTTCAAAGGTGCGATGCAGGTGTAGCGTGCCTAGAGCGTCCTGACGAATCACGACGGCGATCTCGCGATAGTTTTCCGGGGTGATCCACAGATTCTGGGTCGTGGCGTCGAGCAGATAAAGCGCGCGGTCGGCCATGTCGAAACTGAACACCAGGGCGTCGCAGGGCGCCTTGTAATACTGCTCGATGCGGGTGTTCATGTGCTCCTCATAGACCTGCACGCCGCCCAGTTCGGCCTCCACCAGGCGCCCCTTGAACTGCCCCGAAGACATTTGCGCGTAATGCAGGCTCCAGCCCGCGTTGGAGATGCCTTGCTGATCGGCGGTGGCAGTTTCGAATACCTTGACCGGCATACATGACCTGCTCAAGCAGTGTTGTTGTGAGTGGTCAGCACCCTAACAGCCTGCTTTGTCGGCTGGCAACCATCGGCGGTCGTAGGAAACCGGCACTGCTGCAGCGCACCAAAAAAGAGCGTTAGCAACGTTCGAAAGTGGATAGACCCGACCCCGAACGATCTACCAGCATAGCGACCAACCCAGCGCCGGGGCCGAGGTCCCGCCGCGCAACGTTTCGTCGCAACTGGCAGAGGCCCCATGGACAGCAGCGTGAAAGACCCACTCGCCGAGTGGTTGAAGAGCTACGGCATCACTGAAGTCGAATGCGTGGTCAGCGACCTGACGGGCATCGCCCGGGGCAAGATCCTGCCGACCAACAAGTTCCTCAACGAGCACGGCATGCGCCTGCCGGAGAGTGTGTTGCTGCAAACCGTGACCGGCGATTACGTCGACGACGACATCTATTACAGCCTGCTCGACCCGGCCGACATCGACATGACCTGCCGTCCCGATCCGCAAGCCGTCTACGTACTGCCTTGGGCGATCGAGCCCACTGCGATGGTGATCCACGACACCTTCGACCGTTACGGCAACCCCATCGAACTGTCCCCGCGCAACATCCTGAAAAAGGTCCTGGAGCTGTACGCCGCCCAAGGCTGGCGCCCGGTGGTGGCGCCTGAGATGGAGTTCTACCTGACCCAACGCTGCGAAGACCCGGACCTGCCGCTGCAAGTGCCGACCGGGCGTTCAGGCCGGCCTGAAAGCGGGCGCCAGTCGTTTTCCATCGAGGCGGCCAACGAGTTTGACCCGTTGTTCGAAGACGTCTACGACTGGTGCGAAGCCCAGGGTCTGGACCTGGACACGCTGATCCACGAGGACGGCCCAGCGCAGATGGAAATCAACTTCCGCCATGGCGATGCACTGAATCTGGCCGACCAGATCACCGTGTTCAAACGCACCATGCGCGAGGCCGCGCTCAAACACAACGTTGCGGCGACCTTCATGGCCAAGCCGATCACCGATGAGCCGGGCAGCGCCATGCACCTGCATCAGAGCGTGGTCGACATCAAGACCGGCCTGAGCGTGTTCAGCACGGCCGAAGGCGAAGCGACGCCGCTGTTCTTGCATCACATCGGCGGCCTGCAGCGCTACATCCCGGAAGTGCTGCCGCTGTTCGCGCCCAACGCCAACTCGTTCCGGCGCTTTTTGCCGGACACCTCGGCGCCGGTCAATGTCGAATGGGGCGAGGAAAACCGTACCGTCGGGCTGCGGGTGCCGGCCTCCAACGCCCAGGCCCGTCGCGTCGAAAACCGCCTGCCGGGCGCTGATGCCAACCCCTATCTGGCCATTGCCGCGAGCCTGCTGTGCGGCTACATGGGCATGATCGAAGGCTGCGACCCGAGCGCCCCGGTGCAGGGCCGCGGTTACGAGCGACGCAGTCTGCGCCTGCCGCTGACCATCGAAGATGCGCTGGAGCGCATGCAAGCCAGTGCCGCGCTGCGTCGGGTGCTGGGAGACAAGTTCGTGCAGGGCTACGTCGCGGTGAAACGCGCCGAACATGAAAACTACAAACGCGTCATCAGTTCGTGGGAGCGCCAGTTCCTGATGATGAGCGTGTGAGCGCAGCCATCCTTTTCCATTGACCTGTTTCGTTGACGTTGGGGGCACCATGAAGTCGATCGTTTCCACGCTGTTTCTGCCGGCCATTCTGGCCGTCGCTGTGACTGGGGCACACGCCGAAGACCGCACCGTGAAGATTTACAACTGGTCCGACTACATAGGCCCGACCACCCTGGCGGATTTTCAGAAGGCCACCGGCATTCAGCCGACCTACGACGTGTTCGACTCCAACGAAACCCTGGAGGGCAAGATGCTCACCGGCCGTTCGGGGTATGACGTGGTGGTGCCGTCGAACCACTTCCTCGGTCGTCAGATCAAGGCCGGCGCATTCCAGAAGCTCGACAAGAGCCAGCTGCCGAACCTGAAAAACCTCGACCCGCAACTGGTGAAACAGCTGCAAGCCAACGACCCTGGCAACCTGTACGCCGTGCCGTATCTGTGGGGCACCAACGGCATCGGCTACAACGTCGACAAGGTCAAGGCCGCGCTGGGCGTGGACACCATCGATTCCTGGGCAGTGCTGTTCGAGCCCGAGAACATGAAGAAACTGCAGAAGTGCGGGGTGTCCTACATGGATTCACCGGACGAAGTGTTCCCCGCCGTACTCAATTACATGGGCCTGTCGCCGCGCAGCGAAGTGGCCACGGATTACGAGGCAGCGACCGCGAAACTCAAAGCCGTGCGTCCTTACATCACCTATTTTCATTCATCCAAATGGGTGTCTGATCTCGCAAACGGCGACATCTGCGTTGCATTTGGATATTCCGGCGACGTGCTCCAGGCCAAGGCCCGCGCCACCGAAGCCAAGAATGGCGTGAACATCGCCTACTCGATTCCCAAGGAAGGCGCCAACGTCTGGTTCGACATGCTGGCCATCCCCAAAGACGCCGAGCACCCCCGTGAAGCGCTGGCCTTCATCAATTACCTGCTCGACCCGCAAGTGATCGCCAAGGTCAGCGAAACCGTTGGCTACGCCAACCCGAACCCGGCGTCCAACACGCTGATGGGCGATGAAATCACCCAGAACCCGTCGATCTATCCATCGGCTGAGGTGATGAGCCGCTTCTACATTTCCTCCGAATTGCCGCCCGCGACCCTGCGCCTGATGACGCGCAAGTGGACCGATATCAAATCCAGCCGCTAAGGAAGCCCCATGCCTGTTGCACTGCCGTACACCTCGTCCTACTACGCCGCCTCGGTGAGGCCTGAACCTCAAAGGCCGTCACTGGACAGCGCCATCAGCGCTGACGTCTGTGTCATCGGTGGCGGCTTTACGGGTGTGAACACGGCGCTGGAACTGGCCGAGCGGGGCCTGTCGGTGGTGTTACTGGAGGCCCAGCGCATCGGCTGGGGCGCCAGCGGGCGCAACGGCGGGCAACTGATCCGCGGCCTCGGGCATGACGTCAGCGGGGTTGAGCGCTGGGTCGGCAAAGAGGGTGTGGATTATCTGCAACAGGCGGGCACCGAGTCGGTGGACATCGTGCGTCAGCGTGTGCGGAGCAACAGCATCGACTGCGACCTGCGCTGGGGCTACTGCGATCTGGCCAACACGGCGTCGCACTGGAAGGGCTTGCAGGAAGAGTTGCAGGCCCTGACCGCCCAGGGCTATCCCCATCCGCTGCGGCTGGTGGAAAAGGACGCGCTGCATGAGGTGGTGAATTCCAAGGTGTATGCGGGCGGGCTGATCGACATGGGTTCGGGGCACTTGCACCCGCTCAAATTGATCCTCGCCGAAGCCCGTTTGGCGCAAGCCAAAGGGGCGATCATTTACGAGGCCAGCCCGGCGCGGCGCATCGTCCATGGCGCGAAGGTGCAGGTGTTCACCGACCACGGTCAGGTCTCGGCCAGTCATGTGGTGCTGGCCTGTGATGCGTTTTTGAACAAGTTGGAGCCGACGCTGACGGGCAAGCTGCTGCCGGCCGGAAGTTATGTCATCGCCACCGAGCCATTGGGGGCGGAGCGGGCGAGGGCGTTGATTGCGCAGAACATGGCGCTGTGTGATCAGCGGGTCGCGCTCGATTATTACCGGCTTACGGCGGACAACCGGTTGCTGTTTGGTGGCGCCTGTCACTACTCGGGGCGGGACCCGAAGAACATCGCCGATTACATGCGACCGAAGATGGAGCGGGTGTTCCCGCAGCTCAAGGGGGTGGGCATTGAGTTTCAGTGGGGTGGGATGATCGGGATCAGCGCCAATCGTTTTCCGCAGATCGGTGCTGTGCCCAAGGCGCCGAATGTGTATTACGCCCAGGGGTATTCGGGGCATGGGTTGAACGTGACGCACTTTGCGGCGCGGATTCTGGCCCAGGCGATTGCGGAACGGGATGGACGGGCGGTTGAGCTGTTTGCGCGGGTGCCGCATCGCACGTTCCCGGGAGGTGAGCTGTTGCGCTCGCCGCTGCTGGCGTTGGGGATGATGTGGTATCGGCTGAAGGAGTGGGTGGGTTGAACGCAGATTTTGTGTGTAACCGGGATTTTTCGTGGCAAAGGCGGGGTATCTCACACACCACCTGTAGCTGACACACCGCATTCGCGGCCGTCGTAACCTCCGACTGCTCCTACAGGGGATTGGGGCACAGCCAGGATGGTTGATTGGATGTCTATCCAAGCCAAAAAAGACCCACCTGAAAAGGCGGGTCTTTTTGACAGCTTCAGCATCAGTCGTTGATTACAGCTCTTTAACGGTACGGACCTGATCCTTGTTGATGCGCGTCTCTTTACCATCCAGCTGTTTGAACTCATAGAAGCCCGACTCTTCATCGTACTTCGGCGCATCTGTGGCCTGGATTTCACGGCCGTCGTTCAGGGTGATCACAGTGGGCGAAGAGCAACCGGCAAGGGTGGCAAGGCCAAGTGCGAGCAGAAGGGCTGCGGGAATAGTCCGTTGTTTCATTACTGTGTCTCCGAGGGTAATTCTTTGTGTAGTGATGTTTCTGACGCAGCGATTATCTGCAAAGTTCCATGAAACCTGATCTGGCGCCTTACGGCTTGATACCGGTCAACAGATCCGGCGTATTCAGGTTCGCCAGTCGCGGGTCGTTCGCTTCGCAGTGCAACGCTACAGCGCCAAGCTCGGCCATGGTCCGGCGTGGACTGCGCTGACCTTGCTGCCAGTGTTGTTCGAACACCTGGGCATGGGCGGTGGGAATGCAGCACAAAAGCGGCTCCCATTGTTCGCCCTGACGCACCATCACCGGTTTGCCGGGATGCTCGGCGGCGGTGTGTCGCAGGCCATTGAGAAGTGCCTGATCAAGCAGCGGCGAGTCGCACGGCATCACCAACAGAAACTCATGCCGAGCCACGGCGAGGCCTGCGCGAATGCCGGCATAGGGGCCGGGGAAACCGCGCTCGTCATCCTCCACCAGCCGGTCGGCAAACGCCGCGTACAGCGCCCGATTACGGTTACAGGAGATGATCAGGTCGTCCGTCAGAGGCCGCGTCAGGCGTTGCAGATGCTGAATCAGCGGCTCGCCGCGCCATTCGATCAGGCCCTTGTCGCGGCCGCCCATGCGCTGGCCCTGACCACCGGCCAGCAGCAGAATCGAGCAGGGGGGCAGGGTATCGGCAGCAGTCATGGGGCACTCGTTCAGCACAGAAAAAAGGGGCCTTGTGATATAACACCGGTCTGTTTTCCCTACAACTGGACCTAGCCGATGAAAGCCAAGGCTGACACCCCATTCGTGCCGCTGAACATTGCCGTTCTCACCGTCAGCGACACCCGTACCTTTGACAATGACACCTCCGGGCAGATGTTCGTCGACCGCCTGACCGCTGCCGGCCATGGCTTGATCGAACGGGTGCTGCTCAAGGACGACCTCTACAAGATCCGCGCTCAGGTCGCCACCTGGATTGCCGACGATGAAGTTCAGGTTGTCCTGATCACCGGTGGCACCGGGTTCACCGGACGCGACAGCACGCCAGAAGCCGTGGCTTGCCTGCTGGACAAGCAGGTCGACGGTTTCGGCGAGCTGTTCCGGCAGATCTCCGTACCGGACATCGGTAGCTCCACCATTCAGTCCCGCGCGCTGGCGGGCCTGGCCAATGGCACGCTGGTCTGCTGCCTGCCAGGCTCGACCAACGCGGTGCGCACCGGTTGGGATGGCATCCTCGCCGATCAGCTGAACAACAGCTTTCGCCCCTGCAACTTCGTGCCGCACCTGAAAAAGGCCGAGCCGTGCGCGACCCGTGGGTGATCTGCCATGAGCAAGCCTGAACTGCCCGGCCTGATTCCTGTGGAAGAGGCCATGGCGCGGCTGATGAGCCTGGCCGACGCGGCGCCAATTCGTGAGCGCGAAACCGTGGCGCTGACCGATGCTCAAGGCCGCATCCTTGCCGATGACCTGATCTCCACCCTGGACCTGCCGCCATGGCCCAACAGCGCCATGGACGGCTACGCCCTGCGCGCTGCTGACTGGACCGGTGAGCCCTTGCCGGTCAGTCAGCGGATCTTCGCAGGCATGGCGCCGGAGCCGTTGCAGCCCGGCACCTGTGCGCGAATCTTCACCGGTGCCCCTGTGCCGGAAGGCGCCGATTGCGTGGAGATGCAGGAAAACGCCGAAGTGCAGGCCGATGAGCGCGTGCGCTTTCTTGAAGCCCTGAGCATCGACCAGAACATTCGCCCCAAAGGCCAGGAAACCACCGTCGGCGACAAAGTGCTGGACGCTGGTACCGTGATGACGCCGATCGAACTGGGTCTGGCCGCAACACTGGGACTGGGACAGTTGCAGGTGGTGCGTCGGGCGCGGGTGGCGGTGCTGTCCACGGGCGACGAGTTGATCGAGCCGGGCCAGCCGTTGGGGCCGGGGCAGATTTACAACAGCAACCGCGTGCTGCTGTGCAGTTGGCTCAAGCGTCTGGGCTGCGACGTCGTGGATGCCGGGATTCTGCCAGACGACCTGGAAAAAACCCGTGCGGCCTTGGGCGCGCTGGGCGATGTCGACCTCATCCTCTCGACCGGGGGCGTGTCGGTGGGCGAGGCGGATTTCCTCGGCCATGCCCTGCGCGAAGAGGGCGAGATTTCTCTGTGGAAACTGGCGATCAAACCGGGCAAGCCGCTGACCTTCGGGCATTTTCGTGGCGTGCCGGTGATCGGCCTGCCGGGCAATCCGGCGTCTACTCTCGTGACCTTTGCTTTGTTGGCCCGGCCTTATCTGCTGCGTCGATTGGGCGTGGCCGAGGTCAAGCCGCTGTCGTTCAAGGTGCCGGCCGGGTTCGTCTGGACCAAACCGGGCAATCGTCGCGAATACCTGCGCGGTCGTCTGGAGCAAGGGCGGCTGATCGCCTATCGCAATCAGAGCTCGGGCGTACTGCGCAGCGCAGCGTGGGCGGACGGGCTGATCGAGGTCATTGAAGGCACCACCGTGGCCGAAGGTGACCTGCTGAATTTCATTCCTTTAAGTGAAGTCATGGGCTGACCAGCGGGTGGATTCAACGAGCGGATCCTGACCTAACGCTCAAATGCGAGTCATGACAAATGGGCATCGAGTATTTGCCCCCAAGTATTGTTATGCAGCCTTTGCGTGTGGCCGTCTTCGTCTACCTCAGTCAGGACGCCTGCCCACCGCCTTGCGCGAGGAGTTTCGCCGTTACTTCGGTATCGGCCTATTTCGGGCAGGGGCATGTACAAGCGCTTCTGGGACAGTGAGAACGCCTGATCTTGCTGATATAGCCAAGCGTGATAGTGCGCGTGGCGTCACGGGTCGAATGTTGATACGTGCGTCTGGCGCACTCATACACTGCCCAAATGTCAATTTTTCTCAACGCGCGGGCTTTTTAAACTACCGGAAATGATCCTTGTTTCCGGAGCCGATTGCCCATGTCCCGCCATATTCCGGCCTGCAAACTGGAAGCTCAGCAGTGACCGCCGCCGCTCCGCTGCCTGTGATCAAAGCTGCAGCGCCGGCGCCGTTTGGTCTGCAAATCATCCTGGGTCTGGTGGGCGTGCTGCTGGCTGTGCTGGTGGCCGGGATAAACGAAGGCGTGACCCGCATCGCCCTGGCTGACATCCGAGGAGCGATGTTCATCGGCTATGACGAAGCGACGTGGGTCACCTCGATGTATTCCGCCACCTCGCTGACCGCCACGGCGTTCGCGCCCTGGTTTGCGGTGACGCTGTCGTTGCGCCGTTTCACGCTGGGTGCCATCGCGGCATTCGTGGTGCTGGCATTGCTCTGCCCGCTGGCACCGGACTACCCGAGCTTCCTGGTGCTGCGCATGCTGCAGGGGCTGGCGGCGGGCTGCCTGCCGCCGATGCTGATGACCGTGGCCCTGCGATTCCTGCCGCCGAACATCAAGCTCTATGGCTTGGCGGGCTACGCGCTCACGGCCACTTTCGCACCCAGCCTGGGCACACCGCTGGCGGCGTTGTGGACCGAATACTTCAACTGGCAGTGGACCTTCTGGCAGGTCATCACGCCCTGTTTGGTGGCGATGATCGCCATCGCCCACGGCATTCCTCAGGACCCGCTACGCCTTGAGCGCTTCAAGACCTTCAACTGGCGCGGCGTGCTGCTGGGCGCTCCGGCGATCTGCATGTTGGTGACCGGGCTGTTGCAGGGCAATCGGCTGGACTGGTTCGAGTCCAGCCTGATCACCGGGTTGCTTGTGGGCGGGGCCCTGCTGCTGGTGCTGTTCATGGTCAATGAATGGTTCACGCCGGTGCCGTTCTTCAAGTTGCAGATGCTGTCTAACCTGAACTTGTCCCACGCGCTGATCACCCTTGGCGGCGTGCTGGTGGTGCTGACTGCCACTGGCTCCATTCCTTCGGCGTATCTGGCGCAGGTGCACGGTTACCGGCCGTTGCAGACGGCGCCGATGATGCTGATGGTGGCCCTCCCGCAACTGCTGGCGCTGCCACTGGTGGCGGCCCTGTGCAACATCCGCGCGGTGGATTGCCGCTGTGTGCTGAGCGCAGGCCTGGGTTTGCTGTCGTTGTATTGCTTCGCCGCGACGCAGATGAGCCCGGAGTGGATTCGCGACAATTTCTACAACCTGCAACTGCTGCAGGTGATCGGCCAGCCCATGGCGGTGATGCCGCTGCTGATGCAGGCCACCGGTGGCATCGCGCCGCCGGACGGTCCGTTTGCTTCGGCCTGGTTCAACACCGTGCGCGGCTTCGCCGCCGTGGTCGCCACCGGTGTGCTCGATGCCCTGACCACCTCGCGCCAACACTTTCATTCCAATGTGCTGGTGGACCGCCTGGGCAACACGCCTGAACTGGCGGGCCAGGATTCGGCAGCCTCGCTGGCCCATCGCATCCACGAGCAGGTCGTGACCCTGACCAGCATCGACCTCTATTACTGCATGGGCTGGGTAGCCGCCGCGATGATTCTGCTGATTCCGCTGATGCCGAGCCGCGTGTACCCGCCGCGCGCCGCCTGATTTCGCACCATTCGAGACTTCCTTCATGAACATGACTTCGAAACAAACCCTGGCCCTGTGTGGCGTCGTGATCGCAGTGGCCGCCGTCGGCATCTACGGGTTCACCGGCAGCAACGGCCGGCAGAACACCAACGATGCCTACATCGCCGTCGACTACTCCAACGTTGCGCCGAAGGTGGCGGGCTTCATCAGCCAGGTGCTGGTGGAGGACAACCAGCAGGTCAAGGCCGGGCAGTTGCTCGCGGTGATCGACGACCGGGATTTGCAGACCGCGCTGGCCGCGTCCGAAGCGCAAGTCCTCGCCGCCAAAGCCCAGTACGAACAGGCCAGCGCCGTGCTGCAACGGCAGACGTCGGTGATCGCCCAGACCGAAGCGACGCTGGCCGCGAGCAAGGCGCAAGTCACCTTTGCCGAACAGGAGCAGGCCCGTTACGAGCACCTGGCGGGCATGGGCGCAGGCACCGTGCAGAACGCCCAGCAGGCACGTAACCGCATCGACACCGCCCGCGCCCGACAGAACAGCGCGACGGCCTCGCTGGCGGCGGACCGCAAGCAGGTCGATATCCTGGTGGCCCAGCAACACGCCGCTGAAGCCGGTTTGAAGCGCGCCCAGGCGGCTCATGATCAGGCGCAGCTGCAGCTGTCGTACACGCGCATCAAAGCGCCGGTGGAGGGCATGGTCGGTGAACGCAGCGTGCGCCTCGGCAACTACGTGACGCCCGGCGCGCACCTGCTGTCGGTGGTGCCGCTGGATCAGGTCTACGTGGTCGGCAATTTCCAGGAAACCCAACTCACCCACGTCGCGCCGGGGCAGGCCGTTGAGGTGCGGGTGGATACCTTCTCCGGTGAAACCCTCAAGGGCCGGGTGCAGAGCATTGCTCCGGCGACCGGCGTGACCTTCGCCGCGATCAAACCGGACAACGCCACCGGCAACTTCACCAAGGTGGTGCAGCGCCTGCCAGTGAAGATCGTCCTCGACCCCCAGCAGCCGCTGCTGAGCCGCTTGCGGGTGGGGATGTCGGTGGACGCGAGCATTGACACCCGGTCCAGCCCTGAGCAAGAGGTCAGCGCGCGATGAAGGCTGCGATGACGTTGCAGGGCCTGACGCTGTCAGCGCTGGTGCTGGCCTTGTCGGCCTGCCAGGTTGGCCATGACTTTCAGGCGCCCAAGGCCACGGCTCAGGTGGACTGGCTGCCGACCCAGGGCGAGCAGGGCGCCAGCCAGCCTCAGGCGACGCCGATCAAGGAGCGCTGGTGGGAGGTGTTCAACGACCCGCTGCTGTCATCGCTGATCGATCGCGCGACCAGCGCCAACCTGGACCTGAAAATCGCCACCACGCACCTGGAACAAAGCCGTTCGGCGCGTGAGGTGGTGGCAGGGGATCGGTTGCCGTCGGTGTCGGCGGGCATGGGCTATCAGCGTGCGCGCAACAGTGGCGAGGGCCTGAGCGACCCGTCGGGTAACAACGGCAAGTCGGCCTTCAACGTGTGGGATGGCGGGCTGGATGCGTTCTGGGAAATCGATCTGTGGGGCCGGGTCAAACGCGAGGTCGAGGCGGCCGATGCCACGGTGGCGGTTGCCGATAACGATCGTCGCGGCGTGTTGTTGTCGTTGCAGGCGGAAACTGCGCGCGATTACCTGCAACTGCGTGGCGTGCAGGAGACCCTGGCCGTGACCCGCGAAAACCTTGAGGTTTCGCGCAACAGCCTGGAACTGTCGAAGGTGCGCCTGGCCAGCGGCGTCGCCACTCATCTGGATGTGGCCGAAGCCTCGGCCCAGGTCGCTACCGTCGAAGCGCGGCTGCCGTTGCTGGAACAGCGTCAGGCGCAGCTGATCAATGCCCTGAGCCTGTTACTGGCGCAGCAGCCGCGCACCTTGCAAGCGGAACTCTCCGCGCTCATCCAAAGTGCCCCATTGCCTGCGGCCATCGCGGTGGGCCTGCCTTCTGAACTCGCCCAGCGACGCCCCGATATTCGTCAGGCCGAAGCGCGCCTGCACGTGGCAGCGGCCAGTGTCGGGGTGGCCGAGGGCGACTTTTATCCGCGCATCATGCTGTCCGGCAACGTCGGTTTTCAGTCCCTGCAACTGGCCGATTTCGGCAGCTGGGGTTCGCGCACCTTTGGCATCGGCCCGCAGTTGAGCCTGCCGATTTTCGAGGGCGGGCGGCTGCGCGGAATGCTGCACCTGCGTGAGGCCCAGGAGCAGGAAGCAGCGCTCAATTATCAGAAAACCGTACTGCGCGCCTGGCAGGAAATCGACGACAGCATGAGCCTGTACAACGCCAGTCAGTTGCAGCAACGCAAGCTGGAAGATGCCGTGCAGCAGAACCAGATCGCTCTGAGCACCGCCAGGGAGCAGTACAAGGCGGGTGCGGTGGATTTCGTCAACGTGCTGACCGTGCAGCGCGCGTTGCTGGCCAGCCAAGAGCAATTCGTCGACAGCTCGACCGCGCAGACCCTGGCGTTGGTGGGGTTGTATAAATCTCTGGGGGGCGGTTGGTAAGGGGGCGCGAATCGAGGCTGGATTTGTGCTCGAGATAGTCGACAATGGCCCCACTGTTCAAACAAGAAAGGGCACCTCATGCAAAAGCCACTGCAAGGGATTCGGGTCATCGAGCTCGGGCAGCTGATCGCCGGGCCGTTCGCCGCCAAGATCCTCGGTGAATTCGGCGCCGATGTGATCAAGATCGAGCCGCCGGGCACCGGTGATCCACTGCGCAAATGGCGCCTGCTGCACGAAGGCACGTCGGTGTGGTGGGCGGTGTCGTCGCGCAACAAACGCTCGGTGACCCTCGATCTGCGCGAGCCTGAAGGCCAGGACGTAGTGCGCAAACTCATCGCCGAAGCCAACGTGCTGGTCGAGAATTTTCGCCCCGGCACGCTGGAAGGTTGGGGCCTGGGCTGGAAAGAGCTGCGTGCCCTGAACCCGAAACTGGTGATGCTGCGGGTGTCCGGGTATGGCCAGACCGGGCCGTATCGCGATCGCCCGGGGTTCGGTGTGGTGGGTGAGGCCATGGGCGGTTTGCGGCACCTGTCTGGCGAGCCTGAGCGCACGCCGGTTCGCGTTGGCGTCTCGATCGGTGATTCGCTGTCGGCGCTGCATGGCGTCATCGGCGTGCTGCTGGCCCTGCGTCATCGTGACCAGAACGGCGGCCAAGGGCAGGAGATCGACGTTGCGCTGTACGAGTCGGTGTTCAACATGATGGAAAGCCTGATCCCCGAATATTCCGTGTTCGGCGCCGTGCGTCAGCCTGCGGGCAGCAGCCTGCCGGGCATTGCGCCGTCCAACGCCTACCGCTGCCGTGATGGCCGTTATGCGTTGATCGCAGGTAATGGCGACAGCATCTATCAGCGTCTGATGGCCCTGATCGAACGCCCCGATCTGGCCAACGACCCGGCCCTGGCGCACAACGACGGACGAGTGAAGCAGGTCGAGCTGATCGACGCGGCGATCAGCGCCTGGGCCGCGAGCCTGGACCTGGACGACGTGCTGAGCAAGCTGACCGCCGCGCGTATCCCGGCCGGCAAGATCTACGACGCCGCCGACATCGCCAGCGACCCCCACTACCAGGCGCGGGACATGCTCCTCGCCAGCCAGCTCGACGACGGCACGCCCGTCACCTTGCCCGGCATCGTCCCCAAACTCGGCGCCACCCCCGGAGGCGTCAGCCGCCCGGCACCGACATTGGGGCAGCACACCGACGAAGTCCTGGCCGAGTTGGGGATTGATGCCCAGCAGCGCGCGCAGTGGCGGGCGCGTGGGTTGATCTGACGGATGTGACGGTTTTCTTCAGGCGCGTCTCATTGAAATATCGACTGGCGGATCGGGCGTCTGGTGGTCGATGAATTCAGACTCGCCGAACAGGAAGGCGCCGCGAATACGCTGGCCTGGGTGGTCATGCCTGATCATTTTCATTGGCTCATCGAATTGCATGACAGCTCGCTACCGAGGCTCATGCGTCGAGCGAAGTCACGCAGCGCCCATCGCATCAACCGGGCGTTGGGGCGGCAATGTCAGGTCTGGCAGAAGGGTTATCACGACCGAGCGTTGCGGGCTGAGGAGGACATCAAACACGTCGCCCGGTATATCGTCGCCAATCCGTTGCGGGCAGGGTTGGTGGAGAGAGTGGGCGATTATCCGTTATGGGATGCGGTGTGGTTGTCGTGAAGGATCGTGAGACGTCGAGTGTCGCCGCTCAGGCAGGCAAGCAATCCCGTGAGCCGCTTTTGATTCTGCCCGAAGGGCGTAGGAGCCTGACTTGTCGGCGATCGGCTGCGCAGCAGTCGTCAACCCTGTCGATGCGGTGTGTCTGGCACACCGGGGTGTCTGGGTTTGCTGCCGCTGCGCGCCAGATCGTCGGCAAGCCGGACTCCTACGCCTTCGGCAGAAGCGGCCGGCGTTGGTTGTCCATCCGCGTCGGGCAGAAGCGGGACAGTGTTGATTGCCCAGCCGTGTCCGGCAGAAGCGGGCCGGCGTTGATTGTTCAGCCGTATCTCGCAGAAGCGGGGCCATGGTTGATACGCCAACAGTTCTCAACCCCCATCATTTCCCGCATCATCCCCCCTCCACCCGCCCCACGGACACCCAACGATGCCTTTGCCCGACATGAACCTGCTGATCGCCCTCGACGCCTTGCTCGAAGAGGGCAGTGTGGTCGGGGCGGCGCGGCGGATGCATTTGAGTCCGGCGGCGATGAGCCGCACGTTGACGCGGGTGCGCGAGGCGTTGGGGGATCCGGTGTTGGTGCGCGCGGGGCGGGGGTTGGTGCCGACGCCTCGGGCGCTGGCGTTGCAGGGGCAGGTGCGCAGTCTGGTGGAGCAGGCCACAGAGGTGTTTCAGGCCCGCGATGAGGTGGAAATGAGCACCCTGGAGCGGCGTTTCAACGTGCGTTCCAACGATGTGTTCTTCGGTGCGTTCGGTGGCCAGTTGGTCGACGCCTTGCGCATTCAGGCCCCTGGCACAGCCCTGCGGTTCGCTCCCGAAGGCGAGGGTGACGACGATGCGTTGCGCGAGGGTCGGATCGATCTGCACGTCACCTCGCGGCGCAATTTCGGCCCCGAGATGAAGGTGCAGCAGCTGTTCACCACGCGCTTTGTCTCGCTGGCCCGTGAAGATCATCCGATCTTCCAGGCGCCCATCACCCCAGAACGTTTTGCCCTCTACGATCATGTCAGCGTATCTCGCCGCGGGCGTCCTCACGGGCCGATCGATGCGGCGCTGGAACAGCTTGGTCTGTCGCGCCGGGTGACCCTGACCACACCGAATTTTCACTCGGCGATTTTCTCCATTGCTGCCTCCGATCTGATCGTCTCGTTGCCCGAAACCGTGCTCTGGGGCATGCGTGAACTGGGCCTGCGCATGCGCCCGTTCGTGATCCCCCTGGCGTTCGAATCGGTGAATGTGGTGCAGGCCTGGCACCCGCGTTTTGACAAGGACCCGGCTCATCGCTGGTTGCGTCAGACCGTAAAGCAGATCTGCACCACGGCCGATGAGCGCAATGCCGGAGTGTGGCCGCAAGCGAACTGATCAGCCGTCGGCCGTTCGCCACGGCTTGAGCCACAGTGCCAGGCCCACGGGGCGGTAATCCAGTCCTACGCGCATGCGTGAGCGTCCTCTTGCTGGTGAACCCGAGCGTAGATGCCTTCCAGTTGCGCGGCGGACACCGACCAGTCGTGGTACTGCCGCACATAAGCGCGACCGGCCTCACCGATCTTCGCCAGGCGGGTGGGTTGCTCAAGGGCTTCGACCAGCAGGCGCGCCAGGCCTTGAGTGTCTTCGCGGCCCAGATAATGGGTGCCGTTGACCACCTTCAGGCCCGATGCGCCTTGCTCGGTGGTGACCACGGTAAGCCCCGCGGCCATGCTTCCAGCACCTTGAGCTTGGAGCCTCCACCGTCGCGCAGCGGGGCGAAGAAGATCGCGGCGTCGTTCTGCACGGTGCGCAGGTCGGGCACGAAACCCAGCCAGTCGATGCGCGGGTCTGCCCAGCGTTCGGGCCAGTCCTGGAGCAAGGCGTAACCGCCGATGGTCAGGCGCACCATGGGGTCGATGTTCCAGACCTTGGGCATGATGTCGTCCAGCGCCCACTCTACGGCGTCCAGATTGGGGCCGTATTCGTAGTTGCCGATGAACAGCAGGCGGCGGCTGTAGCGGTCGGGGGTCACCTTGGCGTAGTAGTCGCAGTCCACGCCATTGACCACAAGGCTGGTGGCCCGCGAGGTCAGGCGGGTGAGGCCTTTAGCGTCTTCTTCGGTGACCGCGATCAACTGGCGGGTCTGGCGAAACACGCGTTCTTTCCAGTGCCGATAACGCCATTGATCGAAGCGAGTAAAAGGGCGCGCCCAGTTGGGAAATTGATGATAGCTGGCCGCGCCAAGTCCGGATTCCACGTTGTGTTCGGTCATGATGCAAGGCTTGCCGGCGCGCCGCAGCGGCGCTTCGAACGGCTGAAAGCTGTAGCTGTGCTCGATCTGGATTACGTCCCAGTGCTCTTGCAGCAACGCCTCGAACTGGTGCTCCAGCGACGGCGAATAACCGTTGGCGCTGGCCAGCATCGGAGGTCGGGCGAAGGCGATGGCGAGCAGGGTTCGGGCGCTGCGCAGGGGCCTGCGCGGGATCACGATCAGCCGCTCAAGCCAAGGCTCGAGCGCGGCGCGGGTGGCGTCGTCCAGCTCGGTCTTGGACTGCACCAGCAGCGTGATGCGATGCCCGCGGGCGGCAAGGTTGCGCAGCAGGTGAAACTGCCGGGTCTTGCCGCCGCTGGTGGTGGGCCAGGGAAGATAGGGCAATGTCCAGAGAATGCGCATGGCTAAGGCTTCCAGACCAGGATTTGCAGGGTGGGGGTCAGCGCCAGGTCGACCCCCTTGGCGTTGCCCAGCTCCGTATGGTTGCCGGTCAACGGGTCGTACAGCGTGGCGGTTTTGATACCGGGGAAATTCAGGTGTGCGCTGCTGGCGCTCCAGGCCATCAGCAGGTGCGCGCCGTCCGCACGGTCCCAGGCGATGGCATAGAGGTCTTCGGGCACCGAAAGCGCGGGTGGCGGATCTGCGGGTTTCAGAGTCGGGCCGGTGACGTCGAAGAAGTTTTTCAGCGCTGTGTACACCGGTTTCGGTTCGCCGTTGAGGTCCAGCAGGCCATAGCCGCGATCACGAGGACTGGCGCGCTGATCGAGGTCGCTCAAGTTGAACAGGAAGATGCGCTGGTAATCCAGGGTGCTCATCATCGCCAGGCGCCGCAGGGTGTAGTCCGCCTGGCCAGCGAGGCCGATGACGTGCTGCATGTCCACAGGCCCCCGGTAGCTCGACCAGCCCCATTCGGTGGCCCAAACCTGACTCACCCCGGCGTTGTGCAGGCTTGTGTTGAGGGCGTTGGCGCGCACCAGAAAATCGCGATCCTGAAGGGAATCGCCTTCGGGGTATTCGGAGTAGGGGTGATAGGCGGCGATAATGTTCTGACTCGCCAGCCCCTGGTCCACCATCGATTGCAGCATGTAGCCGGTGGTGCCGCGCATCTGCCCGTAATAGGCCACGCCCGCCGTGACGATGGGCTTGCCCGGCAGCGCGGCACGAATGGCGTTGGCGGTCGTGGTCAACAGATCGTAATAGGCTACAGGGTCGGCCTGGGGTAGCCAGATGATGTTGGGCTCGTTCCACACCTGCCAGTCGCTGACCTGGGGGTAATGCTGGGCCAGCGCCGTCATGCGCTCGGCAAAGATGCTGTTGTCACGCGGCGGGTATTGATCAGCATTACTGGCCCCTTGTGGCGCGGTGCTGTCGAAGGTCGCCGAGCCCACCATGTACGCCACGGTGTTGTAGTTGTGGGGTTTGGCGGTATTCATCGCCGCGTCCAGGTCGCCGAGATTGTATTGCCCCTGCGTCGGCTCCAGGATCGGCCAGTGCAGGGTCCAGCGAATCCAGTTCAGGCCCAGTTGATCGAGGCGGTTCATCTGCTTCTGGTAGATATCCGGGCGGAAGTAATGAAACTGCACGTTGACCCCCAGAAAGTCCTTCCAGGTCACCGCCCGTTCCCCTCGCAAAATGGTTTCGGCCTCTGCCGCCGGGTTGATCGCACCCAGCACACAGGCACTCAGAACGCTGATCGCCAGTAATGCCTTGCCCTTCATTCATGCACCTCGCAGGCGGTCTGGAAGAGTTGTTGAAAGCGCTCTGCAGTCAGGCTCCAGACCCTTTCCGACCCAGCGTAGCTGCTTGATCGGCCCACGCAGCGACCTGCGGGTCGTCCCAGGTAAAGGTCAGCTCCATCACCGTTTCCATTGGTCCAGAACTCCTGTCATGCGTGAATATGGCTCCCTTGCGGGTAAGACAATCATGTCGGCGGTACTGCCAGGTCCAATGTTTGTCGCGGTGGTCTGTGGGGGAGCGCTGTTGCCTTGCTGGGTAATAAAGCCGGAAACTGAAAAACCGGCGCCCGCCAGGCTCTATGCGGCGGGCGCCTCGATCAGGCCTTCGCGCCTTCCGGCACGCGGCCGTAGACGTCAGTGAAGCGCACGATGTCGTCTTCGCCCAGGTACTCGCCGCTCTGCACCTCGATCATCACCAGGTCAATGACCCCCGGGTTGACCAGGCGGTGGGTGTGGCCGGGTTTGATGAAGGTCGACTCGTTGGTGTCGAGCATGAATTCACGCTCGCCGTTGGTAACCCGCGCCATGCCGCTCACCACGATCCAGTGCTCGCTGCGGTGGTGGTGCATCTGCAACGACAATGACGCCTGCGGCTTGACCACGATGCGCTTGATCTTGAAGCGCTTGCCTTCCTCCAGCACCGTGTAGGTGCCCCAAGGGCGGGTCACGGTGTTGTGCAGCAGGTACGCCGGATGGCCCAGACGTTTGAGTTCCTGAGCGATGACCTTGACCTCCTGAGTGCGTTCGGCATCGGCGATCAGCAGGGCATCCGGGGTGTCGATGATGATCAGGTTGTCCAGACCGACCCCGCCTACCAGACGCTTCTTCGAGTCGATGTAGCAGTTGGTGACGTCGTGCAGTACCACCTGGCCGTTGCATTGGTTGCCGTTGGCATCGGCCGGGGCCAGCTCACGAATGGCCTGCCACGAGCCGATGTCGCTCCAGCCCAACTCGCAAGGCACCACCGCGACTTTTTGCGAACGCTCCATGAGCGCGTAGTCGATGGAAATGTCCGGCGCGAGGGCGAAGGTGGTGGCGTCCAGCTCCATCTGCAGCTCGTTGCTGCCTTCCTTGCTGCGGCATTGCGACAGGCAGTGGCGCACCGCAGCGAGCACGTCGGGGGCGTGGGTTTCGAGCTCGCGCAGCAGGATGTCGATGCGCATGCAGAACATCCCGGCGTTCCACAGGTGCAGCCCGCCGTTGAGGTATTCGGTGGCCGTGACGGCATCGGGCTTTTCGACGAAGCGCGCCACCTGATAGCCGTTGTCGCTCAGCGCCTGGCCTTTTTCGATATAGCCAAAGCCGGTTTCGGCGCGGGTCGGGATCAGGCCGAAGGTCACCAGCCAGCCTTCGTCGGCCAGCTTGCGGGCGTCCTTGACGGCGGCGCTGAAGGCGTCCAGGTCGCTGACCAGGTGATCGGCGGGCAGGATCAACAGTTGCGCGTCGTCACCGTGCAGCGCTTGCACGTGCAGCGCCGCTGCGGCAACGGATGGGGCGGTATTTCGACCGAAGGGTTCGAGCAGAAAATCCAGATGGATTTTGTCCTTGTTCAGCAGCCGGTAGTCGTCGACGGTGCGGAAATACACTTCCCGGTTGGTCACCGTCAGCAGGCTTTCGACGTCTTGCAGGCCAGTGGCGCGCTTGAAGGTTTTTTGCAGCAGACTTTCGCCATCAGGCAGGCGCATGAATGGCTTGGGCATGGCTTCCCGTGAAACGGGCCACAACCGGGTGCCGGCACCGCCGGCGATAATGCAGGGAATAAGGGTGCCCATCAGTAAGCCTCGCGAGAGAAGAGCACTGCCGGAACAGTGCGTAGAAGAATGTACAGATCGAACCAGACGGACCAGCTTTCGACGTATTCAAGATCGAACTCCACCCGTTTTTCGATCTTCTCCACAGTGTCTGTCTCACCACGAAAACCGTTGATCTGAGCCAGCCCGGTAATCCCCGGTTTGACTCGATGACGCGAGGTGTACTCCTTGACAGCTTGTTCGAACAAAATGCCGGCGGCCTTGGTGGCCGTGGCGTGTGGGCGCGGCCCCAGCATTGACCTGCTGCCCGCGAACACATTGAACTGTTGCGCTAACTCATCCAGGCTGGTCTTGCGTTTGCAGATCAACAGCGACAGCACCCGCTCGGCGCAGAACATCGCCAGGCTGGCGACGAACCAGACCCTCAGCTGCTCCTGGGTGATGTAGTCGAACAGCCCCATCGCCTTGTGCATGAACAGCAGCACGCAAAAAGCCAACGACCAGACGAACAGGATCATCTTGAAGCGCGATCGGTTGCTGAAAATGGTTGCGGAATAAACCCCGAGGGCCTGAAACATCAGCACGCAGACCACGCCGAAGAGGATCTGCATCATCAGATAGCGTTGCGGTGCTGTCGGGGTTTCGTTTGGCCAGAAGGCGAGGATCAGAATGCCGGGCAGGACGCAAATGACTCCGTGGACCAACCTGACAGCGAACAGGAAATACTCGATCAGACGGGTGCGTGTAAGCGGAAGGTTGTCGACCGGTTGCAGCCGCATAAAACGTCCTCACCTCTTCAATCCATGAACCCAGGACTGACCTATCTGCCCGGTACTTTGTCAGCTTAAGTCAATTTAATGACTTTTTTACTTAAAGCTTCTGAATAAGCCAATTATTTGTCGATTAAGCACGTTATCGACCTGCATTTCAATCCCTGACGATGAGAAAAAATCCCATTTCTTCCCAAGCGGTGTAGGACCACTTCCGAATGCAGATCGGAAGTTTCTTCAAACGAGTGCCTGGGCGGAGTAAAGCCCATGAAACAAGACGTGTCAGGGAATAGAGGCAGAAGACTGCATGAACGTGGCAACACGACAGTCAGGGCTCAGATTGGCCTGGCGCGAGGTGTCCAATGCTTCCCAGGCTTTGGATCCGCTCGTGGGGCTCGAAAAATATTTTTGCCGCTGGGCTATTTCTCACTGCGCTGAGGTCAACATCTCACGCAATCAATCGCACCAATGAGGGAAGGAGCATGACGGAGCGCAGGGCGATATTGGTTCTTAATGGCAAGCAGGCGCTCAACGAGGAGGTTCGCCAGGCTGTGCAACGCAAGCGCAAACATGGCTGGGAACTGGATGTGCGCCTGACCTGGGAGGCGGGCGACGCGCAAAGGCTGGTGGTCGAGGCCTTGGCGGCCGGGCATCGCGAGATCATTGCGGGAGGCGGAGACGGCACCCTGCGGGATGTTGCCGAAGCCCTGGCGCTGGCCGACCGCCAGGCCTGCCTGACGATTCTGCCCTTGGGTACGGCCAACGATTTTGCCCGCTCGGCGGGGGTGCCACTGGAGATCGAAAAAGCCCTGGATCTGCTCGACGTGCCGGCGCGCACAGTCGACATGGGCGCCGTTGACGGACATCTGTTCCTGAACATGGCCACGGGTGGTTTTGGCAGTCAGGTGACGGCCAACACCTCGGAGGATTTGAAAAAGGTGCTGGGTGGCGCGGCGTATCTGTTCACCGGCCTGTCGCGCTTTAGCGAGTTGAAGGCCGCGTACGGCGAATTGAGCGGACCGGACTTCCACTGGCAAGGGGATCTGCTGGCCCTGGGCATCGGCAACGGCCGACAGGCTGGGGGCGGTCACCCGCTGTGTCCCAATGCTTTGGCCGACGATGGCCTGCTGGACATCAGCATCCTGCCGGCGCCTCGGGAAGTGGTCGGTGCGCTCAAGGGGTTCCTCGAAGGGGGCTTGGGCATCGACAACCTGTTCGTGCGCGCCCGTCTGCCGTGGGTGGAGCTCAAATCGGCTCAGGGCCTGGACATCAATCTGGACGGCGAACCGCTGAGCGGCGAGCAACTGCGTTTCGAAGCCCGCCCCGCAGCGTTGCGCATTCACCTGCCCGCGCATTCACCGTTGCTGGGGCAGGCTAAACGCATCGGATGAGGCCCGGCGCTTTTGCCTTTGATCTTTATCCGGCAACGTATGGGTCCAGACACCGCCGAACGCGACATGGGCGCAGACTGAGCGCAAGCGATGCGCAGTGGAACGAGCCGCAGGGATGCGGCAAGAGCGCCGCAGGGCCTCTTCGAAGGCGAAACAGGCTGCGTGAGCAGCCATCGGGGAGCGGCAGACACGCCCGCTTCAAGCGACTGACATCGTCAAATCTGCTGCGCAGGCGGATCATCTTTCCTGCGCCGAGACAATGTCCCCCGACTCCAATGCATGCCAAACCGAACCCCCGGTGCCTCAATGTAGCGGTGCGTCAGCATCGAGACGACGATCACCGCCGCCACCACAAACACCATCAACAGATTGTCGTTCAACGCACTGCCCGTGCTCAGATACCGCACCCACACCCCGCTGGTTTCCCCCGGTTTATCGACCAGCAATGAATACCCCGAAAACTTCGTCGCCAGGCTCAACGCCGTCGCCAACACGAAAATCACCGCCGCATGGGTCAGATAAATCGACAGCCACAATTTCCCCAACGCCGGAAACAATCGCAGGCTCAGTAACCGCGACACCACGCCCGCCTCGTGAGAAAAAATCAGAATCGCGACGCAGAACAACAACCCCAATTCAACCGTCAACGGCGCCTCGCCCTCAGTCATCACCCCATAAATCGCCGCCAGAATGCCGATCTCCAGCACACTCGACACCCGTGGCCCAGGCGCTGAGTCGCGCAGCCGCACGTACAGCCGATAGGTGATAGCGCCAGCAAAGAAACACGACACGCCCCACAGCACATTGGCCGAAATCGGACCGATGCCCCGGTACAGCGCGATGAACGCCGCCACGCACGACAGCGAAAACAGCTTGCGCCCAAGGCTCGGCAGCGCGAACAGAATCAGCCCGAACATCATCCATACATAGAACTGGACGCTGATGAACCACGACGGGTAGTTGAACGACAGCGCGTTGAACGTCGGCCACCACGCCTGGATCAGCAGCAGGTTGGGGAGGATTTCGCCGGGTGCGCGATCGCCGCTGAACGCGGGGTAACTCAGGGACAGGCCATAGCGCTCCAGCACCAGCTTCAGGCATTCGAAGGCAATGAAAAACAGCAGCACGGCAAAATGCAGCGGCATGATTCGGCAGGTGCGGCTGATCATGTATTCGCCCAGCTGGCGCGGGGTGCTCAGGTGGCCGATGTAGCGCCGGTAGATCAGGAAACCGCTCAGGGCGAAGAAGAAACCGACGAACTGGCTGGCGTTCCGGAAAAACGCGAGCTCTGTGAGGCTGCGTTCAATGTGCGAATGATGAATGATCATGGCTACGGCGCAGAGGCCGCGAAGGCTGTCGAGCACGAGAAATCGCTTCATCTGACGGGTCCTTTTGTAGATGAGTGTGAAGGTTGGCTGGCAGTGGTCTATCGCTGCGTGGGCATCACGCAAGCCGGGGCTGGAAGGTGGATCAGGGAAAGTAAAAACAGGACAGGGAAGTTACCACCTTCGGCACGGACGGCTGATGAATGGTGGTTATGGCTTGTAGGAATACGGGCGCCAAGTGCGTCGGAGTATGCCCCAGCGAATCCCCGACTGACCACCCGCGTTCATCTACCACGGCAACGCTTCGTCGCAAAAGAGTAATGTCTCATTATGTGGGACGATGATTTACATATTGAGATCCGATCGAGTCCGGGTTTATAGTTCGCCACGCATTCACTCATTAATAACAATCAGGTGAAGCCATGCAGGCGCAATTGATCGCGCTCGATTGGGGAACGACATCCCTTCGCGCGTATCGACTCGGCGACCAGGGTCGGGTACTGGAACAACGCTCGCTCAGCGCGGGCATCATGCAACTGCCTTCAACACCCCGGCCGATCGCCGGGCAACTGTGTTCCGGCGGATTCGAACTGGCCTTTGATGAGGCCTGTGGCGACTGGCTCGACGCCGAGCCGCATTTGCCGGTGATCGCCTGTGGCATGGTCGGCAGCGCCCAAGGCTGGCGCGAGGCTGTGTATCAGGAAACGCCTGCCAGCGTCGCTGCCCTGAGCGATGGATTGGTGACCGTGCGCAGCGAGCGCGGGGTTGACGTCCATATCGTGCCTGGCGTGTTGCAGCGTTCGGCGCTGCCCAATGTCATGCGCGGCGAAGAGACTCAGGTCCTTGGGATACTCAGCTCACTGCCAGCCGCCGAGGCTGACAAACCCTTGTTGATCGGCCTGCCGGGCAGCCATTCCAAATGGGTCAGGGCGGAGCAGGGGCGCATCGCGCACTTCGACACCTTCATGACCGGCGAGGTCTACGCGGCGCTGTCCGGTCATACCATTCTGGGGCGCACGATGCAGCGCAACGATGGGTTCGATGCGACTGCGTTCGATCGCGGGGTCGGTGTCTCGCTTTCCCCGGAAGGTGCTGCGGGGCCACTGTCGACCATCTTCAGTACGCGAACCCTGGGCCTGACCGGCGTGCTCAGTGGCGCCGAGCAGGCTGACTACCTGTCCGGGCTGCTGATCGGCCACGAAGTCGTCGCCCTCACTCATCTGCTCAAACAGACCGAAGCCGTATTGCCTGCGGTGATTCTGATCGGCAGCGGGCCGTTGCTCGAACGCTATCAGCGCGCACTGGACGCCAGCGGCTTCCCTCAGGTAACCCTCGCCGAGCAGGCCACCGAACGCGGCCTGTGGCAGGTTGCGCTGCAGGCCGGTCTGATTGCCCCTCTTTCTGCGGCCGCTTCCCGGCCCCTTCACGTTGAGAACTGACATGCTCAAGCAAGCCCTCGCGCAAAACGGCCTGGTCGCGATCCTGCGCGGCCTGCGCCCAGAAGAAGCCCCGGCCATTGGCGATGTCCTGTACGCCGCCGGATTCCGCGTTATCGAAGTGCCGCTCAATTCCCCGCAGCCGTACGACAGCATCCGCCTGCTGCGTCAGCGCCTGCCTGCCGATTGCCTGATCGGCGCGGGCACCGTGCTGACCCCTGAGCAGGTGCGTCAGGTGAAAGAGGCGGGCGGGCAGGTCATCGTCATGCCCCATAGCGATCCCGAGGTACTGCGCGCCGCCAAGGCCGAAGGCCTGCTGTTGTCGCCGGGCGTTGCGACACCGACCGAAGCCTTCGCCGCGCTGGCCAATGGCGCCGACGTGCTCAAACTGTTCCCTGCCGAGCAGATGGGCCCTGCCGTGGTGAAAGCCTGGCTGGCGGTGCTCCCGGCCGGCACGGTGCTGCTGCCGGTGGGCGGTATCACCCCGGACAACATGAAGGTCTTCCTCGATGCGGGCGTGCGTGGTTTCGGCCTGGGTTCCGGGCTGTTCAAACCGGGCATGAGCGCCGACGACGTCGCCGAGCGGGCAAAGGCCTATGTGGCAGCGTGGAATCAGGCGCGCCCGGCCAACGATCAGTAATGCATCCGATTTTTTGTGGCCGCCCAGACGCGCCTCAGGACAAAACGGCTTCGAATAAGCGTCTTCGAATAAGAGAGAAACGAGATGAAAATCACCAAACTCACGACCTTCATCGTTCCACCGCGCTGGTGCTTCCTGAAAGTGGAAACCGATCAGGGCATCACCGGTTGGGGTGAGCCTGTGGTCGAGGGCCGTGCGCACACGGTCGCCGCTGCGGTCGAGGAATTGTCCGACTACCTGATCGGCAAAGACCCACGCAACATCGAAGACATCTGGACCGTGCTCTATCGCGGCGGCTTCTACCGGGGCGGCGCCATCCACATGAGCGCGCTGGCCGGTATCGATCAGGCGCTGTGGGACATCAAGGGCAAGGCATTGGGCGTTTCGGTCAGCGATCTGTTGGGCGGCCAGGTGCGCGATAAGATTCGCGTGTACTCGTGGATCGGCGGCGACCGTCCGGCCGACACCGCGCGCGCGGCGAAAGAAGCCGTAGAGCGCGGCTTCACTGCGGTGAAGATGAACGGCACCGAAGAGCTGCAATTTCTCGACACCTTCGAGAAGGTCGATTTGGCCCTGGCCAACGTCGCGGCGGTGCGTGATGCGGTGGGCCCGAACGTCGGCATCGGCGTGGATTTCCATGGCAGGGTGCACAAGCCCATGGCCAAGGTGCTGATGAAGGAACTGGACCCGTACAAGCTGATGTTCATCGAAGAGCCGGTGCTCAGCGAAAACTACGAAGCCCTGAAAGAACTGGCGCCGTTGACCAGCACGCCGATCGCCCTGGGCGAGCGCCTGTTTTCGCGCTGGGATTTCAAACGTGTGATCAGCGAAGGCTACGTCGACATCATCCAGCCGGACGCGTCCCACGCTGGCGGCATCACCGAAACCCGCAAGATCGCCAACATGGCCGAGGCCTATGACGTGGCGCTGGCGCTGCATTGCCCGTTGGGGCCCATTGCGCTGGCGGCATGCCTGCAACTGGACGCGGCCTGCTACAACGCGTTCATCCAGGAGCAGAGCCTGGGGATTCACTACAACGAGAGCAACGATTTGCTCGACTACATCAAGAACCCCGATGTCTTCGACTACGACAAGGGCATGGTGAAAATCCCGAATGGCCCGGGCCTGGGCATCGAGATCAACGAGGAATACGTCAAGGAGCGCGCGGCCGTCGGCCACCGCTGGCGCAACCCGATCTGGCGTCATGCCGATGGCAGTTTTGCCGAGTGGTGATTGACCCGGGCACGACGCTGATCCGGCGTCGTGCCCATCGGACGTAGACGAACGTACACACGCAAGAAAATTTCCAGACCTCAGACAACCATAAAAAGAGGCACTCCCCATGCGCACACAGAGCTTGCCGCAGGCACGGGCGATCGCCGCCGCGCCGACCCGCAAACGCTTCTTCATCATGGTGCTGCTGTTCATCACGGTGGTGATCAATTACCTGGACCGCAGCAACCTGTCCATCGCCGCACCCGCCCTGACCAGTGAACTGGGCATCGACGCCGTTCACGCTGGTCTGATTTTCTCCGCCTTCGGCTGGACCTACGCCGCCATGCAACTGCCCGGTGGCTGGCTGGTGGACCGCGTACCGCCGCGCATCCTCTACACCGTCGCCCTGGCGTTGTGGTCGGTCGCGACGATCTTCCTCGGTTTCGTCGGCAGCTTCGTCGGCCTGTTCGTGCTGCGTATGGCGGTCGGCGCGCTGGAAGCCCCGGCGTACCCGATCAACAGTCGCGTGGTCACGGCCTGGTTTCCGGAAAAGGAGCGCGCCACCGCCGTGGGTTTCTATACCTCCGGCCAGTTCGTCGGGCTGGCGTTTCTGACGCCGATCCTGGCCTGGCTGCAAACCACGTTCGGCTGGCACATGGTGTTCGTCGCCACCGGTGGCGTGGGGGTGCTGTGGGCGGTGATCTGGTACCTGGTCTATCGCGAGCCGCGTGATTTCAAAGGCGTGAACGAGGGCGAAATCGACCTGATCAAGGAAGGTGGCGGCCTGGTCGACATCCAGACCGACGCCGCCAAGGTCAAGAGCGGGTTCAGATGGTCGGACCTGGGCATCGTGCTGAGCAAGCGCAAGTTGTGGGGCATTTATCTGGGGCAGTTCTGCCTCAACTCGACGCTGTGGTTTTTTCTCACCTGGTTCCCGACGTACCTGGTGAAATACCGCGGCATGGACTTCATCAAGTCCGGTCTGCTGGCCTCCTTGCCGTTTCTCGCGGCGTTCGTCGGCGTGCTGTGTTCGGGCTTTTTCTCGGACTGGCTGATCCGTCGCGGCTACACCGTGGGCTTTGCCCGCAAGCTGCCGATCATCTCGGGGCTGCTGATTTCCACCTCGATCATCGGCGCCAACTACGTGGAATCGACGCCGCTGGTGATTGCCTTCCTGGCGCTGGCGTTCTTCGGCAACGGCCTGGCGTCCATCACCTGGTCGCTGGTTTCGACCCTGGCCCCGGCCCGCTTGCTGGGCCTAACCGGCGGGACCTTCAACCTGATCGGCAACCTCGCGGCCATTGCCACCCCCATTGTCATCGGCTTTCTGGCGTCGGGCCCGTCGTTCGCGCCGGCCATCACCTACATCGCCGTTCTGGCGCTGCTGGGCGCGCTGTCGTACATCCTGTTGGTGGGCAAGGTTGAGCGCATTGAGCTGTGACCGTTGGCACTGAAAAGGCTGGCGACGATAATGCCGCCAGCTTTCTGATTCGATAAGGCGTGATATGCAAGATTCTTCCTACCTCAAAGACCTTGGGGGCGCTTCGGGCAAGGACGCCGCGCCCACCGGCACGCAGACCCTGCTGCGCGGTCTGGGCGTGGTCCAGGCCGTGGCCAGCGGCGCCCGCGACCTCAAGGAAATCGCCCGTCTGATCGGCACTACCCGCAGCACGACACATCGCTTGGCCAGCTGCCTGGTGGAGGAGCGCTACCTGCGGGTGTTGCCGCAAGTGGGATATCTACTGGGCCCAAAGTTGATCGAGCTGGGGTTTCAGGCTCGCGAGGAGCTGCCGCTGGCAATGCTGGCGCGACCGTTTCTCGACGAGTTGTCGGCGCTGACCGGCGACACTGTGCACCTGGCTGTGCGCGATGGCGACGAGGTGCTGTACCTGCACAAGAATCCCGGTCGCAATGGCCCGGAAATGCGCTCGCGTGTAGGGCATCGCATGCCGCTGGCGCGCACCGGTATCGGCAAGGCGTTATTACTGGACAGCCCGCAAAGCGAGTGGCGACGCCTGTATGACATCAGCGTGCCGGAAGTGGCGAGGAACCCGCAGTGGCCTGCCCATCAGGAACAGACATGGGAGCAGGTACGCGAACGCATGCACGAGTATGTGCAAGGCGGCTACGCGTTCGACCTGGAAGACAACGAACCGTCGATCCGCTGCGTCGCGGCGCCGATTCGCGATGCCAGCAAGCGCATCGTTGCCGGGATCAGCATCGCCAGCACCGTGCCATACATGCCGCTGGAAAAAATGGCCGAGCTGGTGCCGGTCATCAAGCAAACGGCCGCACGCTTGTCGGCGGAGTTGGGGGGGTAAATGGGCAGTGCTGGATGACGAAAACCTGTGGGAGTGAATTCATTCCGGGCGGCGATCCGACGATTGGCTGGTACATCCGACACATCTCCATTGGCTGTACCGACGTCTCGCGAATGAATTCGCTCCCACAGGGTTTGCGGTGATTACGCCTTCAATGTCGCCATATCGATCACGAAACGGTACTTCACATCGCCCGCGATCATGCGGCTGTAGGCCTCGTTGATATTCTTGATGTCGAGCATCTCGATGTCACAGCTGATGTCGTGCTCGGCGCAGAAATCCAGCACTTCCTGAGTTTCGGCAATGCCGCCGATCAACGAACCGGCCAGCACGCGGCGCTTCATCACCAGATTCGCTGCATGCAGTGCCGGGTCGACGGGTTCGATCAGCCCCACCAGAATGTGCACGCCGTCAAAGCGCAGGGTTTCCAGGTAGGGGTTGAGGTCGTGCTGCACCGGGATGGTGTCCAGCAGGAAGTCGAAATGACCGGCCGCCGCCTTCATCTGCTCGGCGTCGGTGGACACGATCACGTGATCGGCGCCCTGACGACGGGCTTCTTCAGCCTTGCTCGCCGAGCGGGTGAACAGCGTAACTTCCGCGCCCATGGCCTTGGCGAACTTGATGCCCATGTGGCCCAGACCGCCCATGCCCAGCACACCGACCTTGTCGCCGGCCTTGACGCCGTAGTGCTTGAGCGGCGAGTAGGTGGTGATGCCGGCGCAGAGAATCGGCGCGGCAGCGGCCAGGTTCAGCTTCTCGGGGATGCGCACGACGAAGTGCTCGCTGACCACGATGCTGCTCGAATAGCCGCCCATGGTGTTGCTGCCGTCGACGCGGTCCGGGGTGGCGTAAGTCAGGGTCGGGCCTTCCAGGCAATATTGCTCAAGGTCGGCGGCGCAGGCTTCGCAATGCCGGCAGGAGTCGACCATGCAACCGACCCCGACCAGATCGCCCACCTTGTGCTTGCTGACATTGGCGCCGACTTCGGTGACCTTGCCGACGATTTCGTGGCCCGGCATCAGTGGGTAAACCGCGATGCCCCACTCGTTGCGCGCCTGGTGGATGTCGGAGTGGCAGACGCCGCAGTAGAGGATCTCGATGGCCACGTCGTCCGGTCGCGGACTGCGGCGCTTGAAGGTCATGGGGGCGAGGGGAGTGGTGGCCGATTGGGCGGCGTAACCGATAGCTGTGTACATGTGAAACCTCGCTAGAAACGATGACAGTGGAGGCTTTGCATTCTGCGCAGCCGGCCCCCCTGCGGGCCATGACCATTCCTACGTGAGTCGTGCCTAATCCTCCGGACCTGCCCATTGAGGGGGTGCTTGATGGCGCAGATCTGCGATGATGCCAGTGTCTAATCCTCTGTCCGGTTACTTATGTCACTGACCCTTCATTCCGATGCCAACGCTACGCTGGTGTCGCTGATCAAACCGCTGGCGACCCGCGCCGGTTTCGTCGACACCCGGGTGCCGGGCGTGCAGGCGATGTCCTGGAGCTATTACGTCGCCAGCAGCCCGCAGATCTACGAGCCGAGCCTGGTCATCCTTGCTCAGGGCAGCAAACTGGCGCGTCTGGGGTCGAGAACCCTGGAGTACGGCGCCGGACATTATCTGGTTCAGGCGCTCTCGGTGCCATTCATGTGCGAGACGTTCGCGACCACCGAAGAGCCCATGTATGGCGTCGCGGTGTCCATTGATCGCACGGTGTTGAGCGAGCTGGTGCAGGCCATGGGGCAGGCGCCGGATGTGATGGTCAAGGCGCAAACGCCGGAGTCGATGAGCTCGGCGCAGCTGGATGCGTCGATGCGTGAGAGCGTCGAGCGCTTGTTGCAGTGCTTGCACGATCCGCTGGATGCGCAGGTGATGGGCACGGCGCGGGTGCGGGAGGTCTTGTATGCGGCATTGCGCGGGCCGCAGGCGGGCGTGTTGCGGGCGCTGGTCGAACAGCAGGGGCATTTTGCCCGAATCGCGGCGGCTCTCCAGCACTTGCGTGACCATTACAACGAAGCGTTGAGCGTCGATGACCTGGCCCGCTGCGCCAATATGAGCGCCTCGACTTTTCATGAGCATTTCAAACGCAGCACCTTGCTCTCGCCGGTGCAGTATCTGAAACGCGTGCGACTGCTCAAGGCCCAGCAGATGCTGATCGGCGAAGGCATGGGCGTGGCCCAGGTGGCGCACAAGGTGGGGTATCAGAGCACGTCGCAGTTCAGTCGCGAGTACAAGCGCTACTTCGAACGCAATCCGGGGGAGGAGGGGGCGGGGTTGAGGATTTCGGCGTGAGGACCCACTGCTGACTCGCCCCGTGGGAGCGAATTCATTCGCGAGACATCGGTACAGTCGATAGAAATTTGTCGGGTGTACAGGCCTCTCGCGAATGAATTCGCTCCCACCGGGATTTTCGAATGCCATGAAAAAGGCGCCGATTCAGGCGCCTTTTTTGTTTACATATTCGGGTAAGTCGGCCCACCCGCGCCTTCCGGCGTCACCCAAGTGATGTTCTGCGAAGGGTCCTTGATGTCACAGGTCTTGCAGTGCACGCAGTTCTGCGCGTTGATCTGGAAGCGCTTGGCGCCGTCTTCCTGAGTCACCACCTCATACACACCCGCCGGGCAATAACGCTGCGCGGGCTCGTCGTATTTGGGCAGGTTGACGCTGATCGGGATGCTCGGGTCCTTCAACTTCAGGTGGCACGGCTGCTCTTCTTCGTGGTTGGTGCCCGAAATGAACACCGAACTCAGTTTGTCGAAGCTCAGCTTGCCGTCCGGTTTCGGGTAGTCGATTTTCTTCGAATCGGCTGCCAGCTTCATGCACGCATAGTCAGGCTTGTTGTCGTGCAGGGTGAACGGAATCTTGCCACCGAACCAGTTCTGATCGATGTAGTTGAATGCGCCGCCCAGGATCGGACCGAACTTGTGGATCGCCGCCCCGAAATTACGGCTGGCGAACAGCTCTTCATATAGCCAGCTGCCCTTGAACGCGTCGACATAGGTGTTCAGCGCATCGCCGCCTTGGTTACCGGCAAACAGTGCATCGGCCACGGAGTCTGCGGCCAGCATGCCGGACTTCATGGCCGTGTGGCTGCCCTTGATCTTGGCGAAGTTCAGGGTGCCCAGGTCGCAACCGATCAGCGCGCCGCCGGGGAAGACCATCTTCGGCAGCGAGTTCAGGCCGCCTTTGCAGATGGCGCGGGCGCCGTAGCTGATGCGCTTGCCGCCTTCCAGGTACTGCTTGAGGATCGGGTGATGCTTGAGACGCTGGAACTCGTCGAACGGCGAAAGGAACGGGTTGGCGTAGGACAGGTCGACGATCAGGCCGACCACCACCTGGTTGTTTTCCAGGTGATAAAGGAAGGAGCCGCCCGTGTTTTCGGTGCCCATCACGTCCAGCGGCCAGCCAGCGGTGTGCACCACCAGGCCTTGCTGATGCTTGGCAGGATCGATTTCCCAGATTTCTTTCAGGCCGATGCCGTAATGCTGGGCGTCGGACTCGCTGTCCAGGTTGAAGCGCTTGATCAGCTGCTTGCCGATGTGGCCACGGCAGCCTTCGGCGAACAGCGTGTATTTGCCACGCAGTTCCATGCCGGGGGTGTACATGCCGTCTTTCGGGTTGCCTTCGCGGTCCACACCCATGTCGCCGGTGAGAATCCCGCGCACTACGCCGTTCTCGTCGATCAGCGCTTCCTGAGCGGCGAAGCCAGGGTAGATCTCGACGCCCAGGTTCTCGGCCTGCTGCGCCAGCCAGCGGCACAGGTTACCCAGGGAAATAATGTAGTTGCCTTCGTTGTGCATGGTCTTGGGCACGAACGCGCCGGGGACCTTGGTGCCGGCTTCGCCGCTGGTCAGCACATAGATGTCGTCGCCCTTGACGGGAGTGTTGAGCGGCGCGCCGAGTTCTTTCCAGTCCGGGAACAACTCGTTCAGGGCACGAGGTTCGAACACCGCGCCGGAGAGAATGTGAGCACCGACTTCGGAGCCTTTTTCCACCACGCAGACGCTGATTTCCTGGCCAGCTTCGGCGGCCTTTTGCTTCAGACGGCATGCGGCGGACAACCCTGCGGGGCCGGCTCCGACGATGACGACGTCGAATTCCATAAATTCGCGTTCCACTGGCTATCTCCTGATCAAGGCTCGAACGTATTTTTTATAGTCGCTAAAAACCGACGCCCGGGAAGGTGGTCATCCGGGTGTCATCTCAAAGGGGCGCATTATATCTACACCACCTTGAAGGTCCAATACAAACGTTTGTTTGAATCAGCTGAAACCCTGATAAAACATAGGGAGACGGCTTGTGACTGGCGTTTTTGTCGTATTGACCGCAATAGGCGTTCCGGTCAAGATACGGGCGGTTTTGCGCTCGCCGTAGGCTGACCGTTGGTAAGAGAACACCTCTGAAAACGACGCGAGTGCCGTGCAGCAAACCCGCAGCTCCTACGGGGCGACAGGCGGGGAGCAGTTTACACGCACGGCCCGCATCTGACGTGGATGGACGGGCAAGGGCGGTTGTTTTTTGCTGAACTCACCGTTAAGCAACGACGAATACGCTGTTTTCAAAGGTGTTCTTTACACTGACGTGTACCCATCGCCAGGCATGGCCTGGCGACTTCTTTTCACCGGAGAGTAACGAGGAATCCATGAAGGTTCTTGTAGCTGTCAAACGAGTGGTCGACTACAACGTCAAGGTTCGCGTCAAAGCGGACAACTCCGGCGTCGATCTCGCTAACGTCAAAATGTCGATGAACCCCTTCTGCGAAATCGCTGTGGAAGAAGCCGTACGCCTGAAGGAAAAAGGCGTCGCGACCGAGATCGTCGTCGTTTCCATTGGCCCGACCACTGCCCAGGAGCAACTGCGTACCGCTTTGGCGCTGGGTGCCGATCGCGCCATCCTCGTTGAATCCGCTGACGAGCTGACCTCCCTGGCCGTGGCCAAGCTGCTCAAGGCTGTTGTCGATAAAGAACAGCCTCAACTGGTCATCCTTGGCAAGCAGGCCATCGACAGCGACAACAACCAGACCGGTCAGATGCTGGCTGCGCTGAGCGGCTACGCCCAGGGCACTTTCGCCTCAAAGGTTGAAGTCTCCGGCGACAGCGTCAATGTCACCCGTGAAATCGATGCCGGCGCGCAGACTGTTTCGTTGAAGCTGCCAGCGATCGTCACCACCGACCTGCGTCTGAACGAGCCACGCTACGCGTCGCTGCCGAACATCATGAAGGCCAAGAAGAAGCCGCTCGAAACCCTGACGCCTGACGCGCTGGGCGTTTCCACGTCTTCGACCAACAAGACCCTGAAAGTCGAAGCCCCGGCTGCCCGCAGTGCAGGCATCAAGGTCAAGTCGGTTGCAGAACTGGTCGAGAAACTGAAAAACGAAGCGAAGGTGATCTGATGACTACCCTGGTAATCGCTGAGCACGAAAACGGCGTGATCGCTCCCGCCACCCTGAACACCGTTGCCGCTGCCGCCAAGATCGGTGGCGACATTCACGTACTGGTCGCGGGCCAGAGCGTGGGTGCTGTCGGTGAAGCTGCTGCGAAAATCGCCGGCGTTGCCAAAGTGCTGGTCGCCGACAACGCGGCGTACGCGCACCAACTGCCTGAAAACGTCGCGCCTCTGGTCGCTGAGCTGGCGTCCGGCTACAGCCACGTGCTGGCCGCCGCCACCTCCAATGGCAAGAACATCCTGCCGCGCGTTGCTGCACAACTGGACGTCGACCAGATCTCCGAGATCATCTCGGTTGAATCGGCGGACACCTTCAAGCGTCCGATCTACGCCGGTAACGCCATTGCGACCGTTCAGTCGTCGGCGGCCGTCAAGGTCATCACCGTGCGCGCCACTGGCTTCGATGCTGTCGCTGCTGAAGGCGGTTCTGCCGCTGTTGAGGCCGTGAGCGCTGCCCACGACGCAGGCAAATCGTCATTCGTCAGCGAAGAGCTGGCCAAGTCCGACCGTCCTGAGCTGACCGCTGCCAAAATCGTCGTTTCCGGCGGTCGCGGCATGCAGAACGGCGACAACTTCAAACACCTGTACTCGTTGGCCGACAAGCTGGGCGCCGCAGTTGGCGCTTCCCGCGCGGCCGTCGACGCAGGCTTCGTCCCCAACGACATGCAGGTCGGTCAGACCGGCAAGATCGTTGCGCCACAGCTGTACATCGCCGTCGGTATCTCCGGCGCGATCCAACACCTGGCCGGCATGAAAGACTCCAAGGTGATCGTTGCGATCAACAAGGACGAAGAAGCGCCGATCTTCCAGGTGGCCGATTACGGCCTGGTCGCTGACCTGTTCGAAGCCGTTCCAGAGTTGGAGAAGCTGGTCTAATCCAGTCGACTGACTTATAAAGAGAACCCGTTCATTTCGGGCTGCTCGAACGCGTTGACCGTCGAAAGCTTTCGATGACTGACGCCTTCAGCTGCTTTGGGTGAGCGGGTTTTTTTATTGGATCGGAAAAAGGATGTTGCCATGTCGTCGCCAAGGCAAACGCTGACCGCGTTGATCGCAGGCCTGCTGCTGTTGCCCTCGGTGAGCGTTGTTGCTGCGGGCAAGTGTGATCGTCTGGTGGTCACCGGCAGCCCGGACGCGCCGCCCTATCTGTGGCGCGACCCGCAAGACCCGGCCCATCTGATGGGCGCCAACGCCGACTTGCTCAAGGAAGTCGCGACGCAGTTGGGCGTGAAAGTCGACTTGCTCTATGGCGGCAAGCGCAGCCAGGCGCTGGAAGAAGTGCGCACCGGGCGCATGGACCTGCTGGCCGACACGCCGCTCAACAGCAATGAGCTTGAATCCCTGGACTTCGTTCACCCGCCGATCGCCCAGAACGAAATCATGGTCTGGACCAAGGCCGGACACGCCCAGCCGTTCAACGCCCTTGCCGATCTGCAAGGCCACTCCGGCGCCATCTCGGAAAAAACGCGTATCACGCCCGGTTTCGACAATGCCATCAGGGAACACTTGACCCTCGAAAAGCAGCCGAACCTGACCCAAGCCTTTCAAAAACTCATGCTGGGGCAAGTCGAATTCGTACTCGCCGGTCGTTACGCGGGCATGGCGTTGACCCAGGCCCTGGGCATGGCCAAGGACCTGCAGGCGCAGCCGTTACCGCTGGATCGTCCGGGCCTGTACTTGGCGCTGTCATTCAACTCGGCTTGCAACGATCCGTGGTTGCGCGGACAGCTGGCAAAAAAAATGACAGAATTGGCGGCTTCGGGCCGCGCCATTGAAGCCATTGCGCGCAATCTGGAACTGTGGAAGGCCCAGCTCCAGCAGCCGACCAGCGCCGTAACCAGCAAGACTGTTCAGTAGGAATGTTTTCTTGAGCTTTTTTTTGAAAGTCCGACCGCTATTCGCCGTCATGGCAATCGCCTCTCTGTTTGGTTGCGCCAATGATCCTGCGCCGACCGAGCAGCTCAAACTCACCCAGCAGGCCGTGGCCCAAGCCACTGCCGTCGGTGCCACTGTTGATGAGCCGGACATGGCTGCCGCGCAGTCGAAGCTGACTCAGGCCCAGGCCGACATGGCGAGCAAATCCTTCAAGGATGCGCGCATGCAGGCCGAACAGGCCGAACTGGATGCGCGGCTGGCCGAGGCTCGTGTGCTGACGCAGAAGAGTGATGAGCAGCTGATGCAAGTGAACACGCGTCTTGAGCGTCTGCGCAAACAGTTGGGGGCCGCCCAATGAATCGCTTTCCTCGGATGCTGAGTGTGTGCCTGATGCTGGGCAACGCCGGACTGTACGGCTGTGCGGCTCATCAAGACAGTGAAAAGGCACTGCAAAGCGCCAGCGCCGATTTCCAGAAGGTAAAGGGCGACACCAATGTTTTGCGCAGTGCGCCCCGAGACGTGATACGCGCCGGCGAGCTACTCGGTCGAGCCGAACGTTTATCCAGTTATGTCGGCAGCGCCGATGATGTGAGTCATTACGCGTACCTGAGCAGCCGCTATAGCGCCATCGCCGCCGAGCACAGCCAACTGTTGCTCAATCAGGAAAAGCTCGCGCGCCTCGAACTCGAGCGTCAGCGTCTGCAACTGGCATTGCGTGAGGCCAAGCTGGCCGACGCACAACAGCAGGGCAAGTGGGCGGAAGATCAGGTCATCAGCCTCTCTACGCAGCAAAGCGAGCGCGGGCTGGTCATGACTCTGGGCGACATGTTGTTCGACACCGGCCGCGCTGAACTCAAGAGCTCAGCCAACCGTACCGTGTTGAAGGTCGTGCAGTTTCTCCAGTTCAACCCCAAGCGGGTCGTGCGGATCGAGGGCTACACTGACAGCACGGGTGATAGCCAGGAGAACCTGCAGCTGTCCCGTGATCGTGCTCAAGCGGTGGCCGATGTGCTGTCCGATCTTGGCATCGAAGACGAGCGCATTCAGGTCGAAGGTTATGGCGACCAGTTTGCGGTGGACGTGAACACCTCCGAGCGGGGTCGGGCGCAGAATCGTCGAGTTGAGATCGTGTTTTCAGACGAGAACGGCAAGCTCAGCACCCCTCGCTGAAAAAAATATTCTCGCCAAGCCCGGTTTTCTTTGCAGAAGCCGGGCTTTTTCGTGAAAAGAGGCCGGCCGTTTGGCGGTTATCCCGCATTAAATTTTTCATCAAACCGAAGTATGGCTAGCCGCCAAGCCAACTGTCCCCGTACACTTCGCAACTGTTCTGGTGATCGCTCTGCACTGATCGCCGCCTCATCTTCGTAATGGCCGTGAGTGAGTGGAATCGAGGGACGCGAAATGACCAATCTCCTGCTGTATCAACGTATCGCCCAGCAGTTGGCTGAGGACATCCGTCGTGGCGTGTACCAGCCCGGCGAGCGCGTTCCTTCCGTTCGAAAAATGAGCTCGCAGCTTAATGTGAGCCATGCCACGGTCCTCCAGGCTTACGCCAATCTCGAAGATCAAGGTCTGATCCGGGCCCGCCCCCAGTCCGGTTACTACGTTCACCAGACGCCTGCGCTGACCGCGCCAACCCCCGATATCGCGCGGGTTGAGCGTCCCGGTCTGGTCACTCGGGCCAGCATTATTCAGCAGGTGTTGGTGGAGGCTCGTCGCGAAGGGGTGTTTGCCTTCGGCGCAGCCGTGCCACACATTGATTACCTGCCGCTGCGCGCGCTGCATCAGCAGCTGGCCAAGGTCACGCGCTTCCAGAGTCCTCGCGCCTTCAACTACATGTTCAGCCCCGGCTTCGAGCCGCTGCGCCGTCAGGTGGCCATTCGCATGCGCGACGCGGGCGTAGTGGTTGATCCGTCCGAGGTGGTGATCACCCACGGCTGCGTTGACGCGCTGCAAATGTCGCTGCGGGTGTTGACCAGCCCTGGCGACCTGATCGCTGCCGAGTCGCCGACTTATTACGGGTTGTTGCAGCTGGCGGATTTGCTGGGTCTGAAAGTCATCGAGATTCCCAGCGACCCGAATACCGGCATCAGCCTCGAGGCCTTGCAACTGGCGGCCAACCAGTGGTCGATCAAGGCGCTAGTGATGACCTCGCGCCTGAGCAATCCGCTGGGCAGCACCATGCCGGAAGAGCGCCAAAAGCATCTGTTGCGGCTGGCTTCGGACTTCGACATTCAGGTCATTGAGGACGATATCTACGGCGAGCTCATGTACGAGCAGAACAAGACCAAGGCGCTAAAGGCGTTCGATCGTCTGGGTCGGGTGATCTACTGTTCGAGCTTTTCGAAGACCCTGTCGCCGGGAGTGCGTATCGGCTGGATGATTGCCGGTAAATACCAGGCGGAAATCCAGCGCTTGCAGACGTTCAGCACCCATTCGGCGTGCAGCGTGACGCAAATGGCGGTGGCGTCCTACCTGGAAAACGGCGGATACGATCGTCATTTACGCTACATCCGACAAGAACATCGCAAGAACCTGAGTGCATTCCAGCTGGCGGTGCAGCAGATGTTCCCGGAAGGCACGCAGATCAGTCGTCCTGCGGGTGGCTTCATTCTCTGGATCAGCCTGCCGGGCCGGGTGAACACTCAAGAGCTTCACGTGCGGGCGCTGGAGCAGGGCATCAGCATCGCCCCGGGCCTCATCTTCAGCAACACAGAGCAGTTCAACCACTGTATTCGTCTGAACTGTGGCCTGCCATGGAATCGCGAAGCGGAGAGGGCGCTGATGACCCTCGGCATGCTCGCCAAACAGCTGTGTCAGGATGCCGGTCAATCCTGGTGAACTCTTTTGAGGCAACGTTTTCCACCCTTTGAAGGGGCTGGCTGACAAGGCATTTACTTGTCAGCCGCCATGCAAAGAGCCAGCATATCGGCTTCTGCCTATTTTCTGCCGTTCGATTATGAATTCACTGCGTTGTGTCGGTCTGCTGTTGCTGATGTTGCTCAGCGGGTGTGATGCCGATAAGTCACCAGCACCTCCTGCCAAAGTTGCTGTTCAGGCGCCTGCAGTCGTGCCTGAGAATAAGCCACCGCAAGCCGTCGCGCCGGTAGAAAAGCCTCCCGAGCCTGCTGCTCCAGTTCATGAGCTAAAACCCAATGTATCAGTCGTGCCTGTGGTGGCGGCCAACAAGCCTGGTGATGTGAAGCCCGAGGTCGCGAAGAAAGCCACCACCCCGGCCAAGGCCGCCGCGATCGAGCAGAAGAACCCCAGCGCGAACGCCAAATCCGCCAAGGTCAAAGCGGATAACGCCGAAGTGGCGAACCGCGCACCGGTCGCCAGCAAAAGCAAATCCCCTGCGCAGGTGGTCAAAGACACAAAGCTGCCCAAGGCGGCGCTGGATCTGAGCCTGCCGCCGGACATGGTCAAGCAACTGAACCCTCCGGCCAACGTTATCACTGCCAACCACAAGGCCAAGTCCCCGTCCGCCGGGGGGAAACCGCTGTTGCCGAAGATGTTTCCGGACGCCGACTCGCCCTCGGACTTTGAGCTTCAGGGACGTTTGCTGAGCAACGAAATGGAACTGCAGCTGCGCAACGAAGCGCGCAAGGAAGTGGACGGCGCGGCACTGGACTTCAAGTTCAAGAACTGACGGCTCTGATTTCGGCCTCTGATAGCACGATTTCAAACGTGCGTTTCAGGGAGTAAGATCCAGTCAACTCCCATCGCTTTTGCAAGAGAATGTTTCCATGGAATGCCGTCCGGGCTGCGGTGCCTGCTGCATTGCCCCCTCCATTTCCTCACCGATCCCTGGGATGCCCCACGGCAAGCCGGCTGGAGAACGTTGCGTGCAGTTGTCAGTCGACATGCTGTGCCTGATTTTCGGCCAGCCAGATCGGCCTGCGGTTTGCGGTGGCTTTGCTGCGGATACCGAGGTGTGTGGCGAGAGTTCCGAGGAAGCGATTCGTCTGATTGGCTGGTGGGAGCAGGCTACCTCGGTCGCCTGAAAGGCGATTCGAGCGCTGAATCGATGCATCTGAACGACTGACAATAAGGATTAAAATATGGGTTCGCTGTACCGGATCGCGTTTGGAATTGGCATGACTGTACTGGTTGCAGGTGCTGCGCAGGCTGACGACTGGAAAGTCGCCAAGGACGAAGACGGCATCAAGGTTTCCCTCAGTGATGTTTCGGGTTCGCAATACAAGGCTTACCGAGGTGTTACCACCATCAAGGCCAGTGTCGCCAAACTGCGCAGCCTGCAGGAGGACGTTGCGGGCGCGTGCGCATGGGTTCATGAGTGCAAGTCGCAGAAGGTGCTCAAACACGAAGGCGACAAAACCTGGACCTACACCCAGTTCAATACGCCGTGGCCGGTCACGCCTCGCGACTCGGTCCTGCAGATCACCACGGTCGAAGGCGCCGATGGCAGCCTGACGCGCAACCTCCTGGGCCAGCCGACCTACATACCTGAAGAGAAGGGCTTCGTGCGCGTCACGCAAGTCGACGGCTTCTGGAAGTTAGTGCCCAAAGGGCCCAATGAAACCGAAGTGACCTATCAGGTCCATACCGAGCCTGGCGGTAGCGTGCCGTCGTGGTTGGCGAACAAATTTGTGGTAGATGCGCCGTTCAACACGCTGAAGGCACTGCGTGAGCGCGCGCTGAAGTAACCGGTAGAGTTTCTGCAAGAATGAAAAAAGGCTGCCGATGGCAGCCTTTTTCGTTTGCGATACGCTTACTTGCGTTCGGCCAAAGGCACGATGTCGCGAGACGTTTCGCCGGTGTACAGCTGGCGCGGACGGCCAATCTTGTACGGGCTGGAGAGCATTTCTTTCCAGTGCGAGATCCAACCGACGGTACGCGCCAGGGCGAAGATCACAGTGAACATGCTGGTCGGAATGCCGATCGCCTTGAGGATGATGCCCGAGTAGAAATCGACGTTCGGGTACAGCGAACGCTCGATGAAGTACGGATCGGTCAGGGCGATCTCTTCCAGGCGCATCGCCAGTTCCAGCTGCGGGTCGTTGGTGATGCCCAGCTCGCGCAGTACTTCATCGCAGGTCTGCTTCATCACGGTGGCGCGCGGGTCACGGTTCTTGTAGACGCGGTGACCGAAGCCCATCAGCTTGAATGGATCGTTCTTGTCCTTGGCCTTGGCGATGAATTTGTCGATGTTGGAGACATCGCCGATCTCATCGAGCATGGTCAGCACGGCTTCGTTGGCGCCGCCGTGGGCAGGGCCCCACAGCGCAGCGATACCAGCGGCGATACAGGCGAACGGGTTGGCACCCGAAGAGCCGGCCATGCGCACGGTGGAGGTCGAGGCATTCTGTTCGTGGTCGGCGTGGAGGATGAAGATCCGGTCCATGGCCTTGGCCAGCGTCGGGCTGATCGGTTTGATCTCGCACGGCGTGTTGAACATCATGTGCAGGAAGTTTTCCGCGTAGCTGAGGTCGTTGCGCGGATACATCATGGGTTGCCCCATGGAGTACTTGTAGACCATTGCGGCCAGGGTCGGCATCTTGGCGACCAGGCGGATCGCGGAGATTTCGCGGTGCTGCGGGTTATTGATGTCCAGCGAGTCGTGGTAGAACGCCGAGAGCGCGCCGACAACGCCACACATGACGGCCATCGGGTGAGCGTCGCGACGGAAGCCGTTGAAGAAGGTCTTCAGTTGCTCGTGCACCATGGTGTGATTCTTCACGGTGACCACGAATTGGGCTTTCTGTTCGGCGGTTGGCAGTTCGCCATTGAGCAGCAGGTAGCAGGTTTCGAGGTAGTCGGACTGCTCGGCCAGTTGCTCGATCGGGTAGCCACGGTGCAGCAGAATGCCGTTGTCACCGTCGATGTAGGTGATCTTGGATTCGCATGAGGCGGTCGACATGAAGCCTGGGTCGAATGTGAAGCGTCCGGTGGCGGTCAGGCCGCGTACGTCGATTACATCGGGACCAACGGTGCCGGTCAGAATGGGCAGCTCGACGGGGGCTGCGCCCTCGATGATCAACTGCGCTTTTTTGTCAGCCATGTGGCCTCCTATTTATGCTTCAAATCATCAGACAGGCCCCCCACGCAGGGCCCGCATCACTATAGTGAGATAAATTCTAAAGTCAATTTGCCAAAAGTCTTGTAGCAGAAGGCTTTAACCCACGGTTTTCCTCGAAATTCCCTGCCATTTACGCCTTTTATTCCACTAAAGCAATCCGCCATTGGGGGAGGGCATGTGCGTTGTCATTAGCGGGCTAACTGTCTATACTCGGCACCCGACCGCCAGGGGCTTGCAGGCCTGTTTTTCTTGGGGGTCGTCACTTCCTGGGTAGTGGGTACCTGACCAGTGCACTTCCCAACAACTTGCCCTGATTCCTAGGGGCTCTTCAGTGTGAAAAAAAGCCGTGAAAAGCCAACGACCTGTAAACCTAGACCTAAGGACCATCAAACTCCCCATCACCGCGATCACGTCGATCCTTCACCGCATCTCCGGCATCATTCTCTTCGTAGGCGTCTTCTTCATGCTTCTGGCATTGAGCAAGTCGCTGGGTTCTGAAGAGGGCTTCGCCGATGTGAAGGCGACCTTGACCAGTCCTCTGGCCAAGTTCATCGCATGGGGGCTTCTGTCCGCCCTGCTGTATCACCTTGTGGCAGGTGTTCGTCACCTGATCATGGACACGGGTGTCGGTGAGACGCTGGAAGGCGGCAAACTGGGCTCGAAAATCGTCATCGCCATCTCCGTGGTGCTGATCGTTCTGGCGGGAGTTTGGATATGGTAACCAGCGTTACGAACCTGTCTCGTTCGGGCCTCTACGACTGGATGGCGCAACGCGTCTCCGCTGTAGTGCTCGCGGCTTATTTCATTTTTCTGATCGGATACCTGGTCGCGCACCCTGGCATCGACTATGTCACGTGGCACGGTCTGTTCTCCCATAACGGAATGCGCATCTTCAGTCTGCTGGCCCTCGTTGCCCTAGGCGCTCACGCCTGGGTCGGCATGTGGACCATCGCCACCGACTACCTGACTCCAATGAGTTTCGGCAAGTCCGCGCTGACTGTGCGTTTCCTGTTCCAGGCTGTATGCGGCATCGTAATGTTCGCGTACTTCGTCTGGGGTGTGCAGATTCTTTGGGGTATCTGATTCATGGCTAACATCAATACACTTTCATTCGACGCCATCATCATTGGTGGCGGCGGTGCAGGCATGCGTGCTGCCCTGCAGCTGGCTCAGGGCGGCCACAAGACCGCCGTAGTCACCAAGGTATTCCCGACTCGCTCGCACACCGTTTCCGCCCAGGGTGGCATCACCTGCGCCATCGCTTCGGCCGACCCGAACGATGACTGGCGCTGGCACATGTACGATACCGTCAAGGGTTCCGACTACATCGGTGACCAGGACGCTATCGAATACATGTGTCAGGAAGGCCCGGCCGCGGTCTTCGAGCTGGACCACATGGGTTTGCCTTTCTCGCGTACTGAAACCGGTCGTATCTACCAGCGTCCGTTCGGTGGTCAGTCCAAGGACTTCGGTAAGGGCGGTCAGGCTGCGCGCACATGCGCCGCGTCCGACCGTACCGGTCATGCACTGTTGCACACCCTTTATCAGGGCAACCTGAAAGCCGGCACCACGTTCCTGAACGAGTACTACGCTGTAGACCTCGTGAAGAACGCCGAAGGCGCTTTCGTCGGCGTGATCGCCATCTGCATCGAAACCGGCGAAACCATGTACATCAAGGCCAAGGCCACTGTACTGGCTACCGGCGGCGCGGGTCGTATCTACGCTTCGACCACCAACGCCCTGATCAATACCGGTGACGGTATTGGCATGGCGCTGCGTGCTGGCGTTCCGGTCCAGGACATCGAAATGTGGCAGTTCCACCCAACCGGCATCGCTGGCGCAGGTGTACTGGTCACCGAAGGTTGCCGCGGTGAGGGCGGTTACCTGATCAACAAGCACGGCGAGCGTTTCATGGAGCGCTATGCGCCTAACGCCAAGGACCTCGCAGGTCGTGACGTTGTGGCTCGCTCGATGGTCAAAGAGATCATCGCCGGTAACGGTTGCGGTCCTAACGGCGACCACGTGATGCTGAAACTCGATCACCTGGGTGAAGAAGTACTGCACAGCCGCCTGCCTGGCATCTGTGAGCTGTCCAAGACCTTCGCTCACGTTGACCCGGTTGTCGCGCCAGTGCCAGTCGTTCCAACCTGCCACTACATGATGGGCGGCGTCGCGACCAACATTCATGGCCAGGCCATGACCATGGACGCTGACGGCAACGACACGATCATCCCGGGCCTGTTTGCCGTGGGCGAAGTGGCTTGCGTATCGGTTCACGGTGCCAACCGTCTGGGCGGCAACTCGCTGCTCGATCTGGTGGTGTTCGGTCGCGCTGCCGGCCTGCACCTGGAAAAGGCCCTGACCGACGGCATCGAATACGACGACGCGACCCAGGCCGATATCGACGCTGCACTGTCGCGCCTGAACGCACTGAACAACCGTACCGATGGCGAAGACGTTGCCACTCTGCGTCGCGAGCTGCAAAGCTGCATGCAGAACTACTTCGGTGTATTCCGTACCGGCGAATACATGAAGAAGGGCATCGAGCAACTGGCCGACCTGCGTGCGCGCATCGCCAACGTCAAGATCAACGACAAGTCCCAGGGCTTCAACACCGCGCGTATCGAAGCGCTGGAGCTGCAGAACCTGCTGGAAGTCGCTGAAGCCACCGCGATCGCTGCCGATACGCGTACCGAGTCCCGCGGCGCTCACGCCCGTGAAGACTTCGAAGACCGTGACGACGTCAACTGGCTGTGCCATACCCTGTACTACCCGGGTGAGAAGCGGGTTGCCAAACGTGCCGTCAACTTTGCGCCGAAGACCGTACCGGCGTTCGAACCGAAAGTCCGGACTTACTAAGGGTGGCCGCTATGTTGAAAGTCGAAGTTTATCGTTACAACCCCGACACCGACTCGGCGCCTAAGACCCAGGTGTTCGACGTCGATACCGGCGGCAAGGACCTGATGGTTCTGGACGTGCTGGCGCTGATCAAAGAGCAGGACGAAGGTTTCTCGTACCGTCGTTCGTGCCGTGAAGGCGTTTGCGGTTCCGACGGCATGAACATCAACGGCAAGAACGGCCTGGCGTGCATCACGCCGCTGTCTTCCGTGGTGAAGAACAACAAGCTGGTGGTGCGTCCGCTGCCTGGCTTGCCGGTCATCCGTGACCTAGTCGTCGATATGAGCATCTTCTACAAGCAGTACGAGAAGGTGAAGCCATTCCTGCAGAACGACACGCCAGCTCCGGCCATCGAGCGTCTGCAGTCGCCTGAAGAGCGTGAGAAGCTCGACGGTCTGTACGAGTGCATCCTGTGCGCTTGCTGCTCGACCTCCTGCCCTTCGTTCTGGTGGAACCCTGACAAGTTCCTCGGTCCGGCCGCACTGCTGCAAGCCTACCGTTTCCTGGCTGACAGCCGTGACACCAAGACCCAGGAGCGCCTGGCATCGCTGGACGATCCGTTCAGCGTGTTCCGTTGCCGCGGGATCATGAACTGCGTAAACGTTTGCCCGAAAGGCCTGAACCCAACCAAGGCTATCGGTCACGTTCGCAGCATGCTTCTCACCAGCGGTATCTGATGTTCCGGCCCGTGCTGATGCGCGGGCCGGTTCGTTGCACCAGTGGCATCGATACATCGCAGTATTTGAAAATGTTGTACCCGTAAACGCTGCGGCGCAGGCTTCAACCGGCGCTGTAGTTTTAACCTGAGCAGCGGTCATATGGCTGCGGCTCTTATTTTGAAGAAATGAGACCAGCAGGGGCATCCGGGCTGGTACCCGGGCTATCTGCGTGATCCTTGGCGACTTGATACAGGCAGCGACTGGATGCATTCGCTGCATGGGCTTTTCAGGTTTGCTCTGGCGTCGACGCCGGTGGTGTCCCCTAACCGAGGGTGACCAAGCATGCAAGAAAGCGTGATGCAGCGCATGTGGAACAGCGCCCACCTTTCAGGTGGTAACGCTGCCTATGTGGAAGAGCTCTACGAGCTCTACCTGCACGACCCTAACGCTGTGCCAGAAGAGTGGCGCACCTACTTTCAGACGCTGCCTGCAGAAGGTGGCACTGCCAACGATGTATCGCACTCTACGGTTCGCGATCATTTCGTGTTGCTGGGCAAGAACCAGCGCCGCGCTCAGCCGGTCTCCGCCGGGAGCGTGAGCAGCGAACACGAGAAGAAGCAAGTCGAAGTGCTGCGACTGATCCAGGCATTCCGTATGCGCGGCCATCAGGGTGCGCAACTCGATCCTCTGGGTTTGTGGAAGCGTACTGCGCCAGCTGACCTGTCGATCAACCATTACGGTTTGACCAACGCTGACCTCGATACCACCTTCCGTGCCGGCGACCTGTTCATCGGCAAGGAGGAGGCGAGCCTACGCGAAATCTTCGAAGCCTTGCAGAAGACATATTGCCGCACCATCGGCGCCGAGTTCACGCACATCGTGGATTCCAATCAGCGCAACTGGTTCATGCAGCGCCTCGAAAGCGTGCGTGGCCGTCCAGCATACTCCGCCGACATTCAGAGCCATCTGCTCGAGCGCGTCACCGCAGCTGAGGGCCTGGAAAAGTACCTGGGCACCAAATACCCGGGTACCAAGCGTTTCGGTCTGGAAGGTGGCGAAAGCCTGATCCCGATGCTGGACGAGCTGATCCAGCGTTCCGGTTCCTATGGCACCAAGGAAGTCGTGATCGGCATGGCCCACCGTGGCCGTCTGAACGTTCTGGTCAACACCTTCGGCAAGAACCCGCGAGAACTGTTCGACGAGTTCGAAGGCAAGAAGAAGGTCGAGCTGGGTTCCGGTGACGTGAAATACCACCAGGGCTTCTCGTCCAACGTCATGACCACAGGTGGCGAAGTTCACCTGGCGATGGCGTTCAACCCGTCTCACCTGGAGATCGTGTCTCCGGTGGTCGAGGGTTCGGTACGCGCGCGTCAAGACCGCCGCAACGACACCACGGGCGAAAAAGTCCTGCCGATTTCCATCCACGGTGACGCTGCATTCGCAGGTCAGGGCGTGGTTCTGGAAACCTTCCAGATGTCGCAGACCCGCGGCTTCAAGACTGGCGGCACGATTCACATCGTGATCAACAACCAGGTCGGCTTCACCATCAGCAACCCGCTGGATGCGCGCTCCACCGAGTACGCGACCGACGTTGCCAAGATGATTCAGGCGCCAATTCTCCACGTCAATGGCGATGACCCTGAAGCCGTTCTGTTCGTGACCCAGCTGGCCATCGACTACCGCATGCAATTCAAGCGTGACGTGGTGATCGACCTGGTTTGCTACCGTCGTCGCGGCCACAACGAAGCGGACGAGCCGAGCGGTACCCAACCGCTGATGTACCAGCAGATCGCCAAGCAGCGCACCACCCGTGAGCTGTACGCCGATGCCTTGGCGACTTCCGGTGTGCTCGATGCCGCTGGCGCTCAGGTCAAGGTCGATGAGTACCGCAACGCCCTGGACAACGGCATGCACGTTGTGAAGAGCCTGGTCAAAGAGCCCAACAAGGAACTGTTCGTCGACTGGCGTCCATACCTGGGCCATGCCTGGACTGCGCGTCACGACACCCGTTTCGACCTCAAGACCCTGCAGGAACTGTCAGCCAAGCTGATGGAGCTGCCGGAAGGCTTCGTGGTTCAGCGTCAGGTCCAGAAGATCTACGAAGACCGCCAGAAGATGCAAGCCGGTGGCCTGCCGATCAACTGGGGCTACGCCGAAACCATGGCCTACGCCACCCTGGCGTTCGAAGGTCACCCGGTGCGTATCACCGGTCAGGACGTCGGTCGCGGTACGTTCTCGCACCGTCACGCCGTGCTGCACAACCAGAAAGACGCCACGACTTACGTGCCTCTGCAGAACCTGTATGCCGGTCAGCCTCGCTTTGACCTGTATGACTCGTTCCTGTCGGAAGAAGCGGTGCTGGCGTTCGAATACGGCTACTCGACCACCTCGCCAAACGCGCTGGTGATCTGGGAAGCCCAGTTCGGTGACTTCGCCAACGGTGCGCAGGTCGTGATCGACCAGTTCATCACCAGCGGCGAGCACAAGTGGGGCCGTCTGTGCGGTCTGACCATGCTGTTGCCTCACGGCTACGAAGGTCAGGGGCCGGAGCACTCCTCGGCTCGTCTGGAGCGTTACCTGCAGCTGTGCGCCGAGCACAACATTCAGGTGTGCATGCCGACCACGCCGGCGCAGATCTACCATCTGTTGCGCCGTCAGGTAATTCGTCCGCTGCGCAAGCCCCTGGTTGTGCTGACGCCGAAATCGCTGCTGCGCCACAAGCTGGCCATTTCGACCCTCGAGGATCTGGCCGAAGGCTCGTTCCAGACTGTCATCCCGGAAATCGACACCCTGGATCCTGCCAAGGTGACCCGTCTGGTCCTGTGCAGTGGCAAGGTCTACTACGACCTGCTGGAAAAACGCCGTGCCGAAGGCCGCGAAGATATCGCCATCGTGCGTATCGAGCAGCTCTACCCGTTCCCGGAAGACGACCTGATGGAGGCCATCGCGCCTTACACCAACCTGACCCACGTGGTCTGGTGTCAGGAAGAGCCGATGAACCAGGGCGCCTGGTACAGCAGCCAGCATCACTTGCGCCGTAGCATCGGCAATCACAACCGCAACCTCGTTCTCGAGTACGCGGGCCGTGATGCTTCTGCCGCGCCTGCTTGTGGCTACGCTTCGATGCACGCCGAGCAGCAGGAAAAACTGCTGCAAGACGCGTTCACTGTTTAACGCCTTCGCGCACTAGAAACCGAATTAAGGAATTACAGACAATGGCTATTGAGATCAAAGCCCCCTCTTTCCCGGAATCCGTTGCCGACGGCACCATTTCCAAATGGCACAAACAGCCGGGCGAGGCGGTTAAACGCGACGAGCTGCTGGTCGACATCGAAACCGACAAAGTCGTGCTCGAAGTATTGGCCGAAGCGGACGGTGTGTTGGCTTCCATCGTGAAAGGCGAGGGCGACACCGTCCTGTCCAACGAACTGATCGCAACCCTGGACGCAGGCGCCACTGCATCGGCTGCTCCGGCTGCCGCTGCTGCACCAGCCGCTACACCTGCTGCCTCGCCAGCCGCCGCTCCATCGGCTGCCGACGAAGACGCCATCGGTGCTCCAGCTGCCCGCAAGCTGGCTGAAGAAAACGGCATCGCGTTGTCCAGCATCAAGGGCACCGGTAAAGACGGCCGCGTCACCAAGGAAGACGTCGTCGCGGCCATCGAAGCGAAGAAATCCGCTCCGGCCGCAGCTGCCAAGCCTGCTGCCGCTCCGGCTGCCGCTGCTCCTGTGTTCGCTGCGGGCGACCGCACCGAGAAGCGCGTACCGATGACCCGCGTTCGTGCCACTGTCGCCAAGCGTCTGGTCGAAGCCCAGTCGAACATGGCGATGCTGACCACCTTCAACGAAGTCGACATGACCGAAGTCATGGCCCTGCGTTCGAAGTACAAGGATCTGTTCGAGAAGTCCCACAACGGCGTACGCCTGGGCTTCATGTCGTTCTTCGTCAAGGCTGCCACCGAAGCACTGAAACGCTTCCCGGCTGTCAACGCGTCGATCGACGGTTCCGACATCGTTTACCACGGCTACGCCGACGTGGGTGTTGCGGTTTCCAGCGACCGTGGCCTGGTGGTTCCGGTGCTGCGTAACGCCGAGCAGATGAGCCTGGCTGAAATCGAAGGCGGCATCGCCACCTTCGGCAAGAAAGCCCGTGACGGCAAACTCTCCATCGACGAGATGACTGGCGGTACCTTCACCATCACCAACGGTGGTACTTTCGGCTCGATGATGTCGACCCCGATCGTCAACCCGCCACAAGCGGCCATCCTGGGCATGCACAACATCCTGCAGCGCCCGATGGCGATCAACGGTCAGGTTGTCATTCGTCCTATGATGTACCTGGCGCTGTCCTACGATCACCGCTTGATCGACGGTAAAGAAGCTGTGACCTTCCTGGTGACCATCAAGAACCTGCTGGAAGACCCGGCTCGTCTGTTGCTGGACATCTAAAAAGCAGCCCCGAGTTGCAAGCTGCAAGCTTCAAGTCAGAAGCAGAGCGGTGTGTGGCTCGGGTAGCTTGGATTGCCCTTATGTACAAGTCGCGAGTTGAATCTGCAGATCAACGCAGATCAGCTTGCAGCTTGCAGCTTAAAGCTTGTAGCTAAAGGAACTTTGTTATGTCCCAGAAATTCGACGTGGTAGTGATTGGCGCAGGCCCTGGAGGTTATGTGGCCGCCATCAAGGCTGCACAACTTGGTCTCAAGACTGCCTGCATCGAGAAGTATCAGGATAAAGAGGGCAAGCTGGCTCTCGGCGGTACCTGCCTGAACGTAGGCTGCATCCCTTCCAAGGCGCTGCTGGACAGCTCCTGGAAGTTCTATGAAGCGAAAAACCAGTTCAACGTGCACGGCATCTCGATCTCGGGCGACGTGAAAATGGACGTGCCGGCCATGGTCGGTCGCAAGTCGCAGATCGTCAAAGGCCTGACCGGCGGCGTTGCCAGCCTGTTCAAGGCCAACGGCGTCACTTCCCTGCAAGGCCACGGCAAACTGCTGGCCGGCAAGAAAGTCGAGCTGACCAAGCCTGACGGCACCACCGAAGTCATCGAAGCCGACAACATCATCCTGGCTTCCGGCTCGCGTCCGATCGACATTCCACCGGCTCCGGTCGACCAGAATGTCATCGTCGACTCCACCGGCGCCCTGGAATTCCCGGCTGTGCCTGAGCGTCTGGGCGTGATCGGCGCCGGCGTTATCGGTCTGGAGCTGGGTTCGGTATGGTCTCGTCTGGGTTCCAAGGTCACTGTTCTGGAAGCACTGGAGAAGTTCCTGCCAGCCGCCGACGAAGCAGTCGCCAAGGAAGCTCAGAAGACCTTCACCAAGCAGGGCCTGGACATCAAGCTGGGCGCTCGCGTGACCGGCTCGAAAGTCAACGGCAACGAAGTCGTTGTCAACTACACCGACAAGGACGGCGAGCAGAACATCACGTTCGACCGCCTGATCGTCGCTGTAGGCCGTCGCCCGGTGACCACCGACCTGCTGGCTTCGGACAGCGGCGTCGACATCGACGAGCGCGGCTTCATCTTCGTCAACGATCAGTGCGAGACCAGCGTTCCGGGTGTCTATGCGATCGGTGACGTGGTTCGTGGTCTGATGCTGGCACACAAAGCCTCGGAAGAAGGCATCATGGTGGTTGAGCGCATCAAGGGTCACAAGACCCAGATGAACTACGACCTGATCCCGTCGGTCATCTACACCCACCCGGAAATCGCGTGGGTCGGTAAGACCGAGCAGACCTTGAAGGCCGAAGGCGTTGAAGTTAACGTCGGTCAGTTCCCGTTCGCGGCCAGTGGCCGTGCAATGGCGGCGAACGACACCGGTGGTTTCGTCAAGGTAATCGCTGACGCCAAGACTGACCGTGTACTGGGTGTACACGTTATCGGTCCAGGCGCTGCAGAACTGGTTCAGCAGGGCGCTATCGGTATGGAATTCGGTACCAGCGCTGAAGACATCGGCATGATGGTCTTCTCGCACCCAACCCTGTCCGAAGCCCTGCACGAAGCGGCTCTGGCTGTGAATGGCGGCGCCATCCACATTCAGAACAAGAAAAAACGCTAAGAAAAACCACGACGGACCGCCCGTCGCAGGCCTTGCTCGCAAGGTCTGCCGCGGAAGGTCCGTTGGACTCGAACTCCCGGCGGATTTCGAAAGACCACGTCAGTGGTCATTCGGGACTTTCCGGGGGAAGCGGTCACAGGTGGTGCGGCACGCATAGACGAGCAGCACCGAAGCGCAGTACCTAACGAAGACGGTAATAAGCATGAATCTTCACGAGTATCAGGGTAAGCAGCTGTTTGCTGAATATGGCCTGCCAGTATCCAAGGGCTTTGCAGTAGACACCCCGGAAGCAGCAGCAGAAGCGTGCGACAAGATCGGCGGAACCGAGTGGGTCGTCAAAGCCCAGGTTCACGCCGGTGGTCGCGGTAAAGCGGGCGGCGTCAAGCTGGTTCGCAGCAAGGAAGACGCAGCTGCGTTCGCTCAACAGTGGTTGGGCAAGCGTCTGGTCACTTACCAGACTGATGCCAACGGTCAGCCAGTCACCAAGATCCTGGTTGAATCCTGCACTGACATCGCCAAAGAGCTGTACCTGGGCGCTGTAGTCGATCGTTCGAGCCGTCGTATCGTGTTCATGGCTTCCACCGAAGGTGGCGTGGACATCGAGAAAATCGCTCACGACACGCCTGAGAAGATTCTCAAAGCAACTATCGACCCACTGGTTGGCGCTCAGCCATTCCAGGGTCGCGATCTGGCATTCCAGCTGGGTCTGGAAGGCAAGCAGGTTGCCCAGTTCGCCAAGATCTTCACCGGTCTGGCCAAGCTGTTCCAGGACCATGACCTGGCCCTGCTGGAAGTGAACCCGCTGGTAATCAAGGCTGACGGCGATCTGCACTGCCTGGACGCCAAGATCAACATCGACGCCAATGCCATGTACCGTCAGCCAAAGCTGAAGGCTTTCCACGACCCATCGCAAGATGACCCACGTGAAGCCCACGCTGCCAAGTTCGAACTGAACTACGTGGCACTGGAAGGCAACATCGGCTGCATGGTCAACGGTGCTGGCCTGGCTATGGGTACCATGGACATCGTCAACCTGCACGGCGGCAAGCCAGCCAACTTCCTCGACGTAGGTGGTGGCGCTACCAAAGAGCGCGTGACCGAAGCATTCAAGATCATCCTGTCCGACACCAACGTCGCTGCAGTACTGGTCAACATCTTCGGCGGTATCGTTCGCTGCGACATGATTGCCGAAGGCATCATCGGCGCCGTGAAAGAAGTCGGCGTGAAAATCCCGGTTGTTGTTCGCCTTGAAGGCAACAACGCTGAGCTGGGCGCAGAAGTACTGGCAAAAAGCGGCTTGAACATCATCGCAGCTACCAGCCTGACCGACGCTGCTCAACAAGTCGTCAAAGCTGCGGAGGGCAAATAATGAGCGTCCTGATCAATAAAGACACCAAAGTTATCTGCCAGGGCTTCACCGGCTCGCAAGGTACTTTCCACTCCGAACAAGCCATTGCCTACGGCACCAAAATGGTTGGCGGCGTGACCCCAGGCAAAGGTGGCACCACTCACCTGAACCTGCCTGTGTTCAACACCGTTGCCGAAGCTGTCAAGGCAACCGGCGCTGATGCTTCGGTTATCTACGTTCCGGCTCCTTTCTGCAAAGACTCGATCCTGGAAGCTGCATTCGCCGGCATCAAGCTGATCGTCTGCATCACCGAAGGCATTCCTACCCTGGACATGCTGGACGCCAAGGTCAAGTGCGACGAGCTGGGTGTTACCCTGATCGGCCCTAACTGCCCAGGCGTGATCACTCCGGGCGAGTGCAAGATCGGCATCATGCCAGGTCACATTCACTTGCCAGGTAAAGTCGGTATCGTGTCGCGTTCCGGCACCCTGACTTACGAAGCTGTGAAGCAGACCACTGACGCCGGTTTCGGTCAGTCGACTTGCGTCGGTATCGGTGGTGACCCAATCCCGGGCTCGAACTTCATCGACATCCTGAAGCTGTTCCAGGAAGACCCGAAGACCGAAGCGATCGTCATGATCGGTGAGATCGGCGGTTCGGCTGAAGAAGAAGCGGCTGCCTACATCAAGGCAAACGTGACCAAGCCGGTTGTTTCCTACATCGCCGGTGTGACTGCTCCTCCGGGCAAGCGCATGGGCCACGCAGGTGCAATCATCTCCGGCGGCAAAGGCACTGCAGACGAGAAATTCGCTGCGCTGCAAGACGCAGGCGTTAAAACCGTGCGTTCGCTGGCAGACATCGGCAAAGCCCTGGCTGAGCTGACCGGTTGGGAAGTGAAGAAGGCCTGATCGCCCTCTGATCACTGCTTGATCGACAAAGGCCACCTTCGGGTGGCCTTTGTGTTTTCTGGGATTTGATTTTCACTAATGGCAAGGACGCACACGATGCTCCGTCTGGGTTGTTCCTGTAGGAGCAGTCGGAGGTTACGACGGCCCGGGCCGCGATCGGACGAAAGCGGTTTATCTGGATCAGATGTTTCGCCTGACACCCCCCTTTCGCCGCTGTCGCACAGCTCCGGTAGCTCCTACAGGTTCTGCGGTGACGGCTGTGGTTCGGTAACAAGCGCATTGCTGTAGGACATTTCCGAAATGCGACGTGAAAGTGCGTTCATCGGTCGTGCCGCCCTGCTTTAGTGCAGCAAATAGGGTAGGCTAGCCGCCATTTTGCGTGGTCGGCTTCCAAAAAGAGTCTTCGCGCCCAACGGGCCTGTCTTATAAGGACGGGCAGCATTTCCCTCGACCCATTGGGAAATCCTCCTCTTAATTCCGATTCTGCAGTGTGGTTTCTTTGATGAAAGTGTTGAAAGGCCAGGACATCCTGGCACTTGGCTTTATGACGTTCGCGTTGTTCGTGGGTGCTGGCAATATCATCTTCCCTCCTATCGTAGGCCTTCAGGCCGGTCCCCATGTGTGGATGGCCGCGCTGGGCTTTCTGGTGACTGCGGTGGGCCTTCCGGTGGTGACCGTCGTTGCGCTGGCCAAGGTCGGCGGCGCGATGGACGCCCTGAGCAGTCCGATCGGCAAGGTCGCCGGTACGGTACTTGCCGCGGTTTGTTACCTCTCGGTAGGCCCGCTCTTCGCGACCCCGCGTACTGCCACTGTTTCCTTCGAAGTTGGCCTGGCGCCGCTGACCGGCGAAAGCCCGCTCGCACTGTTTCTTTACAGCCTCGTCTACTTCCTGCTGGTGTTCTGGATCTCGCTGTATCCGGGGCGTCTGCTGGACACCGTTGGCCGTTTCCTCGCACCGTTGAAAATCATCGCGCTGGCCGTTCTGGGCATCGCGGCGTTCGCCTTGCCGGCCGGTGATGTCGGCACGGCTCAACCCGCTTATGTGGCGGCGCCGTTCTCCCAGGGCTTCATCAACGGTTACCTGACCATGGATACCCTGGGCGCGTTGGTGTTTGGCATCGTGATCGTCAATGCCATTCGTTCCCGTGGCGTTGACTCACCCCAGCTGATCACGCGCTACGCCATCATTGCGGGCCTGATCGCCGGTGTCGGTCTGGCGTTGGTGTACGTCAGCCTGTTCCGCCTGGGCTCGGACAGTCACGCGATTGCTGCTGACGCAAGCAATGGCGCTGCCGTGCTGCACGCCTACGTGCAACATACTTTCGGCTCGCTGGGCAGTGGTTTTCTGGCCGTGCTGATTTCCCTGGCCTGTCTGGTAACGGCGGTGGGCCTGACCTGCGCCTGTGCCGAGTACTTCAGCCGCTTGCTGCCGCTGTCGTACAAGACGCTGGTGATCCTGCTGGCTGCGTTTTCGCTGTTGGTGTCGAATTTGGGGCTGACGAAGCTGATCCAGTTCTCGATCCCAGTGCTGACGGCCATCTACCCGCCTTGCATTGCGCTGGTGGCACTGAGCTTCTGCAAGGATTTCTGGCAGTCGCAAGGCCGAATCGTCGCACCGGTCATGCTGGTGTCGCTGCTGTTCGGCATGGTTGATGCGCTCAAAGGGGCAGGGCTGGGTGATTACCTGCCGGCCGCGGCCGCTCATCTGCCGTTGAGCGAGCAGGGGCTGGCGTGGTTGATCCCGTCGCTGATCACGCTGTTCGGCGCGTTCGTGGTCGACCGCATGATCGGCAAGCGCAGCGAAGCGCTGGCCTGAGCACAGTGAGCGGCAGGGTGCAATTGCCCTGTCGTTCATTTATCGCCCAAAAATAAAGCCCGCATAATGCGGGCTTTATTTTTAGAAACTTTGGAACTTACGGCTTAGTTGTAGCAGGCGCCTGTTCGTTGGCCTCTTTGGCGCGCTCTTGAGCGGCTTCGGCATTCTTCTGGGCCGCTTCCTGGCTTTCTTTGGCGGCGTCGTTCACTTTGTCCTGGGCTTTTTGCATCGACTCTTGGGATTGCTGGGCAGCCTTGTTGGCATCTTGCTGTTTATCCTCGGATTTTTTGTCGCAGGCAGCGAGACCCAGGGTGGCAGAGAGCATGAGGGCAATGGCTAAAGTCTTACGCATGGGGTGTTTCTCCTTATTGAATATCTACGAGCCTTCGAACGCGCCGTTATTAACTTAGTTCCGTCTTTGCGCAGGATTGATCATTCGCTGTTTCAGGGGTGTTACGCCCCACCTCTGATCGGGGCTGATTAATCGTTTTTGCTCGCAAGCCTTTGCGCCCATCGTCCGATGAATACCGTTAGTTGCTCGTGAAGATTCATCAGGCCCCCACACCAGCCCTTGAAATCCTCCACCCAGCCCCCACCTTGATGACAACCCGCCGTCCGGCCCTGTGCTGTCGGGCTTATTGGACGGTATCCCTGATTCGTGTGGACTGATTGGAGTTTGATGACCATGAGTGTGGAAACTCAAAAGGAAACCCTGGGCTTCCAGACCGAGGTGAAGCAGCTGCTGCACCTCATGATCCATTCGCTGTATTCGAACAAGGAAATTTTCCTTCGCGAGCTGATTTCCAACGCTTCGGACGCCGTGGACAAGCTGCGCTTCGAAGCGCTGTCCAAGCCCGAGCTGCTGGAAGGCGGCGCCGAGCTGAAGATCCGTGTGAGCTTCGACAAGGCCGCGAAAACCGTGACTTTGGAAGACAACGGCATCGGCATGAACCGCGACGATGTGATCACCCACCTGGGCACCATCGCCAAATCCGGCACCGCTGATTTCATGAAGAACCTGACCGGCGATCAGAAGAAGGATTCGCACCTGATCGGCCAGTTCGGTGTGGGCTTCTACTCCGCCTTCATCGTTGCTGACAAGGTGGATGTGTACAGCCGTCGCGCAGGCACGCCTGCCAGCGAAGGCGTGCACTGGTCCTCCAAAGGCGAGGGCGAGTTCGAAGTCGCCACCATCGACAAGGCCGAGCGCGGTACGCGTATCGTCCTGCACCTCAAGGGCGCTGAAGACGAGTTCGCTGACGGCTACCGCCTGCGCAACATCATCAAGAAGTACTCCGACCACATTGCCCTGCCGATCGAGCTGCCAAAAGAGCAGATCGCTGTGGAAGGCGAGCCGGCACCGGAGCAAGAGTGGGAAACCGTCAACCGCGCCAGTGCCTTGTGGACCCGTCCTCGCACCGAAGTGAAGGATGAGGAATACCAGGAGTTTTACAAGCACATCGCCCACGATTTCGAGAACCCGCTGAGCTGGAGCCACAACAAGGTCGAAGGCAAGCTGGAGTACAACTCGCTGCTGTACGTACCGGCCCGTGCGCCGTTCGATCTGTACCAGCGTGAAGCACCGCGCGGCCTGAAGCTGTACGTGCAGCGCGTGTTCGTCATGGATCAGGCGGAGTCTTTCCTGCCGTTGTACCTGCGCTTTATCAAGGGCGTGGTCGACTCCAACGACCTGTCGCTGAACGTGTCTCGCGAAATCCTGCAGAAAGATCCGATCATCGATTCGATGAAGTCGGCGCTGACCAAGCGCGTACTGGACATGCTGGAGAAACTGGCGAAGAACCAGCCGGAAGAATACAAAGGCTTCTGGAAGAACTTCGGCCAGGTCATGAAAGAAGGCCCGGCCGAAGACTTCGCCAATAAAGAGAAGATCGCAGGCTTGCTGCGTTTCGCCTCGACCTCCGACGAGAGCGGCGAGCAGAGCGTATCCCTGGCGGACTACCTGGCGCGCGCCAAGGAGGGTCAGGACAAGATCTACTACCTGACCGGCGAAAGCTACGCGCAGGTCAAGAACAGTCCGCACCTGGAAGTCTTCCGCAAGAAAGGCATCGAAGTGCTGCTGCTGACCGACCGCATCGACGAGTGGCTGATGAGCTATCTCAGCGACTTCGACGGCAAGGGTTTCGTGGACGTCGCCCGAGGCGATCTGGACCTGGGCAAACTGGACTCCGAAGAGGACAAGAAAGCCCAGGAAGAAGTCGCCAAGGACAAGGAAGGTTTGATCGAGCGTTTGAAAACCGCGCTCGGCGATGCTGTCAGCGAAGTGCGGGTGTCCCATCGCCTGACCGATTCGCCTGCGATCCTGGCCATCGGTGAGCAGGACCTGGGCCTGCAGATGCGTCAGATCCTGGAAGCCAGCGGCCAGAAGGTGCCGGATTCCAAGCCGATTTTCGAATTCAACCCGACTCACCCGCTGATCGGCAAACTGGACAACGAGCAGAACGAAGAGCGCTTCGGCGAGCTGTCGCACATTCTGTTCGACCAGGCCGCGCTGGCGGCAGGCGACAGCTTGAAAGATCCGGCCGCTTACGTGCGCCGTTTGAACAAGTTGTTGGTCGAGCTCTCGGTTTAAGATCGAAACCAGTCAAAACCCGCTTCGGCGGGTTTTGTCATTTGATTAGCCCCACATTCTCAAAAGCAGGAGTCAGCAATGAGCAACGTTACTGTGCAGTCCGTGGTGTATCAGATTGACGGCCAGAGCTACGAGAGCCGCCTGGTGTTCAGCGAAGGCGCGAAAGCTGCGCCGGGCCTGGTGATGGCACCCAACTGGATGGGTATCAGCGAAGATGCCGAGCAGATTGCCAAGCAAGTGGCCAGTAAAGGCTATGTGGTGTTCCTGGCTGACCTGTACGGGCAGGGCGTGCGCCCGACCAATGCCGATCAGGCGCTGGCAGCGATGATGCCGCTGAAGAACGACCGCGCCTTGCTGAACAAGCGCATGCAGGCGGCGCTGGATCAACTGACCGCGCAATCGATCGCAGTCGTGGACAAGAACAGCCTGGCGGCCTTTGGCTTCTGCTTCGGCGGTTGCTGTGCGCTGGAACTGGCTCGCACCGGTGCTCCGCTGAAAGCGGCCGTATCGTTCCACGGCACTCTGGACACCACCAATCCGGCTGACGCGAACAACATCAAGGGCAAGGTTCTGGTGCTGCACGGCGCTTGCGACCCTCTGGTGCCGAAAGAACAGTTGCCAGCGTTCGAAGCCGAGATGAATGACGCCAACGTCGACTGGCAGTTGCTGAGCTACGGCGGCGCGTTCCACTCGTTTACCGACCCGCACGCGAACAACCCGGGTGTGCAGATGTACAACCCGACGGTGTCCAAGCGTGCATTTACGGCAATGCATAACCTGCTGGATGAAGTGTTCGCGGGTTAATACCGTCTCTATGAGATGTAGCTGACCCCTGTGGGAGCGAATTCATTCGCGAGATGGTGCAGCATCCGACACGTCGGCGTCGGATGTACTGGCCTCTCGCGAATGAATTCGCTCCCACAGGTTCTGCGTTCGACGTGAAGGGACTCTCGAGGGCGCCACCGCCGGCAAGCCGTGCTGCTACAGAGGTCGAGTGCCATTCAGGCGCTACTTTCTGCCCGCCGGCAACTCAATCCGTGCCACTTCTCCCGGCACGGTCGGCCAGTCTCCGGCCGCCCATTTCGCCCTGGCCTGATCGATCAGCGCTGGATCGCTGGACACGAAATTCCAGTTCATCCGCCTCGGCCCATCCAGCGGCGCGCCGCCAATCAGCACGGCGTGGGATTCGCTGTCGGCGCACAGTGTCGGTTCGCTGTCAGCATCCAACACCACAAGGCTGCGCGGCTCCACCGGCTCGCCATCGAGCGTCATGTCGCCCTCTATCACATACAGCGCACGCTGCTCATGTTCGGCGGGAATCAACAGCGTCGTCGCCGTCTGCATCTTCACTTCCGCGTACAGGGTAGGCGAGAGCACTGGCACCGGCGATTCCAGACAAAAGCCACTGCCTGCGATCATGCGGATCGCGATGCCCATGCTGTCACTCAACGGCAGGCTGGCAGCCGGGTGATGGCTGTAATGGCCGGGGCCTTGTTCATGCTCCTTTGGCGACGCCAGCCAGACCTGCAGGCCATGCATTCGCGAGCCACTGTCGTGCAGGGCCTGGGGCGTGCGTTCAATGTGGGCAATCGCGCTTCCGGAAGTCATCCAGCTCACTTCGCCGGGCATGACGTGTTGGTCGCTGCCCAGGCTGTCCTTGTGCTGAACCTGGCCTTCGAACAGGTAAGTCAGGGTCGACAGGCCGATGTGCGGGTGCTGGCGGATGTCCATGCCAGTCCCGGGGGAGTAGGTGGTTTCCAGCATGTGATCGAAAAACACGAACGGTCCGACGCTGCGGCACTGCGCGGAGGGCAGAGGACGCAGAATCGGCTGGCCTTCAACGTCTTCTGCACGGGGTTTGATGGTCAACATGTCATGGCTCTCGATGGGCTTGGCGACAGAGTACGAATCATAAACCCCATCGTCTGGATCGTCTGTGCTGCCTATTCCAGCCGAACGATGGTGATCGCGAGTCAGTCTCCAATAAATCTCGGAATTGTCCTACAGATCCTGACCCTCTCAGCCGATATTCGTGGCGTTGACCCGCCGCACTTTGAAGGCAGGATTTTGGGGAGGGACCCATTGTGACCGTACGAAATATGAATATTGCACCCCGTGCCGCGCTTGGCTTTGGTGTGCTGGCGTTGCTGGTGTTCGGTCTGGGGGCGTTTGCGCTGCTGCAGATGGCGAGCATGCGCAAACAGTCGGACCTGGTCGAAAACAAATGGCTGCCCAGCGTCATGGAGCTGGGTGCCATGGGGCAGGATTTGATGCGTATCCGTACGCTCACCCTGCGCCTGATGATTGGTCGCGATCCTGCGGCGCTGCAGGAAAACTACGACAAGATCGATCAGCTTAAAACCGGGCTGCAGGCTGCCGAGCAACGCTATGGCGCGCTGATCGAGTCGCCCCGCGAGCGTGAGCTCTATGGACAGTTTTCCACGGCCAAAGAGGCGTATTTTCAGCGTCAGGGGCGCGTGGTGGACTTGTCCAGGCAGAGCGATCTGGACGGCGCTACCCAAGTCATCAACGGAGAAATGAATCAGTTCGCCGACAAGATGACCCATGCCCTCAACGAACTCACTGCCCTGAACAAGCGGGGTGCGAGCGATGCTACGCAAGCCGCGCAGTCGGTGTTCGGCAGTGCCATCAGCTGGGTCACCTCCATGATGGTACTGACCGCGTTGATTACGCTGGTACTGGCCTGGGGTCTGACCCGCAGCATCGTTCAGCCGTTAGCGCAGGCGCTGGGGATCGCGCAGGTGATCGCGGCGGGTGATCTTACGGCGAGCATCGTGGTGCAGGGGCGAGATGAGCCTGCGCGTTTGCTGGAGGCGCTCAAGACCATGCAGCAAAGTCTGCGTCGCACGATCCTGCGGATTTCCGATTCATCGAATCAGCTGGCGTCGGCCTCGGAAGAGTTGAGCACGGTGACCGAGGATTCGACTCGCGGCCTGCATCAACAGAGCCTGGAAATCGATCAGGCGGCCACAGCGGTGAATCAGATGACCGTTGCGGTCGAGGAAGTGGCGCGTAACGCGGTGGCGACTTCCGAGGCCTCCGATGAGTCCGAGCGCATCGCCCAGCGCGGCCGTCAGCAGGTGCGCGAAACCGTTGACTCGATCAACTCCCTGGCTCATGACGTGACGCAAACCGGCGATCAGGTCGAGGTGCTGGCGCAGAAGGTCTACGGCATCAGCAAAGTGTTGGATGTAATTCGTTCGGTGGCCGAGCAGACCAACCTGCTGGCGCTCAACGCCGCCATCGAAGCGGCTCGGGCGGGGGAGGCGGGGCGTGGTTTTGCGGTAGTGGCCGATGAAGTGCGGGCGCTGGCTCATCGTACGCAGTCGTCGACCCAGGAGATCGAAACGCTGGTGGGCGATATCCGTCAAGGCACCGATCAGGCGGTGGCCGCGATGCAAGGCAGTAACAGCCGTGCGCGCTCGACCCTGGAACTGGCACAGTCGGCGGGCGTGGCGCTGGATGAAATCGCCACGGCGATTTCCCTGATCACCGATCGCAACACGGTTATCGCCAGTGCTTCGGAACAGCAGGCCCAGGTGGCGCGAGAGGTGGATCGCAACATCACCAACATTCGTGATCTGGCGTTGCAGAGTTCGGCGGGCGCCAACCAGACGGCGGCGGCCAGTCAGGATCTGTCGCGCCTGGCAACGGATTTGAACGCAATGGTGGGGGAGTTCGCGGTTTAAACCTGCAGACAACCTTTTTGGGGGCCGGCTTGCGGCCCCTGAGGGCGTATCTGTCGCACCGAGAGCTCAACCTGTGCAACTCAACCTTTGTGAGCGAATTCATTCGCGATGCGGCGGTGCAGTCGATGCATCTTCATAGCCTGATGCATTTTCGCGAATGAATTCGCTCCCACAGGTTAAGGTCTGTTTACGGCTTAAGGTCAGTGGTGAAATGAAGATGATTCAGAGCTTGGCCGAGTGGGTTCAGATGGCCCGGATCTTCCTCTGTGGGAGCGAATTCATTCGCGATGCGGTGGTGCAGTCGATAGTGATGCAGCGGATGTACGGGCCCCCTCGCGAATGACTTCGCTCCCACAGTGGGGCGTCTCTGTAGGACAGATATAAAAAAGGCGCCTCGAAAGGCGCCTTTTTCACATGCGGGGATCGGCCTGAATTACTTGCCGGTCCAGCGCTTCATGACCAGCGTGGCGTTGGTGCCGCCGAAGCCGAAGCTGTTGCTCATGACCAAGTTGATCTCGGCGTTTTCACGCGTCTTGGTCAGGATTGGCAGATCAGCCACTTCCGGGTCCAGTTCGTCGATGTTCGCCGAACCGGCCATGAAGTTGCCTTCCATCATCAGCATGCAGTAGATCGCTTCGTGAACGCCGGCGGCGCCCAGGGAGTGACCCGACAGGCTCTTGGTCGAGCTGATGGCCGGAGCGTCGGTGCCGAACACTTCACGCACGCCTTTCATTTCCGCGACGTCGCCGACCGGGGTCGAGGTGCCGTGGGTGTTCAGGTAGTCGATCTTGCCCTCAACAGTGGACAGCGCCTGCTGCATGCAGCGGATGGCGCCTTCGCCGCTTGGCGCGACCATGTCGTAGCCGTCGGAGGTTGCGCCGTAGCCAACCAGTTCGGCGTAGATCTTCGCGCCACGGGCCAGCGCGTGCTCCAGCTCCTCGACCACGACCATGCCGCCGCCGCCGGCGATGACGAAACCGTCACGGTCTGCGTCGTAGGCGCGGGAGGCCTTTTCAGGGGTTTCGTTGCGCTTGCTGGACAGGGCGCCCATGGCGTCGAACAGGAACGACTGACTCCAGTGCTCTTCTTCACCGCCACCGGCGAAGACGACGTCCTGCTTGCCCATCTGGATCTGTTCCATGGCGGTCCCGATGCAGTGAGCACTGGTGGCGCAGGCAGAAGCGATGGAGTAGTTCAGGCCCTTGATCTTGAACGGCGTCGCCAGGCAAGCCGAAACGGTGCTGCTCATGGTGCGGGTCACGCGGTACGGACCGACGCGCTTGACGCCTTTCTCGCGCAGGATGTCCAGCGCTTCCATCTGGTTGAGGGTCGACGCGCCGCCGGAGCCTGCGATCAGGCCGGTACGCGGGTTGGACACCTGCTCTTCGGTCAGGCCCGAGTCCTTGACCGCGTCCTGCATCGCCAGATAGGCGTAGGCAGCAGCGTGACCGACGAAACGATAGATCTTGCGATCGATCAGTTCCTCGAGGTTGAGGTCGATCGATCCCGACACCTGGCTACGCAGGCCCATTTCGGCATATTCCGGATTGAAACGGATGCCAGGGCGGCTTGCACGCAGGTTGGCGGAAACGGTGTCTTTGTCATTGCCCAAGCAGGAAACAATGCCCAGACCAGTGATAACGACGCGGCGCATGCGAATACCCTTAGAAATTGTCAGTGGAGGTGAACACGCCGACACGCAGGCCTTCGGCGGTGTAGATTTCGCGGCCGTCCACGGTCACCGAACCGTCGGCAATGGCCAGGTTCAACTTGCCCTTGAGGACGCGCTTGATTTGGATGTTGTAGGTGACTTTCTTGGCGGTCGGCAGGACCTGGCCAAAGAACTTGACTTCGCCCGAGCCCAGCGCACGGCCGCGGCCTGGCAGACCTTGCCAGCCCAGAAAGAAACCGACCAGTTGCCACATGGCATCGAGGCCCAGGCAACCTGGCATCACTGGGTCACCTTCGAAGTGACAGCCGAAGAACCACAGGTCTGGAGTGATGTCCAGTTCCGCGACCAATTCGCCTTTGCCGTACTTGCCGCCTTCTTCGCTGATATGGGTGATCCGGTCGATCATCAGCATGTTGGGGGCGGGCAGTTGCGCGTTACCTGGACCGAACAGCTCGCCGCGACTGCAGCGCAGCAGATCTTCCCGGGTAAAGGCGTTTTGTTTGGTCATGCGAGCTCCTCGATAATCCTGTGCGGCTGGGTAGATCCCAGTCTGACCAGCGGGTCATTCCACTGCTGGCAGCCTACTCATAGACTATTGCGTTGTAGTGAAAGTCACAGCACAGGTGAAATGAATGTACACCTGTACACTGAAATTGTCCGTTCGCGCGACCGCTCGGGTCGATCACGGCACACAAGACTGCCGCAATTTATCATTTATCGCCAGTCGCAGATGGCTTAATGGTCAACCAACGTTGCAAAACCTGCTGCAGATCAGTGCGTTTGAAGGGTTTGGCCAGGTAATCGTTCATTCCGGCCTGCAGGCACAAATCGCGGTCGCCGTGTCGGGCGTTGGCGGTCAGGGCGATGATCGGCAGCGTCTCAAGATTGGGCAGCTGGCGAATGCGCCGGGTGGCTTCGTAGCCGTCCATCACCGGCAGGCGGCAGTCCATCAGGATCAGTGCATATTTTTCCTTGCTGGCCATGCTCACCGCCTCGGCGCCGTCTCCCGCCACGCTCACCTGCAGACCCAGGCTGCGCAACATGGCCTCGACTACGGTGCGGTTGACCGGGTTGTCCTCGACCAGCAACACGCAGCCATCGCGCTCTTGTGGCATTTCGCCTACAGCGCCGGTCATCGGCGACGGTTCCTCCTGTGCTACCCGTTGCAGGGGGATCTGCAAGGTGAACACCGAGCCCAGGCCTTCGCTGCTCTGGGCTTGCAGCGAGCCGCCCATGCGTTCGGCGAGGTTGCGGGCGATGGGCAGGCCCAATCCGGTGCCGCCGTAACGTCTTGAAATGGAATTGTCCGCCTGCTGAAACGCATCGAACATGGATTCGAGCAACTGCGCCGAGATGCCAATGCCGCTGTCGCGCACGGCGCAGGTGAACAGGATGTGCTGCGCGTCGGTCTGCTGCCACGAAGTCTCGACCCGCACGCTGCCGAATTCGGTGAATTTCAGCGCGTTGCCGATCAGATTGACCAGGATCTGCCGGATGCGCGTCGGATCGCCCTTGACCCGCAACAGGTCCAGCCCGGGCGGTAGATCCAGCTCAAGGGCAAGACCGCGCTGCTGGGCGTTGTGGGCAAAGGCCTGGACCGAAGTGGCGATCAGGTCGGCGAGGTTGAAGGCGATGTTTTCCAGCTCCAGTGCATCGCGCTCGAAGCGCGAGAAGTCGAGGATGTCGTTGATCACCCGCAGCAGGTGCTCGGTGGACTCGGTGGCCAGTGCCGCGTATTCGGCCTGTTCCTCGGTCATTTTGGTGGTTTCCATCAGCTGCAGCATGCCCAGTACGCCATTCATGGGGGTGCGCAGTTCGTGGCTCATCATCGCCAGAAATTCGGATTTGGCACTGTTGGCGCGCTCGGCTTCTTCACGGGTGCGGATCAACTCGTCCATGGCCTTTTTCTGCTCGCGACTGGCTTTCTCCAGCCCCAGCGCAAGGTTATTGATGTGCCGCGCCAGATCGCCCAGCTCAGCGTCATCGGCCACCGGTAAGGGCGCCGTGTAATCGCCGTGCTGAATGGCCTTGACCGCATCGCTCATGGCGCTGATCGGCTGGGACAAACTCAACGACAGGCGGCGCGCCAGGATGTAGGTAAATAGCAGGGCGAAGAGGGCGAGGATGCCGGCCTTGAGCAGGATTTCCTGTTCGCGCAGGTTAAAGGCGTCGCTGGACATGCCCACCAGCACGCGGCCCAGATAATCCTCGACGGGCACGCTGGCGATGTCTTCGGCGTCTTCCAGGTGGTTGCCGTCGGACTTGACCTGCTGCAGGCGGATCGGCGCCTGAAACACTTCCAGTTGCCGCGCATGGGCGTTGTTGGCGGTCTGTTCGACGTGGACCAGCACCTTGCCCGTGCTGTCCTGCACCTCCAGAAACCGCACATGCGGCGTGCTCATGGTGGCCTTCATCAGGCTTTCCAGCACGTCGTCGTTGCCGACGATCACGCCGTATTCGGAGGCCGGTGCCAGCTGGTTGGCGATCAATTGCCCGGTGTGGGTGAGTTCTTGGCGCAGGTCCTGGATGCGCACCACCGTGAAGAAGCTGATCAGTAGCAATGTCAACAGCAAGGCGGGCCCCAGGCTAAGGATCTGCGTACGGGTGCTGATGTTCCAGCCGCGCTGCGCCGTCACGGTTCGTTGCCCACAGTCTTGAGCGCCGCCTGCATCATTGGGGTAGACGTCCGGGGAGGGCAGAGGGTTGTGTCATCGAGTGATCTCATCGGGAGCGCCCTAACGATAGCTCATCGAAGGCGCTGTGGAATTTTCATCCGGTGCGCGCATCTTAACCGAGCCGCGGGGAATTTCCTTGTGAAGAGTCGGGTGTCTGCCGTCGATTTCCCGCTGTCGTGTTTTGCCGCTGGTGGCGAGCACGGCGCTCCGTATAATGCTGCCATCGCCAGTTCTGATGGCTCTAGATGGATTGTTTTATGACCCAACAGCAACCGATCGCAGTTCTGGGTGGTGGCAGCTTCGGGACGGCCGTGGCCAACCTGCTGGCCGAGAACGGTCATCGGGTCCTGCAATGGATGCGCGACCCCGAGCAGGCCGAGGCGATTCGTGTCAATCGCGAGAACCCGCGCTACCTCAAGGGCATCAAGGTGCTCGATGCGGTGGAGCCGGTGACCGACCTGCAGAGCACCCTGAGCCAGAGCCAGCTGGTGTTCGTCGCCCTGCCGTCCAGTGCGCTGCGTAGCGTGCTCACCCCCCATGTCGAACTGCTCACGGGCAAGATGCTGGTCAGCCTGACCAAAGGCATCGAGGCGCAGACCTTCAAGCTGATGAGCGAAATCCTCGAAGACATCGCCCCCCAGGCGCGCATTGGCGTGCTGTCCGGCCCCAACCTTGCTCGCGAGATCGCCGAACACGCGCTGACCGCCACCGTGGTAGCCAGTGAAGACGATGAACTGTGCCGGGAAGTGCAGGCCGCTCTGCATGGCCGTACCTTCCGCGTGTACGCCAGCACCGACCGCTTCGGCGTGGAGCTGGGCGGGGCGCTGAAAAACGTCTACGCAATCATCGCCGGTATGGCCGTGGCGCTGGGCATGGGCGAGAACACCAAAAGCATGCTGATCACCCGCGCGCTCGCCGAAATGACCCGCTTTGCCGTGAGCCAGGGCGCCAACCCCATGACCTTCCTGGGCCTGGCCGGTGTCGGCGATCTGATCGTCACCTGTTCGTCGCCCAAGAGCCGCAACTATCAGGTGGGTTTCGCCCTGGGCCAAGGGCTGAGCCTGGATGAAGCCGTGACTCGCCTGGGCGAAGTGGCGGAAGGCGTCAATACGCTAAAGGTGCTCAAGGCCAAGGCGCAGGAGTTGCAGGTCTACATGCCGCTGGTCGCGGGCCTGCATGCGATTCTCTTCGAAGGGCGCACGCTGGAGCAGGTCATCGAACTGCTGATGCGCGCCGAACCCAAGACCGACGTCGATTTCATTTCAACCAGTGGTTTCAACTGATTTCAGTGCACCTGTGTTTTCTAGCTCAGTGGAGAAGCTCTTGAACGAGTCAAAATTCAAGCAACACGAATCGATCCTGCTGCGCATCCTGTGGATGGTGGTGTTTGTGGTGGTCTGGCAGGTCGCGGAACTCGTGCTGGCGGTGGTGGTGCTGGTGCAGTTGGCCTACCGCCTGTTCTACGGCGCGCCGAGCCTGAGCCTGATGTCTTTCGGCGACAGCCTGAGCCAGTTCCTTGCGCAGATCGGTCGCTTCGGCACCTTTCACACCGACCAGAAACCCTGGCCGTTCGCCGACTGGCCTGCACCTCGCGCGCCGGAAGGCGAGGCGCCACACAAAGTTCCCGCCGCTGCCCATCCGGTACGCGATGAGGAGCCCAAGCTATGAAATTGTGGATTCTGCGTCATGGCGAAGCCCAGAACCGGGCCCGCACCGACGCCGAACGCGAGCTGACTGCCAATGGCCGCGAAGAAGTTCTGACCAGCGCCGCGCAGCTGATGGGCCAGCCGCTGCGCTGGATTATCGCCAGCCCCTACGTGCGCGCCCAGCAAACCGCTGAGCTGGTGCGTCAGGCGCTGGGTTTTGCCGACTCGGTCGTCACCGTGCCCTGGCTCACCCCGGACAGCGACCCGCGCAAGGTGCTGGACAACCTGGACCTGTACGCGTCCGACGACGTGTTGCTGGTCAGTCACCAACCGCTGGTGGGGTCGCTGATCGGTCTGGCGGTGCATGGCAATGTGCAACAGGCCCACGCGATGCACACGGCCAGTCTGGCCGAGCTGGAGGCGGATTTTCCGTTGGCGGGGGCGATGAGCCTGATCGGTGTGCGGCATCCGGTCTGATCCCCGAATATTGCTGACGGCGGATGATTCTGTGGGAGCGAATTCATTCGCGAGACGTCGGTACAGCCGGTGCATATTTGTCGTCCCTACCATCGCATCGCGAATGAATTCGCTCCCACAGGTATCACGCTCGGCGAATCTGTGTGGTGCGCTTCAATAACACCTCAAATAATAAGGAAATACCATGAGCCTCTGGCGTGAAACCCCCAACCTCGAAGCCCTCAACGCGATGCAGAAAAACACCATCGGTGAGCTGCTGGACATCCGTTTCGAGGCGTTCGACGAGCAGTCGCTGACGGCCAGCATGGTGGTCGATCATCGCACCCATCAGCCCTACGGCCTGCTGCACGGCGGCGCATCGGTGGTGCTGGCGGAAACCGTCGGCTCGTCGGCCAGCTACCTGGCCATCGACACCAGCAAGTACTTCTGCGTGGGCCTGGAAATCAACGCCAACCACCTGCGCGGCCTGCGCAGCGGTCGGGTCACGGCGGTGGCGCATCCGGTGCACATCGGTCGCACCACCCACGTCTGGGACATCCGCCTGACCAGCGACGACGGCAAGGCCAGCTGCATCTCGCGCCTGACCGTCGCGGTCGTTCCGCTGGGCGAGCAGCCGCCAGCACGCTGATTGCGACGCGTCATGACCGGAGTGTCATCACCGATGGCAGTTCCGGTCATTGCTGGCGCACGACGCCGATGCGCACAATTGCATCCTGATCGGGATTTCTGGACGCGCCGGCATGACCCAACACGTATTTTTCGCTCACGCCAATGGCTTCCCGTCTGCCACGTACGGCAAGCTGTTCGCCGCTCTGGGCGAGGAATTCCAGGTCACTCATCTGGCCCAGCATGCCCACGACCCACGTTTCCCGGTGACAGACAATTGGCCCAATCTGGTCGATGAGCTGATCCATCATCTGCGCGAACAACCGCAACCGGTCTGGGGTGTCGGGCATTCCCTAGGCGGCGTGTTGCATTACCACGCGGCATTGCGTCATCCCGAGCTGTATCGCGGCGTGGTGATGCTCGATTCGCCTGTGCTCACGCGCTTCGATCAATGGATGATTCGCGCGGCCAAACGCTTCGGTTTCATCGATCGCATCACCCCGGCCGGGCGCACGCTGGGACGTCGCGAGGTGTTCAGCGACCTGGACGCGGCCCGCAATTATTTCTCCGGCAAGACCTTGTTCCGGCGCTTCGATCCCGAGTGTTTCGAGGCGTATCTGTTGCATGGCCTGCAAGCCGACGGCGCGCAGTTGCGCCTGCGCTTCGACCCGGCCACCGAGATCAGCATCTACCGCAGCGTGCCCCACACCAGCCCCGGCATGGCCCGTCATCTGCGGGTGCCGCTGGCGATGGTGCGGGGCGAGCACAGCGATGTGGTGCGCCGCCATCATGCGCTGTCGGTGAAAAGCATGCGCGAAGGCGAGTATCTTTCGGTACCGGGCGGGCACATGTTCCCGCTGGAGTACCCCGAGGACACCGCGCAGATGCTCAAAAACCTGTTTTCCCGCTGGGCCGATCGTGCCCGCTCGGCCAACGACACCCAGACCCGCCAGCGAGCCCGGGCATGACCTGCTCCGTTGAAGAAGTTCGCCTGAGCCTGCCTCACATCGAACTGGCGGCGCACCTGTTCGGCCCCCAGGACGGTCATCCGGTGATTGCTCTGCACGGCTGGCTGGACAACGCCAACAGCTTCGCGCGCCTGGCGCCCAAGCTCAAAGGCCTGCGCATTCTGGCATTGGACATGGCCGGTCATGGCCATTCGGATCATCGTCCGCCCGGTGCCGGTTACGCGCTGCCGGATTACGCCCATGACGTGTTGCAGGTGGCGCAGCAAATGGGCTGGGAGAAATTTTCCCTGCTCGGCCACTCCCTGGGGGCCATCGTTTCGGTGATCGTCGCCGGCGCCTTGCCTGACCGCATCAACCGCCTGGCCCTGATCGACGGGTTGATTCCGCCACTGGGCGAGCCGGAAAGCGCCGCCGAACGAATGGGCGCGGCGTTGCAGGCGCAGCTGGCGCAGTCGAGCAAGCGCAAGCCGGTCTACGCCGAAATGGACCGAGCGGTCGAAGCGCGCATGAAGAGCGTGGTGGCGGTCAGTCGTGAGGCTGCCGAGTTGCTGGCTCAGCGCGGTTTGATGCCGGTGCCCGGCGGCTACACTTGGCGCAGCGACAGTCGCCTGACCCTGGCCTCGGCGACGCGTCTGACGCGGGCGCAGGCGCTTTCCTTCGTGAACGCCATCCGCTGTCCTGCACAGTTGCTGGTGGCCGAGGAGGGCATGCTGGCGCAGAACAAAGAGCTGCTGGCGAGCGTGCCGTTTCAGGTGACTGCACTGCCCGGCGGGCACCATCTGCATCTGAATGACGAGGCGGGCGCCTGCCTTGTTGCAGACTGTTTCAATCGGTTCTTCGCCGTTTCTTGACTTGCGCATCGCAACTGTCGAGGCTGGGCGAGTTGAAACAGGAGACAGCAGATGGACCACTGCCCACGCACACATTGTTCACCTCCCTGCGCGCCGCACACTTGTGCGGCATTTGTTTGTCCGCCGATTGCCGTCCGATGAGAGCCACCATGCATTTACCCCGTGCGCTCGCGTTGCTCCTGAGCCTGAGCGGTTATGTCGGGCTCGGTCAGGCGGCCGATGTCGCGGCAAGCCAGGATTTCGCCAACCTGCCAAGGCCCACCGACGCGGAAATCGTCGATTACCGGCCCGCTGCCGAGCTTGAACGCATCTATCCGATGGGCTCGATTCGCAAGATCAGCGGCCAGTTGCGCTTCGATGGCCAGGTGTCGGCCCGTGGTAGCGCGACGTCCGTCACCTATGAGTTACCACCCGAACGCACCGCCGATGAGGCGTTTACCGCTGCCCGTGAAGCGCTGCAGAAGCAGGATGCGCAGTTGCTGTTCTGGTGTCAGGCACGCGATTGTGGCGAGAGCAGCCTGTGGGCCAACGAGGTTTTCGGCAATGCGAGGCTGTATGGCGCCGACAGCGGTCAGGCTTACCTGCTGTTGCGTCTCGCCGCACCGAACGACAACGCGCTGGTGGCACTGTACAGCGTCACCCGGGGCAATCGCCGCGCCTATCTGCATGTCGAGCAGTTCCAGGCCAATGCGCCGTTGGGCGAATTGCTGCCGACTTCCGCGACCTTGCTGCGAGAACTGAAAAGCACGGGTGAGCTGGACCTGCCGATGCTCGACGTAGCCCCTGCCGAGCCATGGACGACCTTGCTGTCACGGGGCTTGAACCTGGACAGCAGCCTGCGCGTGAGCCTTTCAGGCGCGCAGAGCGAGGCCTGGCGCGAGGCCTTGATCGGTAAAGGCGTGCGAGCGGCACGTCTGGAAGGCGGCACTCGCGAGGCTCACGGGTTGCTCATCGAACTGATTCGCTGAAACGCGCTCTATCTCCAGCGTTTCACGCTTTAAACGCGGCGAGCGACGACGTTCGCCGTTATGCTCAAGTTCCTGGACTTCTCTTCTACGGAATGAACCATGCTCAATAACGATCGCCTGTTGGTGCAGATTCTGCTGCTGGCGCTGCTCGGTGCCTGCCTGTGGGTCATGGCGCCGTTCTGGTCGGCGCTGTTCTGGGGCGCGGTGCTGGCCTTCGCCAGTTGGCCGCTGATGCGCCTGCTGACCCGCGCACTCAAAGGCAGGGAATCCCTGGCCGCTGGCATTCTGACCATTGGCTGGATGCTGCTGGTGGCAGCTCCCTTGGTGTGGCTGGGTTTCAACCTCGCCGATCACGTCCGCGACGCCACGGTGTTCGTCAAGGACGTACAGGTCGATGGCCTGCCTGATCCGCCCACCTGGCTGGGCAGTATTCCGCTGGTGGGCGAACGATTGGTGGGCTACTGGACCACCATCGATCAGCAGGGCGCAGCGTTGCTCGCCAGCATCAAGCCATACCTGGGGCAGGTGGGCAACTGGCTGCTGGCGCGCAGCGCGCAGATCGGCGGCGGTATTCTTGAGCTGACCCTGAGCATCGTCTTCGTGTTCTTTTTCTATCGCGATGGCCCGCGAGTGGCGGCGTTTGTGCTCAGCCTGCTGGAGCGACTGATCGGCGACCGGGCGCAGTATTACGTCGATCTGGTGGCTGGCACGGTTCAGCGGGTGGTCAACGGCGTGATCGGCACGGCAGCGGCTCAAGCGATTCTGGCGCTGATCGGCTTCCTGATCGCCGGGGTGCCGGGAGCCTTGGTGCTGGGCATAGGCACCTTTTTGCTGAGCCTGGTGCCCATGGGCCCGCCGCTGATCTGGATTCCGGCCACGGCGTGGCTGGCCTGGAAGGGCGAATACGGAATGGCGGTGTTTCTCGGGCTGTGGGGGACGTTCATCGTCAGTGGCGTCGATAACGTGCTCAAGCCTTACCTGATCAGCCGGGGCGGCAACCTGCCGTTGGTGATCGTGTTGCTCGGGGTGTTTGGCGGGTTGCTGGCGTTTGGCTTTATCGGCCTGTTCATTGGCCCGACGTTGCTCGCCGTGGCGTACAGCCTGGTGCTCGATTGGGTAGCAGACAGCCGCGGGCGGCCATTGCCGAAATAGCTGATGGGTATCCACTTGAAACCGCTGCCGGGCAGACGTCCGGCGGCGGTTTTTTGCATCAGGCGGACGTGCTCAGGTACTTGCCCGCTGTCGCTGTGCTGTTGAGGTTGTAGCGATCACTCAGGGCCGCGACCATGCGATTCAGGGCTTCGGTGGCCTGGGTCGTGGTGCTCTGCGGTTGTGCAGAGCTGTCCGGCTTGAGCGCGGCGGTCAGTTCGTCAGTGCTGACGTCGCCACTGCTGTCGGCGTCCAAAGCGCTGAACAGCGAATTGACCGGGTCGCTGCTCGTAGTGCTGGTGCTGCTCGACGCGCTGTTGCTCTGCAGGGCGCTGGTCAGCTCGGCAGCGGTGATGCTGCCATCGCCGTCACTGTCCAGGCTGCTGAACAGATCGCTGGCGTCTTGCGTCGGCGGTGGTGGTGGCTGCTGGGTCTGCAGGCTGGCGGTCAGTTCTTCGAGGCTGACGGTGCCGTCCTTGTTGGTGTCCAGGGCATCGAACACCTGAGAGCTATTGGCGCTGCTGTCGGTGTTGCTCAGTGCGGCGGTCAACTCGTCGCTGCTGACGCTGCCGTCACCGTCGGTGTCCAGCGCGCTGAGCAGGTCCTGCGCTTCATCGGCGGCGGAACCGGCGTCCATCTGCATGGGCGGCGGAGGAGGCGGGGTCAGCGAGGCCAGCTCATCGGCGTCCAGACTGTCATCGTCGTTGCTGTCCAGATCGCCAAATGCCTTGCTCAGACTGACGGTGATGCCGTCTTTGGAATCCGAGGACAGGGCCGAGCCCAGCTCGTCCTTGTCGATGCTGCCGTCGCCATTGGTGTCGAGCTTCTTCAGCAGCTCGTCGGCGAATTTCTTGCTGTTGCCGGTGGCGCTGGTGCTGCTGTTCGAACTGACGTAGCTGGAATAACTACTGCTGCCGCTGATGCCTGTGACCATCGGACTGACTCCCCATCAGATGAATGAAACCGGCACAGTGCACCGGCTTATGCAGCGTCGACGGTGCGGGTGTCGTGGGTATGTGGGGTTTGTAACGGGGGGCATACGTGCCGTTGCAGTGGCAACATCGGCGTCGCAAAAATGCGTGCCTGGCGAAGTTTCAGCTGTAGGAGATTCTATGTTTGGGGGGCAACCCCCAAACGTCTGGCAGGGTCGTAATCCTGCTTTTTCTTCAGCAACGAATAGGCGACTCCCGCTATTTTTCTCATCAAGATCGTCAACGCCTCCGTTCTGGCCTTGCCCTCCCTTACTTTCTTTTCGTAATACGGGTTCCACGTCGTTGATCGACAGGCGGCCATCGCGGCGTTGAAGCCTAACCGTCGCACCTCCGGGTCACCCTTTTTACTTAGCCTACGTCGACCCGATTTATTTCCTGAGTCCGACACCCGCAAATCCAGCCCCAGGTAGGCTATATAGGCGTCCGCGCTCTTGAACTCGCCCCGAAGAAATGCGGCAAACAGCGCTGTAGCGGTCAGGAACCCTACACCTTCGATCTTCTGGCAACGCTTGACCTGGTCCAGCTCACCGAACTCGACCAACACGTCCTTGAGCTGCTTTTCGATGCTTTTCACCAGATGGTTGAAGCGGCGCATCAGCTTCTCGAACTCCTTCCTGAGCGCCACTTCCTCTCTCCAGCTTTGTCGCAGCGAGGTCTGGCTGGCGACCAGCGACGCTCTGCGATGCAGCAGATGCTTAAGCCGGGTATGCAACACCGGTGGCGGGCTCCACTGGCGCAATTCGTCGCCTTCCTTTTCCAGGTAGCGAGCCAGCAAGTGCGCATCGCATGCATCTGTTTTGGCACGCTTACCAAGGCTGTCGCGATATTTATTGACGCGAGCGGCGTCAACGACAAACAACCGATGCCCCATGCCATGGGCGAGTTCCACCAGATCAAGGTGGTAGGTATTGGTCGCTTC